>JAWLBB010000002.1:600000-900000 GCA_041395105.1 Opitutaceae bacterium | reverse complement strand
TGGAGAGGAGATTGGCGGACGAGTCACGGCTCAGGGTGATGGTTTCGCCGTCCGCCTTTGTCCGAACGGATGGTCGACCGGCTGGGGATGTCTCAGTCTTGAGGAAGGTTTCGTCGGGGAATTCCCTGGAGGTCGGTCGCCCGGTGGAGGGATCGATCTGCCAACGTGTGGTCGCGGTGTCACCGGAATCGGATAGTGTCGTGCGGATTGCGGTGCGCCGCCCCTGTGAATCGTGTTGAAGCTCGATCAAGGGCTGGCGTGGCGCCTCGAGCCGCTCCAGGTTGCCCAGACTGTTATAGGAGCGGGTCTCGGTCGAGCCTTCGGGCAGGATGATCCGGATCGGACGTCCCTCGATGTCGTACTCATAACGGGTTGTCCGGGTGCTCAATGAATCGTCCGGCTCGACCACGGTATGGGCGATCGTCGTCAGACGGTTGTCCCGGTCGTATCCGGCGGTGGCTGACCCGGCTTGGGAATCGACCATTTCAACCATTCGCCCAATCCCGTCGTAGTCATAGCGGATCTCGCGCAAGACCTTGGCCTCGGCGCCGATCACCTGTTGCCGCACCTGATTTCCGTCCCGCCAGGTGGTGCGAAGGGTGGGGGCGTCGGTCGCCGTCCGGGTGATCAGTAGATCGCCATTGGGCTGCAGTTGAGTGAGGGACACGGTGACGTGATCACCGATCGTGGTTCTCTCCTTGCGTTGCGTGAGCCATCGATCGGAGACCTGCACCACCTCCGGCGAATCCTCTCCCGTTTGCGTCCATCGTTCGACCGTGGTCCGCTCGATGGCCTGGCTCTCTTCAGCCAGGTAGGAGCGGGTGGTTCGGGTTACCCGGTCGGAACCTGCGAAGTCGATCTGCCCGTTTCCATTCTGATCGATGGCAACGATGGAGACGAATCCAGCCGGGTCGGAGTCAAAGAGGGTGCGGACACCGTCACGGTCGGTCAATGCGATGAGGTTCCCTTTGCCGTCGTAGCCCCGCGTCTCCCGCGAACCGTCCGCGTATTCGACGAGGTAGGGTCGGGCGGCGAAATCGAACCAGGTGGTGATCCATTCGGTTTCGGCGTCGTCTTCGCCGATGCGGATTTCGCGGGAGAAGAAGCCCTTCTCGCCGACACCGTAGTCAAAACGCTTCGGGTTCTGGCGGGTACCGTCAACCCGGATCGGGCGTCCATCGCGTGCTTTGACCGTCCGGGATGTCGATCCATCCCGATGGGTGACAAGCTCGACCCGGCTTCCGTCCTCCAGGACGGAGTAGGCGGTCGTCTGCTCCCGGCCCTCGGCGTCGACCCGGACCCTGGGGCGCCCGGCGTGATCGAACCGGCTGAGGAGAGTGCTTTCGTTCTCTCCGACAGGATCAATCGTTCGTCGGGCAATCACCCGATTGTCGGCATCGTAGTCATACTCCGTGCGGATGCCGGCCGAGGTTCGTGCGGAGACACGGCCGAGGACGTCGTATTCATGGTAAACAGACAGGCCGTTCGGATCGGTTGTGACGCTCGGGCCACAGCAGTTGTAGGTCATGGTTTCGCTGCTGCCGTCAAGGAACTCGAATCGGATGGGCCGGCCGAGAGAATCGGTTGCAGTCGCCGTGCGCCGGAAGGTCAGGGTGCCGGTTGCGATATCGCGTGCCTCCTCCACCAGCAGGTTTCCCTCCTGATCGGTGGTCCGGACAGTGAGGGTCCCTGTCTCCGGATGTCCCTCTTCATCGGGATCTGTTCCCACCTCTGTGGTGACAGTGAGAAGGCCGCCGGATTGGCTGTAGTGATTGACGACAAGGAGCCCATCCGGATAGCGGACCTCAATCTCCCGACCGATGAAGGGGCCATCGTCGATGGTTGTTCGCACGGTCTTGAGGTTCGACGGATCGTCCCAATCGGCTTCGGACCCGGTGGCAATCATCTCCCACGATTCCCGGGTCGGCTGGCCGTCCGTGCTGCCGGTATCGGAGAGTTTGATCGTGAAGCTTCGGCCGGTGAGCCGATCCTTGACCCGGGTCTCGATCGTTTCGAGAAGCTCCTCGGAGCCATCGCCGTCAAGATCGGGGATGGAGGCGTAGGTGAACCTGCGTTCGATGGAATCGGTGAGGGCGGCATCCGGGGGTGCATTGAGGAACGGTTCGACCAGGCGGCTGATTCTGCCTTCGTCGTTGTATTCGTAGCGGAACCAATGGCCGGTCGGATCGGTCCGCAGACGGATCTGGCCGAAGGCGGCTCCGTCCGACAAAGGGTCGTCATAATAGGCGATGGTGGCGGTGAGGGCGTCGCCATCCGGATCGGCCACTGTTTCCACGAGCGAGCGTCCCCAGGGAAACTCCCGGAAGCGTTCCAGTCTTCTGGATACGAGGTTTCCCTCAAGGTCGAAAGTGGAATAGGTCTCGGTGACAACGCCGTCTTCGGCAACTGACCGCTCAAGACCTTCCCACCGCAGGCCGTCTCCCTCGACCAGTTCCATCTGTCCGTCCGAAAGAAGTTCGCGGTATTCCCGGATGGTCGTCCGTCCGGAGCTTTCCTCGGTGATCCGCAGGGATCGGCTTTCCTCGCCCTCGGCAAACGAGACCTCCTGGGTGGAGGATGCCTCTGTGCCCGGTTCGGGAACTTCGGACGCGCCTCTGTAGTGATCAATGCGGAACCGATCCGTGCCGAGGGGCGTCACGGTGGTGATGCGCCCGGGCGTTCGGACTGAGCGGATCCTGCCGTCGGTATCCCGGTCGACCTGGACATTGGCGGGGTTGGGATTGACGACCTGCAAGGAACCGGCGTCGCCGAGGGCGGGATCTACAGTGGGCGAGCGCATGGTGAGCAAGCCATAGGGGTTACCGGCGGGGTCGGCGCCCAGTGGAACATTGAAGTCGACGTCGGGCAGGCGGTCGGAGGCTAAACCGGTGGTTGGGGAGTCGCAGGATCCGTAGATGAGGGCGCCTGCGATCTCCATGTTCATACCCTTCTCGAGAGGGATCTCGATCCAATCGGTCGGGCCCGGGGCTCGTGAGCTCCAATCGGAGAATTCAACGGTATCCGACACGGCGTGGTTTGGCTCTTCAGGGCGTTCTTCACCGATGGCCCAGCGGTGGTAGAGATAGACGACGGTGTAGGTGCCCGGACAGGTCGGTGGGAAGAGGGCAAAGAACCGGACCTTTTGGGCGTGGAAGGGTACTGGCCTGGTGCGGTCGAACGGGTCCCAGTTTCGCTCGAAGTCGTTGGCGAACGAATGGCTTGAGGTTCCCGTGGTGGCCAGGGCTTCGGCCCGGACCATGGCGTTTTCCTCAGTATCCTGTTCCAGCAGTTCCTCGAATACGGTGTCCTCGGATGTCCAGTAATAGCCGAACCCATTGGCGCAGCTTGAACCTGATGGGGTCGGACTGAAACCGCGCGTCGTCGCGTTGACGGTGAACTCGCCGCAGTAATCGGAACCGCAGTTTCCGCCGGGGAGGCCGTTGATGCCGGTGCGAAGGCTTGTACAGGAACCGGTTTCGGTCGTGCCGGTCGCGTAGCGCAGGATATGGTAGTCGATCGTCTTGGTCGATTGATCGGCGGGGGTGGTGGCCTCGAAGCGCCATTCACCGCTGAAGGCCAGGTCCTGAACGAAGGAACCCCCGCTGTGGACATGATGCAGTGTTCGAACTCCGGACCAGCGTTCGACCAGATACTTGCGGGGTGCCTCATCCGGATCCGTCGGCTGCGTGTATTCGGAAAACCCCTGCAGCTCAAGCGGTAGAAAAGTGCTCTCGCAGATGATGTTGGTGGCGTAGAGAACCGGGGTCTGGCAATCGGTGGCCTGACCAAGGAGGCGGGTTGCGGACTGGGCGATGAGAACTGCCAGGATGTGAATCCGCTTCGCCCGAGCCATCATGGCAGGTTTACATGGATACGGGTCGGGTCAATCGGAAGGTGACCCGGGAACGCATCGATCGGGGTGATCGCGATGCCTTGGTCAGGGTTTTCACTGAAGTGCGGGTCTTCGTGGAGGTGGGATTGGGGAGGGTAGACTGTTTTGGGAAGAGGTCAGCGGTCTGAGGTCGGAGGTCGGTGGTCAGGCGAGGGAGGAGCGGCATGGCCGCTGGTGGACGGAGGACGAAGGGCGGAGACTTTGAAGAAGAGGTCAGCGGTCTGAGATCTGAGGTCAGATTTCAGAGGGCGCGACCTTCGGAGGAGATTGGCGGCTTTGCCGCTGGTCGATGGAGTACGGATTTGAATTGGATTGGCTTCCGTGAGTCGGTTGGTCACGATGGACTTCTCTTACGGATGTCTGGATTTCGGATGATGAAGCTGATCGTTGTCTCCATGGGCTTCAGTGCCATGGTGCATCCATCCTCGGGCCAGACCCGGTCGTCCGCGACCTACGACCCGGTGGTTGAGGATCAGATATTGGGAGAGGCTCGCATGAATATTGAGAACGTGAGGAAGAGCGTGGCCGGACTGTCTTTTCACGATGAAGAAATGAGACCGATCGCAGGTGCCCGGGTGAGGGTCGATCAGATCTCGCAGGATTTCCTGTTTGGGGCGCTCAGCGACGGAGCGCTGTCTCCGAAATTCAGTCCGGATGAGGCTGCACGTTTCAGAGAACTCTTTGTCGACCTCTTCAACTTCACGATTGTGAAGGTTTATTGGGCCGGGTATGAGCCGGAGCAGGGACGTCCCCAATGGCAGGAGCTCGATGGCTTTCTTTCCTGGTGCGTTCAGCAGAATCTCACCGTGAAAGGACACCCGTTAGCTTGGACGCATCCGGCCGGTACCCCGAACTGGCTGCTGGCATTGCCGGATGAGGCGGCGACTTCCTTGCTCGACGCGCGAATTCGTAATCTGGTCGGAGGTTGGCAGGGGCGTATCGATATGTGGGATGTCGTGAATGAACCCGTAACGACTGTCCCGTGGGAGACGGCAATGCTCGATCCCGCCAACACCGACTGGGAGATCGCTTCAGGAAAGCGCTATCACGTGAGTCAGGTCCAGGTCGGCGAGATCGTTCCCTGGGTTGAGCGGGCCTTCCGGAACGCCGCCGAGGCCAATCCTGAGGGCAATTTCATCCTGAACGAGTTCTTCATGATCGCCCGGCCCGAGGTACGCGCGAAGTTTTGCGAGTTGCTTGGGATACTTCTGGATCGAGGCGTGCCGGTCAGGGGTATCGGGATTCAGGCCCATGAACCGCGCGAAATGTGGTTTTCCCCTTCCCAGTTCAAAGAGGCGCTCGACGATCTGGCGAGATTCGGACTGCCGCTGCATATCACCGAATTCATACCGCAATCGGCAGGGAAACCGATCGAAGGCTGGCGCAGCGGGACCTGGACGCAGGAGGCACAGGCGGAGTTTGCCGAGGAGATCTACACCCAGGCATTCGGACATCCGGCGGTTGCTTCGATCAATTGGTGGAGTTTCTCCGACCGTGACACCTGGCTTGAAGGCGGCGGGCTGGTCGATGAGAACCTCAATCCGAAGCCCGCCTACCGTCTTCTGAAGAAGCTCATCCGGGATGATTGGATGACGAGGGAGGTTGATCTGGTCACGGACTCAACCGGGGCGGTCGAGTTCAGTGGCTTCCACGGACGTTACCGGGTTGAGGTCGTTCTTCCGGGAGGCGACGCAAAGAGCATGGAAATCCATCTCGAGCGCGGAGGTGAGAATACCTGGCAGTTCGAGATGTGACGTCCGGCTTCTCTTCAATACGCCGGGACGAGGTGGGCGGTGGAGGGAGGAGGGAAAGAGGCTTTGAAGGAGAGGTCTGAGGACAGAGGTCAGTGTCGGAGGGCGCAACTTTCGGAGGGGATAAACACCCGCTTCGCTTAAGTTGAGCCTGGCGAAATCCCGGCTCGAAGATGTCGGGAGAACGAATGAAACGGAGGGCGCGACTTTCGGGGGGGATTAGCGGCTTTGCCGCTGGTGGTTGGTCGACTGTGGACTGTGGACGTCCGGCTTCTTTTCAATACGTCGGGACGAGGTCGACGGACGGCAGGGGGCGGACCGGGGTGCCTAGACCCCTGACAGGACGTAGGGTTCGACGGGGCGGAAGCCTGGCTGCTCGCAGAGTTCGTCCCGGGTCTCTCTGGTGGCACACAGGTAAAGGGCGTATCCGCCGAACCCACCGCCACAGTATTTCCAGGCCAGCACCGACTTCGACAGGGACTCGGGAATTGTCAGTTTCGCCGATGGATCGCCGGCCAGTGGCGCCATACCTTCGTCAATCTGCAGGGCGTAGGATTGGCGAACGGCGTCGGCCAATTGAGGCAAGCTGGATGCCCAGACGGCGTCGCGGGCCGTCTTTCCGGCTGCTTCGATGGCATCAAAATCCCGCGAGTTCTGGACCACCCCGGGAGTGTCATGAGGCTTGCCGGTCCAGAACAGTGCCATGCAACCGCGCAGGAAGTCCGCGTTGTGCTTGAGCTCCAGATCCGGTCTGGGGCCGCTTCGCCAGATGCACAGGCCCGTCTCGGAAATGACCGCCGGATCCTGCCAACCCACGCCCAGATCCAGTTCGGCGGTCACCCCATTGCGGCCATTGAGGAGCGCCCAGGCTCCGCTGCCACCCAGACCGGAGTTGCGTTCATAGGGCCAGTCGCGAAGCGATACGGTCGGGGAAATCGCGCAGTTGACCACGTAGGCATTGGGTCGCGCAAACCGGGGCACATCGAGCCAACCTCCTCCAAAGTCGACCCGCAAGGGGGCTTCCTGCGGCGCACGGATATAGCGCACGATTTCACTGGTGGAGATGGGAGGGAATTCGGGCGGGGTCTTGGGCAACACCACGTATAGGGCACCAATCTGCGCACAGAGCTCGCGCTTGAGGGCGCCGTACTTGTCGTCTTCGGTCACGACGAGCAGATGGGGGCGGATTCGCAGGAAGTGTTCCCGGAAATCGAGTCCTTCCTCAAGACCCTCGCCGGCGACGACTTCGTCCACGACTCTCAGCCCGGCCAGAAGTGCGCGCTTGTGCTCATCCGGCAGAGAACTCCGGCGCTGTTTGTGCAGCCACAAGACATCGGCCGAGGCGAAGCAGACGGTCAGGAAATCTCCCAGAGCCCGCGCCTCGCGGAAAAACTGGATATGCCCGGCGTGGATGATGTCGTAGCAGCCTGAGACGAAGACCTTGCGCATGGATGCTAGTGATACGCTTCCGGACGGATGCGGAAAGCCAAATCAGGTGGAACGGCACTCGCCTGACTTGGTGGGCGAGCTTGAGGACACTTCGACGCAGCGAAGTGGCTACACCCGGAAACCTCCGGGGCTACCTGCCTCCGTTCCCGTTCTTGTGGAAGCCGTTGTTGAACTCGACGGGGCCGCCGTCCAGTTTCAGCGACTCGGAGGAGGCTTCGAGGATGCGGACGACTTCCAAACCCTTTTCCCCGCAGGTCAGGGATTTCTCGCCCGACTTGATGGAGTCGAGGAAATGCTGGCACTCGGTCTTGAGGGGCTCTGCCTGCTGGATGTGCGGGATATAGATGTCGCCGTAGTGGTAGGCGTACTGGAACTCCGCAAAGGTGTCGTAGTGCGGGGGCCGCTCGACCCGGGCATCGAAGATCTTGATCTTCTCGTTCGTGGCGACGTCGTCGTAAACGATCATGCGCTTGCTCCCGACAATGGTCATCTCCCGGACCTTGCGGGGGTCCAGCCAGCTGCTCTGGACGATGGCCGAGCGCTCCTTGCGGAAGCTCAGGGAAAGTGTCGTGACATCCTCAATACCCTCGGTCACATGAAAGGCGCCCTGGCAATTGATGGTCACCGGGGTTTCTTCCATGATGTGGAGGATGATCGAGATGTCATGGGGGGCGAGGTCCCAGGTAACGTTGATATCCTTCTGGTAGAGTCCGAGGTTGAGACGGCGGGCGCTGATATAGCGGATGTCGCCGATCTCGCCGCGGTCGATGATCTTCTTGATCATGCGAACCGGGGGTGAGTAGAGGAAGGTGTGTCCGACCATCAGGGTCAGGTTGCGTTCGGCCGCGAGATCGATGAGTTCCTGGCACTGGGCGGTGGAACTGGCCATGGGCTTTTCCACGAAGACGTGCTTGCCGGCCTCGAGGGCCGCCTTGGCCAGTGGGTGATGAAAGCGGACGGCGGTGGCGACCGCGATGGCGTCGATCGACGGGTCGTTCAGGAGGCGGTCGTAGTCCTTGACCGCTTCGACTTCGGGGTAGAGGGATTGAAGATGCTTGCGGCGGTCTTCGCTCAGATCGCACATCGCCTTAAGCCTGCAATCTCTCAACGACCGGAAATTCCGCACCAGATTGGGTCCCCAGTAGCCGAGCCCCACAACGCCCACTCCTATTTCGTCGCTCATAAGGTCCGTCGTCAATTTACGCCGTTTTGATCAAAGGTCACGGTATTTCCAACGGATGGGGCTGGAGATTCTGAAGTAAGCTTGACGGTGGGAGCGGCTTTGCCGCTGGTTGACGGTGGACTGTGGACTGTGAACGTTGGACGGCTTTGGGGAAGAAGCCTGAGGTCAGAGGGCGCGGCTTTCGGAGGGGATTCACACCCGCTTCGCTTAAGGAACGAAGGTGACGAAGGATGGAAAAAGAGGACTGTGGTCGGATGTCGGAGGACGGCTTTGCGAGGATGAGGCTTGAAGAAGAGGACGGTGGAGCGGCTTTGCCGCTGGTGGACGGGTGACTGTGGACTGTGGACGGTGGGCCGTGGACGGCGGACCGAACTTGCACCATGGCGAGTCCGACTCCCCGTGGATTCGTTGGGAGTCGTCCGGCTTCGAGCACTACGCCGGGATGTCCGCCGCGCGGATGAATCAGGCGGCTACCGAGGTGCCGACCGAGTTCTCGGTTTGCTTGGCGGCCGGGGCCTTCCGGGTTTCCAGAGCCTGGACGATGAGGGCCGGAATCGTGCGGACGATGATCGAGAGGTCGGTCCGGAGGTTCTTGTTCCGGGCGTAACGGATATCCATCCGCATCATCTGATCAAAGGTGGTGTGGTTCTTGCCGGACACCTGCCAGAGACCGGTCAGACCAGGTAGGGTCTTGAAACGCTCGCGGTGCCAGGGCTCGTATTCGGCGGCCTCACTGACCATGCAGGGACGCGGGCCGACGATGCTCATCTCGCCGCGCAGGACGTTGAAGAGCTGGGGGAGTTCATCAAGACCGGTCGCACGAACGAGGTTGAAGCCCGGGATGAGGCGGGTGTCGCCGGCGTTGTCGAGCTTGGTCATCGGCTTGTCGGCCGAGTGGATCAGGTTCTTCACGTAGTTCTCGTGGACGCCGGTATCGGCGTTGACCCGCATGCTGCGGAACTTGAAGCAGGTGAAGTGCTGGCCGTCCTTGCCCACACGGGTCTGTTTGAAGAGGAGAGCACCGGGTGATAGTATCTTAATCGCCACGGCAATCACCGCTATGATCGGAAGAAGAAACGGGATGGCGAGGAAGCAGATGGTGAGATCGAGGGTGCGCTTCCAATTCGGGGTGGCGAGGGTGGCGGCAGCTTCTGAATCGAGGAGTTTGGCTTCTTGGAAGGTGAGGCTCATGGGGCGAATCGAAAATCGAGAATTGAAGAATGACGAAGGGGGGCTCTACCTGGGGGACTGTCGGGCGGAGGAGCTGCCGGACGGGTCATTCGAGTTCTGTCCTGCGTCGGTCCAGACAGCCCTGTTTAGGAGGCCCGATTTGGCTCCTGTAATTGCTGTGCTTGACTGGCGTTTCCCCCGCGTTTTCACGATTCCTTCATCAACCTTAAGACTCTCGTTCACAACATATTTACGACGCATTAGGGGTCGATCAGGGTAACCCTTAGAACCGTGCAAGTAGGACCCCTAAGGGGGGCATTCCGGAATGCCTGATTTGTGCCGAACCTGTGGCGGTTCAGTCACGGTTTCGTGACCATCAGGGTGCCTCTGGAAAGGGGCCTGATGGGGTATAGGGAACGGGAGTAGGAGCGAGCCGAGCTCGCGAAGATTGGATTGAGGAGGACAGGAAGTCCCGAACGGAGTGACAAGACCGGATCCAGCTCTGCTGGAAACCGGAACAGGGAAGAAGGATGCTCTGGGGATTGGGATGAACACCCGCTTCGCTCAAGGTAACCAAGGTAACGAAGGTCGGGAGGGGAAAGGATGGCCACATGAGGACCCAAGGGTCGCGAAGAGCTCGGGACTATCTGTTAAGTCCCCGAGGTCTTGTCATCGGGCACGTGACCGGCACACTGCGTGGCATGGTTCGGATATCGATCGATTACCAGGGTGGTCTCCATTGTCAGGTCAGGCATGAGCCTTCGGGTTCCACTTTTCAGACCGACGCCCCAAAGGATAATCAGGGGAAGGGCGAGTCATTCTCCCCGACGGACCTGGTCGCGACCGCCTTGGGGAGCTGCATGGCCACCACCATGGCCATCGTGGCGCGACGGCAGGGAATTGAGTTGGAGGGATTCTCCCTGACCGTGGACAAGGAGATGACGAGCGAGGGGCCGCGCAAGATCGCGCGGCTAACAACGCACTTGCATCTCCCCTTTGCCCGGACCGAAGAACTGGGGGCGCTGATTGAGGCGACTGCGACCGGTTGCCCGGTCTACCTCAGCCTGGGCGACTCGGTTGAGAAGCCGGTTCATTTCCACTGGTCCGCGGCCTGATGGGAGGGACGAAGATTTGGGATGACACAAAGTTCCGAGCGTTTCGCGACTACCGAGGAGCTTTGCGACGACCCCTCAACGAACGAAGTGAGAATAACAGACCGGATCCAGCTCTGCTGGAGACCGGAACAGGTAAGGAGGCGCAGGGCGCTGGAGGGCTTGTCGGGTGGGGGAAAGGGATTCTTCGGAGGGGAGAACTCGGAAGTGTCGGAAGGGGACCCTTCGGCAAACTCAGGGCAGGCGAAGTAAGGCTTCAGAAGCTTACGGTCTCCGAGGTCGGTAGGTGGGGAGACGTGAAGCCTCGATAGGCTTAAGGTCCTGGTGGTTCTCGTGATTCTTTTGGTGTGTTTCAGGGTCTGATTGTGGCTGAAATCTGATTGGAAAATCTTTCCTCGAAGGGATCCGGAAGAATGGCTTTCGGGGTTGCCCGACCGGGCATGCTGGGTCACGGTGGGCGAACTGCTTTCTCCTGAATGATTCGGTTAACCCACCTTTTCTGGATATGATGCGAAATCGATTTGTGCACCTTCTGTCAGTCTCCCTGCTCGCCGTATTTCTCAGCCTGCAGGCGGGCTGTGGTCGGGGAGGGGACAGCTCCGCTGCTCCGGAGACCTTCATCTTTGCCCGGGGCAGCGATGCCCAGAAGCTGGATCCTGCGGATGTGGATGACGGGGAATCGGTCAACACCCTGACCCAGATCTGCGAGGGGCTTGTCCGCTTCAAGTCCGGGACCCTCGAGATCGAACCCTGCCTCGCCAAGTCTGTCATGATCGAGCCCGACGGTCTGACCTACCGCTTTGAGCTGCGGGAGGGTGTCACATTCCACGACGGGACTCCTCTGACCGCAGAGGTCGCCCTGTTCAGCTTCCGCCGGCAGATGGAGGACGATCATCCCGGCCACCTTCCCGGTGCCAATTTCCAATACTGGCGTTACCTTTATCAGGATGTGATCGCGGTCGAGGCGGAGGGGCCGATGACGATTGTCTTCCGGCTGAGCCAGCCCAACGCCTCACTCCTCAATTCGTTGGCCATCTTCCCGGCTTTTCTCGTCAGCCCGGCCGGTCTGGACACCTACGGTGCGGATTTTCAACGGCACCCGATCGGAACGGGTCCCTGGCGCTTCGTGAGCTGGGAGCCGAACGAAGCGATCATCATGGAGAGAAATCCGGACTACTGGGACAAGGCCCATGCACCCCAGTTTGAGCGTCTCGTCATGAAGGTGGTTCCGGACAACACCGTCCGCCTGCTCGAACTCCGATCGGGCCGGGTGCACGGACTGGACGGGCTCCAGCCGGCCGAGGTGGTCTATCTGGACGCGGATCCTGGCTTCACCGTCTATCAGCATGCGGGGCTCAACGTCGGATACCTCTCCTTCAATCTGAATCTGCCCAAGTATCAGAACCCGGAGATCCGGGCGGCCATCGCCATGGCAATCAACCGGACCGAACTCGCCATGGTGGCCCTGGACGGGGCGGGTCGGCCGGCGACCTACCCGATCCCGCCGGGCTTTCTCGGCGAGCCTTCGTTGCCGGACCCGATCGTTCGCGATGTCGAGAAAGCCCGCGAGATCATCGCCCGGCATGCGGATCTGTTCACGGAACCGATCAAGCTGCAGGTCATGAGTGCACCGCGTCAGTATTTCCCGGATCCGGTCAAGGTGGCGTCGTTCATCCGGAGCGAGCTCGAGCGTATCGGCCTGCAGGTGGAGATCGTCTCAAAGGATTTCAAGAGCCATCTGGCGGATCTGCGGGATTTCAACTACGACCTGGGCCTGATCGGCTGGGTCGGGGACAACGGCGACACCGACAATTTCCTCGGCATCCTGCTCGGCAGCTGGGCGGCCGTGAAGGGTTCGGCCACGAACTTTTCGGACTACCGGAACGAGGAGATGGACCGGGTGCTGCTCGCGGCGCGGGCGGAGACCAACAAGGCCGTGCGTCAGAAACTCTATGAGGAAGCCCTCGCGATCTGGCGTCGTGATCTGCCGATCGTCCCCCTGATCCATGGCGACAATATCGCCGTCATGCGCTCAGAAGTGACCGGGTTTGAGCTGCAATTGATCGGCGACCTGCGCTTGGGACCGCTGGGTTGGAAGGCGCGGGGGGAAGGTGATCGGTAGGCGGTATGGGAGCGAACGGGGTTCGCGGAGATCGGAGATCAGGCTACTCTTCGATACGCCCGGACAAGCCGGAGTTCGAAGATCGGGAAGAGGACGGTGGACGGATTCTTCTAGTGGGAGGACAGAAAACACGGAAGAACGGAAGACGGATGCTTTGGGGGATGGGATGAACACCCGCTTCGCTCAAGTTGAGCCTGGCGAAATCCCGGCTCGAAGATGTCGGGAGAACGAAAGGTAACGAAAGTGAAATCGGAACGGTCTGGACTTTCCGATGCAGATTCAGGTTCTTGGAAGGGATGCTGTTTAGGTATTGCGATCAACAGATTCGGGTAGGGCGTGACCGCTGGGCGCGCCTCTCTGAACGGGTCGCTCGTGTCGGCGGCGCCATCTCCAGCGGATCTTTGCGAGCTCCGCTCGCCCGGTCATGAGGCGACACGTCTTTCGTTTCCTCCGGTTCGTCGGGCGTAAGTTGGGGCTCTTCGTGGTAATCTTCCTGATCACGAGCATGGCCCTGTTTCTGGCGATTCGGGCCATCCCCGGAGATCCGGTCGCGCTCCGGCTGAAGAACCCGGATCCTGTTCGCGTGGCCGAAGAGCGGGCCCGTCTGGGTCTGGATGAACCAGTGGTGACCCAGTATGTCCTTTACGTGAAGCGATTCTGGACGGGGGATTGGGGCCGCAGCCTCCTTTCGGCCCGACCTGTCGCCGAGGACGTCTCGGGGTTTTTCCCGGCAACCCTCGAACTTAGCCTTTGCGGTCTCTTTCTGGGAATCGTCGTTGGCGTGATCACGGCGGTCTTTGCCGAGGTCTTCCACCTGGATATCCTGCGAAGGCTGTCCTTTCTTCTGGGGACGATCGGATTGACCCTGCCGATTTTCTGGATCGGGCTCCTCGCACTCATCGTCGGCAGTCTCTGGCTGGGCTGGTTTCCGGCGGGCGGGCGGTTTGATTTTGCCCTGATCAAGCCCCCGGAGGTGACGGGGTTTCTGACCATCGACTCGATCCTCGACGGAGATTTGCGGAAACTGGGGGTCGCCCTCAACTTCCTGGCTCTGCCGGCGTTCTGCCTTTCCTTTTATCCGGCGGCTCAGGTCTGCTCGGTCCTGCGGGCCCGTCTGCAGGATCCGCGGCTGAATACCCTGGTGGCCGCCTTGCGAGCGAGGGGACTGGGACCGATCCGGATCTGGATCCACCACGTGCTCAAGGTGGTCAGCGCACCGGTCATCACGGTTATCGGGACCAATTTCGGGGCGTTGCTCGGCGGAGCCGTCCTGACGGAGACCGTATTTTCCTGGCCGGGACTCGGGCGCTACCTGGTGACGGCTGTGCTCGATCGGGACATCTATGTTGTTCAGAACGTGCTGCTCCTCGTCATTCTGCTCGTGGTCTGTGTGGTCTTTCTGGCGGATTTCGTGGTTGTTTTGATCAATCCGGTGGCCACCGGCAGTTCGGAGGATCCCGACTCATGAAGGGCCTTCCGGGAAAGTGGAGTCCGATGGGAGTGGTGGCTTTGGCCTGGGTGGTCTGGTCCCTCCTTGGGCTTGTCTACACCCCCTACAATCCGCAGGCGCAGGATTTTCTGGATCTGCGGCTGACCTGGTGGGCGCCGGGGCATTGGTTCGGGGTGGACGGACTGGGCCGCGACATGCTCAGCCGGCTCTGGCGGGGGTCCGGGGTCACCGTGGTCCTTGGGCTGGCGGCGAGTTCGCTGACCCTGCTTCTTTCGGCGATCCTTGTCGCGCTGGAGCGGAGTGGGCCGCGGGTATTCAAAAAATTAATACGCGGAATGGTCTCGGTCGGGATCGCCCTGCCGGTGCTGTTCGTCGGCCTTCTCTTCCTGGTCTTTCTCGAACCGTCGCCGGGGACGCTCGTCCTGGCGGCGGCGGTGGGAAGCGTGGCCTTCGGCTTCCGGCAGTTGCGGGTGATCTGGGCGGAGCAGGCCGAGGCGCTTCACGTCGTGGCCAGCCGGGCCCTCGGGGCGCGACGCGGACATATCATCCGTTTTTCCATCTGGCCCAATGCGAGGCTGCAGATCGTGTCGCTGGCCAAGTTGTTCTTTGCGGTCGGGGTGCTGGAGCTGAGCGGCCTGACCTTTCTCGGATTGACCGGCGACCCGGATCTGCCGGAACTCGGGACCATCCTGCGCCATAACCAGACCTATCTTTTCCAGCAGCCCATGCTGGTCATCTGGCCCGGCCTGCTCCTGAGCGGCCTGCTCCTCGTCGTGCACCTGTCGAATGTGCAGCGCCGGGTGTGAGACTGGCCAAAGGGTGGACTCGGACGGGATCCGGACTCAGGCGTGGGCGATCACGAATTGCCGCTTGAAAGGGAAGAGCACACGGCCGTCCTTTTGCCGGGGATAGGCGGCGGTCGTTCCTGCGAGGACGGCTTCCTCGAATTGTTGGCGCTCGCTCTCGGTCGTCAGCGCTTCGAGAAAAGGCCGGAGGCCGGTGCCCCGCATCCAGTCCACGATGGCCTGCGGACTCTCGAGTTGATGGAAGTACTCGGTTTGCCAGATATCGATGTGGGCGCTCAGTCCGCTCAGGATGTCATAGTAGAATCCCGACGGGTGTCGGGTCAGGGCATTCAGCGGGCCATCCATCCGGTGCGCCCAGGATGGGTCTCGCGCGACCTTCTGGATGATCTGCTGGAGTGGCGAGTCGTAGTGAAGCGGCATTTGCACCGCCAATACGCCTGCCGGATTCAGCCAACCCATCAATTGGGGAACAAGCCTGGCGTGATCGGGGACCCATTGGAGAGCGGCATTGGAGAAGACCAGATCAAAGTGGTAATCCGGCTTCCAGAGGCGCACGTCCGCATGAATCCAATCGATCAGCGGCAGCGCCGCCCGCGCCTGTTCGATCATCTCATCGGAGTGGTCGAGTCCGATGATTTTCGCTTCGGGAAATCGCTTGAGGAGGATCGCCGTGCTGTTGCCCGGGCCGCAACCCAGGTCAATGATGGTAGCGGGACGGATTTCACCAAGACGGGCAACCAGGTCGATCGTGGGCTGGGTGCGTTCGTTGGCAAATCGGAGGTAGAGATCCGGATCCCAGGTCGGCATGGAATCCACGGTAGGAGGTTGGCTTCGGCAGGGCAATGATCCAGTGGGGGGCTGCGGATTATTCGTGTGTCGGGAAGGGATTGGTGGTTCTGCGGACGGTCAGGAAGATCGCTGGTTTCGCTCCTGTCTTCGCGCCACGTTGCGGCTCAGCCATTTCCGGTTGACTCTCCATCGGATTCGATGGCGTCAGCCGTGATTACGAAGATCGATGCGATGGTTCCCACGCAGAAGATCACCCTGTTGGATGATGGCGACTTCCGGTAATCCGGGATTGAGCTGGAGTTTCCCTGCGCGCAGGGATAGCTCATCGAGGTGACGAGCGATGCAAAGACCAATGGGCAACCAATGGTTTTTTGAAAGGATGAGCGATCGCTTGTGATGGTGGCGACGAAATGGATCAATCCCCTTAATCGGAGACTCAATATGGCAGACGACCCAACTTCAGAGCTTCGCGAATTCGCGAGGCTGTACACGGCGGCCTGGTGCAGTCAGGATCCGGCCAGCGTTGCCGGGTTCTTTTCGCCGGATGGGTCGTTGACCATCAATGGAGGCACGCCGTCATTGGGGCGAGGTGAGATCGCCGAGGCTGCCCGGGGGTTCATGACCGCCTTTCCCGACCTGATGGTCCAGATGGACGACCTTGTGGTGGAACAGGACCGGACCATCTACAAATGGACGCTTGAGGGGACCAACAACGGTCCCGGTGGCACCGGTCACCGCGTCCGGATCAGCGGGTGGGAAGAATGGCAGATGGGGGATGACGGATTGATCGCCAGATCGCTCGGGAATTTCGATGCCGCCGAATACCAGCGGCAGGTCGACCAAGGCAGGTAGGCCCTCCGGAGGGTTATTCCCGACCTCTGGACGCATTGGGCTCACCCCCGGGAATAGGCTGGCTCCGCCAGGTCCTGCGGACTGCCACAAGGTGGCACCCATCTTCGCTTCGCTCCGTCGAACCCGGGTTCGAGCCCGCTGGATCAGGGTATTGGCAGAGCCCTGTTTTCAGTTCGATTCACTTCCTTTACACGGATTTCTGGTACCCCCCCCGGGAATTGGCTGGCTCTGCCAGGTCCTGCGGATTGCCACTTCGTGGCACCCATCTCCGCTTTGCTCCGTCGAACCCGGGTTCGAGCCCCCTCGAATGTTGCGCGTTCAGGGTCCGATTATATCGCCCTACCTGCTGCCCGCAGGCAGATTTCTGGTACCCCCCCGGGGACTCGAACCCCGAACCAATTGATTAAGAGTCAACTGCTCTACCATTGAGCTAGGGAGGCGTACCTTGCTTCCAGAATTGGAAAGGGAGGTTTTTGGGAATGTGAGCGCTTTTGTAAAGCCTGAGTTTGAAAATCCCGGATTTCGGATCCCCTTCGCCCTGACTCAGGCTGGTCACCGAATCTCACCAGGTGGTGATCATGTTGCCCACTCCGGCAGGTCCCGGGGAGTAGATGGCAACACCGGCGCGGAGACCGCCTGTGGGCCATCTGGGTGGCGACGCGACACCGGAAATGATTTCGGGAAAGGCAGCGTAGTCGTCGTCGGCGTCTTCACCCACCTTAATGATGCCGTCAAGATTCTTGTCGAAAAGGATGGCGATCTTGTCGCCATCGAAGCCATCGACCAACTGGCCGCTGGCGTTGATCTCGCCTTCGGAGAAGGTGTAGAAGCGGATCCGTTTTTTGTTACCTGATGCAGTGTCGGTTGCTTCAAGGACGGACCCATCCACGTTCCGTCCGGAAAGAGCCTTTACGAACACGGCCGTATCAGCCGCCGAGGCGATCAGGTTGTCTTCATCCGCGGCGAAATCGAAAGCGGGGTAGAACCCGTATTCCTGACGAAAAGTCTCCAGGGCCGTGGCCCATTGGGTGAGCAGGATCTTGGCCTTGGCCTTGCGGGCGCTGGTTCGGACGGTGCTGACCGTCGGGATGAGGATGCTGATCAGGATGCTGATGATCGCGATGACGGTGAGGAGCTCGACCAGCGTCAGTCCTCTTCTCGAGGGAAGGCCGTTGGCATGGCTCCTCCGCGGTGCACATCGATGCGCCGCAGTGCCTGTCTTGGCTGTTGGGAATGGAATCTCAGGGGGCATCCGGGGTGGTCCTACGATCGAAGAGGAGTTGACGCAAGCCCGTCTTCGCGGGCAAGTCGCCGCAGGGCAAGCTGAATGGCGGCCGGACCCCGGCTTTGGAAACAGCCATTTTGTAACATAATATGTTACAAATGTTCAGAAGTGGTTTTAAATAAGGTGGTTACGATGACACCTTCGTGAGGTGTATCGTGGTTTCTTGGGTTAGGTGCCTGATCAGGAATCCACTGACTTTGTAACCTATTATGTTACAAAGTCGCTCGTCTCGTTGATCAATAGGAGGTTAGGGGAGAGAGGTGGGAGGTATTGAGGGGGTGGTGGAAAGTTGGGGGCTTGGGTGGAGTTTCCCCTTTACATGGGAATCGGGGTCCTGTTGATTGGGCGGTTTCCACGGATTGATCCATGCAGAAAACCAAGAAATCCATCGCCAAGCGGTTCAAGTTGTCGGGAACGGGGAAGCTGATTCGCCGTTCGCCCGGGCAGCGCCATCTCTTGAGCTCAAAGACAGTGAAACAGAAGCGCCGGAACTCCCGGGACAAGCTGGTCGCTCCAGGCCACGCTGCCCAGTTGATGAAAGCCCTTCCGCACGGTCTGAGCTGAGTCGCTTGATTCAAACCAATTAACCGGTCAGGTAAAAACAACGAGGCGACCTGCCCGGTTCCAAACCTATAAGGAAACATGCCAAGATCCACCAATTCACCCGCATCACGCCGTCGGCGGAAGCGGGTTCTCAAGAGCGCGAGAGGCTATTTCGGCAGCAAGTCGAAGCTTTTTCGCTATGCCAAAGACGCGGTCGACCACGCGGGCCAGTATGCCTACCGTGACCGCCGGGCCAAGAAGCGCACCTGGCGTTCCCTCTGGATTGTCCGCATCAATGCGGCCTGCCGGGCGAACGATATCTCTTACAGCCGATTTATCGAAGGCCTGGCCGCCGCTGAGATCGTGCTGGATCGCAAGGTCATGGCTGACCTGGCCGTCCGGGACGAAGCCGGTTTTGCCGGACTGGTGGCCAAGGCCCGCGACGCGCTGAAGGCCAAGGCTTCCGCCTGAAAGAGCGGGGATTTTCCCCGTCTTGTTTGAACTTCGAGGGAGGTCGGGCTGAGAGGCCCGGCCTCTTTTGTTTTCGGGAACAGGGATCGAGGCATAAAGCCTCTCCGAGGGGTTTTCAGCTGGCGACGCTGTCCCGTGGGCTGGTGAAATGGGGCTGGGTTTTTGGTGGAGTTTTTGTGATGGGTTCGTGAGATTGGAATTTTACGATGCAAGAGAAACTGAGAGCGGTGATAGTGGCGGCTTCGGCTGAGGCGGAGGGAATCGGCGAGCGGCCGGCCTTTGAGGCCTTCAAGGCGCGTCTGGTCGGACCCAACGGTCAGCTGACCGCGGTCATGAAGGAGATCGGTCGCCTGCCAAAAGAGGAGCGGCCCGCGGCGGGCAAGTTGATCAACGAGGCCAAGGGTGAGCTCCAATCCATCCTGGATCGGACGCTGGCGGCGATTGAGCAGGCGGAGATCCTGGCTCAGGCCGGACCGGCGGTGGACCCATCCCTGCCGGTGCCCGGGACTGGCCCGGGAGCGAGCCATCCCCTGACCCAGATTCGGGAAGAAATCTGTCGGATCTTCAAGCAGGTGGGGTTCTCGGTGGTCGAGGGATCCGAGGTCGAGACCGAGTATTACTGTTTTGATGCGCTGAATACGCCGCCGGACCATCCGGCCCGGGATCTGCAGGACACGTTTTATTTCCCGGAGAAGGCGCGTTTCGGCAATGTCTCCAGGTTTGACGATGAGCGTTATCTCCTGCGGACCCATACCTCTTCGGTTCAGATCCGCACCATGCTGAAGAAGAAGCCTCCGCTGCGGATCATTTCGCCGGGCCGGTGTTTTCGGCGCGACACGGTGGATGCGACGCATTCGGCGAATTTCAACCAGATCGAGGGGCTTTACGTGGACAAGGGTGTGACCGTCCGTGACCTCAAGGCCCTGCTCGACTATCTTTTCGAGTCTCTGCTGGGGAAGGGAACCAAGACGCGGTTGCGTCCGCATTTCTTTCCCTACACCGAACCGAGTTTCGAGGTCGACTTCTCGTCCAGTCACCTGGCCAAGGTGGGCAGTGAATGGATCGAGATGGCTGGTTGCGGCATGGTCGATCCGGCGGTCTTTGAATCGGTCGGGTATGATCCCGACGTTTATTCCGGGTATGCGTTCGGCTTCGGCATCGAGCGCCTCGCCATGATTCTATACGGCGTGGATGACATCCGCTATTTTTACCAGAATGACCTCCGCTTCCTGAACCAGTTTGCGCGATGAAAGTTTCCTATCGTTGGTTGAAGCAGTATGTGGCCCTTGAGGAAAAGCCGGCTACGATCGAGCGAGCCCTGACCCTTCTCGGATTCGAGGTCGAGGGGGTGGAAGAGACCGGATTGCCGCCACTGGAGAACGTGGTGGTGGGTGAGGTCCTTGAGCGGAATCCGCACCCCAATGCCGATCGCCTGAGCGTCTGCCTGGTCGACGCCGGACCTTCCCACGGCCGCAAGACGATCGTTTGCGGGGCGCAGAACTACAAGGTGGGCGACCGGGTGCCGGTGGCATTACCGGGGGCGGTTCTGCCTGGTGACTTCAAAATCAAGCGTTCCAAGCTGCGGGGAGTGGAATCGGACGGGATGATGTGCTCGGGCAAGGAGATCGGCTATGGCTCCGATGCGGCGGGGCTGCTCATTCTTGAAGGAGCGCCGGCTCTCGGGACAGGGATCAACGATGTCTACCCGGACGGCGATGTTGTCTTCGACCTGGAGGTGACGCCAAACCGGCCGGACTGTCTTTCCCATCTGGGTCTGGCGCGGGAGCTGGCGGCGCACTTCGGACTCGCCCTGACGTATCCGGAGGTTCGTTTCAACGGGGTCCCGGGACCGCAGGCCGGCGGGCGCGGTATTCTCGACAGCATCACGGTCGAGGCGGACGAACTTTGTCCGCTCTACCTTGGTCATGTCATCAGCGGGGTGAAGATCGGGCCGAGTCCGGAGTGGATGCAGCGTCTGCTGACCTCGGTCGGGCTGCGTCCGATCAACAACATCGTGGACGTGACCAACTACGTATTGATGGAGTTGGGACAGCCCCTGCACGCCTTTGATGCCTCCCTCCTGCGTCAAAACAGGATCGTGGTGCGGCTGGCGAAGGACGGGGAGCGCTTCACCACCCTGGATGAGAAAGAGCGGGTCCTGACCGGGCGGATGCTGACGATTGCCGACGGTGAGGGAACGGTGGCGATTGCCGGGGTGATGGGCGGATTGTCCTCGGAAGTCTCCGATTCGACGACGGACATTGTTCTGGAGGCGGCCTGGTTCAAGCCATCCTGTATCCGCTGGACTTCGCGGCGGCTCGGGTTGTCGACGGACAGCTCCTACCGTTTCGAGCGCGGGGTGGATGTGGGTTCCCTGGAGTTCGCCGCGCGCCGGGCGGTCGACCTGATCCTCGAGACGGCCGGCGGAACGGTTGCCGAGCCGATTTTCAAAGTCGGGGCGGAGCGGGTGTGGAAGAACGAGATCCGGATATCCTCGAAGTACGTGACGGAGCGTTGCGGCTTTGAGATCGCTCCCGAGGTCGTCCGGAGTTCCCTCGAGTCGCTGGAGCTTCGGATTGAGCGGGAAGAGACGGTTGAGGAGAGCGGGGAGATCACCTGGACGGTCGGCATACCGAGTTTTCGGCTCGATCTGGATCGGCCGATTGACCTGATCGAGGAAATCCTCCGGGTTTATGGCACGGACAAGATTCCCTCTGGGGTGGTCCGAGCGCCGGGGATCGTGGCGGTGGATGATCCGGTGATGGAGTTTTCGCGGGCGGCGTCGTCCTATCTGGTAGGCCAGGATTTTCATGAATGCATCAACTACAGCCTACGCTCCGGTGAGGAGCTCGGGAGGTGGTTCTCCCAGACGGCGGCGGAGGAGCTGAAGCTGGCGAATCCGATCATCGAGGATCAGACCCATCTGCGGGCAACCCTGGTGGCGGGACTGCTTGATGTCCTGAAGCTGAACCAGGCCCGTCATACGGGCGGTTCCCGCTTCTTTGAGTGTGGCCGGGTCTTTCGTGAACGCGGCGGGGCGGTCGACGAGATGGTCGGGGTGGGCTTTCTCCTGGGCGAAGACGTGGATCGGATCAGCTGGCGCAAAGGGAGCTCTCCGGACTTTTTTGATGCCAAGCAGCGGATCCTGCGATTGACGTCATTGGCCGGGATTGACCCGGCCGGGATTGTGTTTGAGCCGGTAACCCGGCCGGACAGCAGCTGGCAGTCGGGTCAGGCGGCCCGCCATGAGGACCCGGACGGGCGGTTCTCGATCCGATTCGGGATGCTGGATCTGGCCGAGATGCATCGATTGAATGTGCGGGGCAAGGTCTTCGCGGGCATGCTGGCGATGACACCGGAGTTCCTTTCGGTCGGGCGAAAGCCGATGAAGTATGAGCCGTTCAGCAGTTTTCCGCCGGCTCTTCGCGACGTGGCGCTGATGGTCGGGCAATCGGTCCCGGCGGGCTCAGTCGAAGGCATCCTGCGGGAGTTGGGCCAGACGGTGACGAACGGCGCCTTCAGCCTGGAAACGGTAACCCTGTTCGATGTTTACGAAGGAAAAGGGCTGCCTGAGGGGACGAAAAGCCTGGCCTTCTCGCTGGCCTATGCGTCGCCGACCCGGACCCTGACGGACGACGAGGTGAACGGGGCCTTTGACCGCCTGCTGAAGGCGGTCGAGGACAAGACGGAGTATAAGGTCCGTCGGTAGCGGTGAGTCTTCGACGGGCGTGGAGAAAACGGGATGACCAACGGGATATGCAGATTATTGGTGGTGGGTGATGCGAACGGTTCAGTCTGGAGCCGGTTTTCCCGGTCTTTGGGTGTAGCAACGTCGCTGTGTCGGCGTTTTCCTGGGTCGACGGACACCGCGGCACAGCGCGGTGGCTACACTCTGAAGCGGATGGATCAGCTGGAGAAAACGGGATGACCAACGGGATGTGCAGGTTATTGGCGGTGGGTGATGCGAACGGTTCAGTCTTGAGCCGGTTTTCCCGGTTTTTGGGTGTAGAGCAACGTCGCTGTGTCGGCGTTTTCCAGGGTCGACGGACACCGCGGCACAGCGCGGTGGCTACACTCTGAAGCGGATGGATCAGCTGGAGAAAACGACATGAGCACACACGCCCCCATTGATATTGATTACGTGGCCAACCTGGCGCGGATCGCCCTGAGCGCGGAGGAAAAGCGGCTCTTTTCGGGCCAGCTCGAGGAGGTCCTGACCTATATTGAGAAACTCAATACGGTGGAAATCGACGGGGTTGAGCCGACCGCCCATGCCATCCCGGTGACCAATGTCTGGCGTGACGACGAGGTGCGATCCGCCCTGAGTCCGGAAGAAGCCCTGCGCAATGCCCCGGCGGCCCGCGAGGGGATGTTTGTCGTGCCGAAAGTGGTGGAGTGATGCGGAAATGGGAGATGCTAAAATGGGAGATGGGAGATGGGTGATGGGTGACTGGACTCTTGTTGCATGGCTGACGTGATTATTGAGAAGACGGCGTTGGAATTGGGATCGCTCCTGGCGGATGGATCGATCTCGGCCCGGGAGGTCATGTCCGCCCATCTGGATCGGACCAAGGCGGTCGATGGCTCGGTCGGGGCTTTTCTTTCCTATGACGAGGCGGATGCCCTGGCCCAGGCGGACGCCTCGGATCGGCGGCGGGCGGAGGGAATGAGCCGTGGTCCGCTCGACGGAGTTCCGGTCGGGGTCAAGGATGTATTGGCTGTTCGCGGACAGCCTTTGGGGTGTGCCAGCCGGATGCTGGAGGGGTTTGTCTCTCCCTATGATGCCCATGCGGTCGAACGCCTGAAGGCGGCGGGGGCGATTGTCTGGGGTCGGTTGAATATGGACGAGTTCGCCATGGGCTCGTCGACGGAGAACTCATCGGTCAAGGTGACCTCGAATCCTTGGGATCTGACCCGGGTGCCCGGAGGCAGCAGCGGGGGGAGTGCGGCTGCGGTGGCGGCGCGGGAGACGACGCTGGCGTTGGGGAGTGATACCGGGGGTTCGGTGCGACAGCCGGCCTCGTTCTGCGGAGTGGTGGGCCTGAAGCCGACCTACGGCCGGGTCTCGCGCTATGGACTGGTGGCGTTTGCCTCGTCACTTGACCAGGTCGGGCCGATGGCCCGGACCGTGGACGACGCAGCGCTGCTTCTTGGGGCGATTGCCGGCCATGACGGCCGGGACTCGACCTCGGTTGACCAGCCGGTCGGGGACTTCGGGCCGACCGGCGGGAAGGCGGACCGGGTCTGGCGGCTCGGGGTGCCGAAGGAATACCTGGCCGAGGGAATCGACTCCGAGGTCAAAGCGGCGATTGACTGTGCGATTGCCTTTTATGAGGCGAATGGATGCGAGGTTCGGGAAGTCTCTCTGCCGCACACCGAGTACGCGGTGGCGACCTATTATATCATCGCGACGGCGGAGGCCTCATCGAATCTCGCCCGTTACGACGGCGTTCGGTATGGTCACCGGGCGGCCCGGGCGGAGGACGGGATTGATCTCTATTTTCAGTCGCGGGCTGAAGGCTTCGGCCCAGAAGTGAAGCGACGGATCATCCTGGGAACCTATGTCCTGAGCAGCGGTTATTATGATGCCTACTACCTGCGTGCCCAGAAGGTGCGCACGCTGATCCGTCAGGATTTCCTCAATGCCTTCGGGCAGGTGGATGCGTTGCTGACGCCGACATCGCCCTTTGCCGCCTTCCGGAAAGGCGAGCGGTCATCGGATCCGCTGGAAATGTACCTGAGCGACATCTATACGCTCAGTGCCAATCTGGCGGGGATCCCGGGTTTGTCGATACCCTGCGGGTTCACTTCGGCGGGCCTGCCCATCGGGCTGCAGATTCTGGGTCGACCCTTCGGAGAGGCGGAGATCCTGGAACTGGGGCGTCGATTCGAGCGGGGACATGATTTTGTGCGTCAGTCGCCTGTGATTTAGGTTTTGAGGGGAAAACAGGAAGAACGGAAGAAGGGAAGATGGTTGCTTCCCGACGCCTTCGGGCCGGGACAGATCCCGACGCCTTCGGGCCGGGACAGGTCCCGACGCCTTCGGGCCGGGACGGGTGGGCGCTGAAGGGGGGAAGAGTTGGAGGGATGGTGTAGTGGAGTGGAGGTTTTCGGAGAACGATCTCTGGGTTCCGGTTGTGGACGGCCCGGCGGTCCGTCCCTACCTTTGGGGTCTGGCAGCACTGGAAGGAGCGTGGGAATCGGGTCGCGGGCGTTTGACTCTGCGGGGATGAGGCTCATAGATGCGGGGATGAGGAGTTTTAGCCGCCGTCAGGTTCTTGCCGTTGTGCTGGCCGTTTTCTGGCCCGTGCTGCTGATGGCTGATCCGCGTACCGGGACCTGGGCCCATGAGAGCAGTTCCCTGAAGCCGGACCCTGATGTTGTCTGGGGCAGTCTGGAAAACGGGCTGCGCTACGCGATCCTGCCGCATGGGGGCCTCCCGGGGCGGGTCAGTATCCAGCTGCTGGTCCTCGCGGGATCACTGGACGAGAAGGAGAATGAGCGGGGCCTGGCCCATTTCACCGAGCACATGGCCTTCAACGGAACCCGGAACTTCCAGTCCAGCGAGATGATCTCGTTTTTCCAGCATCTCGGCATGGAGTTCGGGAGCGATGTCAACGCGGTGACCACTCACGATCACACAGTCTATATCCTTGATTTTCAGGACAACTCGGATGCGTTGCTGCGTCGAGGACTGGTCCTGCTCAGGGATTTTGCCGACGGGATAGAGTTTTCGCAGGCGGAAATCGACAAGGAGCGTGGGGTGATTCTCAGTGAACTGCGCATCCATGACGGCTTTGAGTTTCGGAGCCAGAATGCATCGACCAGCTTCTTCTTTTCGGGCCTGACTTTGCCGGACCGTAATCCGATCGGACTGACCAAGGTTATCGAGACCGCCAGTCGATCCGACTTCATGGGCTATTATACCCGCAACTACCGCCCGGACCTGATGATACTGGTGGTGGCCGGGGATATTCAAGTGGACGGCATGATCGGGCTGACCCGGGAGTTTTTCGGGAGCATGGCGAAGCCGACGACGCGCGTTCCCGATCGCGATCTGGGGAAACTGAACACGGGCCGCGGGATCCGGGCGGATATCTTTGAAGTCTCCCACGTGGGTTCGGCTTCGATTCAGGTGGCCTCGGTGGAGCCCGACCGCGATCGAACGGATTCCCTGGCGGCTCGGAAGCGCTGGAATGACAGTCAGTTGGCGGCCCAGTTGCTGACCAACCGGCTGCAGAGGATGATTCAGCAGGCGGGCGGAGCCGGAGCCTCGGTTGAGCGATCGGTCGGGATCACGGCGTCGATGGCCGGGCTCTACACGGCGGGGGGCGAAGGGTGGCGCAATGGGCTTCTCTCGCTGGATCAGGTCATCCGGCTGACTTACGAGGACGGATTTCAGGCCAAGGAAGCGGATTGGCTGAAGAAACGGGGACTGCTCGATCTCGGCAAGGCGCGGGCGCAGTATGCGAAACTCGATCCGAACTCGATCGCGTCGGCCCTGGTCGAATCGATCGTGAGCGACCAGGTTTTCATCGGAATCGAGGCGGACCTGGCCATGCGTGAGCAGTTTCTCCGTGAGCTGAATATCGCGGATGTGAACAAGGCTTTTCGCGACAGCTGGAACATGGAGAACATGGCCTATCATATCTCGGGTGAGGTGGTGGTAAAGGGAGGCCCCACGGAGATTGTCGACGACATCCGACGTCACCGGAAAGGAGGCATTTCGTATGTCTCGATGCAGGCGGATCTGACCAAGGAGTTTGAACTGCAGGATTGGGGTCCTCCCGGGGAGGTGGTCGAGCGTCGGGAGGTGCCCGAGTTGAATGCAGGCCTGATGAAATTCAGCAACGGGGTACGGTTCAATTTCGTGGAAAGCCGTCAGGAGCCTTCGATTGTCCGGGCCGTTGTCCGGGTGGGCGGCGGGATGTTCGACCTGAAGGGCAACCGGAAGGCGATTCGGGATTTTGCCCTGGCGACGGTCCTGCTGAGCGGAACCTCGCATTATATGGCGGATGATATCGGTTCCTTCCTCAGCGCCTCGATGCTCGATTTCAGCTTTGATCTTGATGATCACGACGCCTTCACCTTCCGGGGAGCCTTTGGGAGTGAGGATTTGGATACATTTCTTGGCATTGTGACGGAATTTCTTTATCAACCCAAATTCTCCCGTGGAGCCTTCAACAGCGAATTGGTCGGGGCGATGCAGGCTCGGCAGGGCTCGAGCCTGGGACTGCAGGACGGGTTCCGTAAACTTGACAACCATCTCTACCGGACCGATGCGCGCTTTGTCTGGGGGGATCCGATGGACTATGCCACGCTGGGCGTCTCCGACGTGCGAAACTGGGTGGAAAAGCCTTTGACGGAGGGTTATGTCGAGGTGACCCTGGTCGGTGATATTCCCGAAGAGATGGCGGTCGCGAGCATGGCGAGGACCCTGGGGGAGTTGCCGAAGCGAGCGGCGAAGAAGAAGACGGGTTTTGTCCGTCCGGTGAAGATGGCGGCGGGACCGGGTTTTCAGCGGGTCGAATTCGTGGGCGAGGACCATCAGGCGGTGGCGGTCGGGATCTGGCCGATCGAGGGCAAGATCACCCTGCAGGACCGGGCCAACCTCAATGTCCTGAGCCGGATACTTCAGGTCCGGATCAGCCGCGAGGTGCGTGAAGATCTCGGACTGGCCTATTCGCCTTCGTCGGAGCTCATCGCGTATCCGGAATACGAATCATTTGCCCTGATTCAGGCCACGGTGGACTGTTCTCCCGCCGACGCCGAGGCGATTGCCCGGAAGGTCGAGCGGATCGCGGATGAGATCTCCACCGAAGGGGTGACCCGGGAGGAGTTTGACGGGGCGATCGAACCGTTCATCGGGCACATGCGTCAGGCGTTTTCCAACAACGGGTTCCTCATCGAGCAGGTCCTGATGCGCGCACAGGAGGATCCGCAGACTCTCGATGAAGCCATTCAGCTGAAGAAAGAGCTGCCGGAGTTGCTGAGCCTGGAAGAGGTCAATCGATTTGCCGCGAAGGTGATGGGCAGGGAGAACACCCGGACGGTGGCGATTGTCCCCAAGCCGTTTGTCGGGGTCTTTCAGATTGATTCGGGAGGATCGGCAGGAGCGGACGTGATCGGGCGGCCGGGAAGCTAGCGGCGGGCGAAGGGAGAACGACACCATGGAATTCGAAGCGGTCATCGGACTTGAAGTCCACGTGCAGATCAAGACCCGGACGAAGATGTTCACTCCGGTGGAGGCGGGGTTTGCCCACGAGCCCAACCACCTGACGGATCCGGTGGTCCTGGGCCTGCCGGGAGCCCTGCCGGTGATGAACAAGGTGGCGATTGACCGCATCATCGCGACCGGACTTATGTTCGACTGCCGGATCGCGGAGGTCTGCAAGTGGGACCGCAAGAACTACTTCTATCCGGACAGCGCCAAGAACTACCAGATTTCCCAATACGACCAGCCGATCTGTGTCGGGGGTGAGGTCGAGATCGAGTTGCCGGGGCCGTCGCGCAACGTGATGGGGGCCCACCGGAAGGTGCGGCTGACGCGGATTCACCTCGAGGAGGACGTGGGGAAGCTGAATCACTTTGCGAACGACTCACTGGTTGACTTCAACCGGGCGGGAACGCCGCTGATGGAAATCGTGACCGAGCCGGACATGAGTGATCCGGACGAAGTGTTTGCGCTGTTGACCGCCCTGCGCCAGGCTTTGGTCGGGGCGGGCATATCGGATTGCGACATGGAGAAGGGGCAGCTGCGTTGTGATGCGAACATCAGCGTGCGGCCGGTCGGCCAGGAGAAGCTCGGAACCAAGGTGGAGCTGAAGAACCTCAACAGCATCAGCGGGGTGCGCAACGGGGTCGAATACGAGATCCGCCGCCAGATCGGGGCGGTGCGGCGAGGGGAGGCCATCGTCCAGGAGACCCGTCGGTGGGATGCGGATACAGGTGTCTCCCAGCCGATGCGGACGAAGGAGATGGACCACGATTACCGCTATTTCCCGGATCCCGACCTGATGCCGGTGGTGGTCGATGAAGGGTGGAAGGAATCGATCAGGGTGCAGCTGCCGGAAATGCCCTTTGAGCGGCAGCGCCGTCTGATGGAGACATTCGGTCTGCCCTACACGATCACCTCGGTCCTGGTGGCGGATCGGGGTTTGGCCGAGTACTTTGAAGAGGCGGTGGGCGCCGAGACGGGCCGGGCGCAGGCCATTGCCAACTGGGTGACGAACGATCTGCTGCGCGAAATGTCCCAAGCTTCACTCTCCATCGACGAGCTGAAGATTCAACCGGGACAGATTCGGGACCTGGTGGCATTGGTGGAGGGCGGAGTGGTTTCGAGCAGCCAGGCCCGCGAGGTCTTTGCGGAGATGTTCGCTTCGGGCGATGAGCCCGCCGGGATCGTGGAGCGCAGGGGGCTCAAGCAGAATACGGACACCGGCGAATTGGAGGCCTGGTGCGCGGAAGCGATCGCGAACGGCGGGAAGTCGGTCGAGAGCTACCGATCGGGAAATGAGAAAGCCCTCAACGCGCTGAAAGGCCCGGTCATGAAAGCCAGCCGGGGCAAGGCGGACCCGAAGATGGTGGACGAGATCCTGCGGCGGCTTCTGGCACAATGAAGACGATGGGAACGGGACAGCATGAGGTAAAGGGCAGGGGGAGATTTCGATGCTTTCGTCCGGTCGGCCAAGTTTGATCGAGGCGTAAAGCCTCTCCTACAGGTCAGTTTGAACGTCAAGTGGCAGTATCAACCATACATTTTAGGGGATTACGCTTCGATTCACGGGAATCGCTGCTGATATCGAGGCGTAAAGCCTCTCCTACAGGTCAGTTTGAACGTCAAGTGGCAGTATCAACCATACATTTTGAGGGATTACGCTTCGATTCACGGGAATCGCTGCTGATATCGAGGCGTAAAGCCTCTCCTACAGGTCAGTTTGAACGTCAAGTGGCAGTATCAACCATACATTTTAAGGGATTACGCTTCGATTCACGGGAATCGCTGCTGATATCGAGGCGTAAAGCCTCTCCTACAGGTCAGTTTGAACGGTAAGGGGCAGTATCAACCATACATTTTGAGGGATTACGCTTCGATTCACGGGAATCGCTGCTAATATCGAGGCGTAAAGCCTCTCCTACAGGTCAGTTTCAATGGCAAGGGGCAGTATCAACCATACATTTTGAGGCTTTACGGCTCAGGCCACAGGAAACTCTATCCAACAGAAATCGAAACCAACAACACCGACGGAACCAAGATTATGACTAACGAAAACGGATCGGAACTTTCACGGCGCGACTGGCTGAAGGGAATCGGAGCGGGAGCGGCCGTATTGGGATTTGGGGGCGTCCTCCGGGCGGAGGACTCCGCCGCAGGAACGGGCGTTGCCTTGCCCGAGAGCATGGTCGGCTACAGGGACGGGACTTATGTCCTGCCGCCGCTCCCCTATGCCTACGACGCGCTGGAACCGCATATCGATGAGCAGACGATGCGCCTGCATCACGATATCCACCATGCCGGTTATGTTCGTGGCGCCAACATGGCGGCCGAAAAGCTGCGGTCGATTGCGACGGGTGACGGAGACCGTCCCTATTCCAAGCATTGGGCGCGTGAACTGGCTTTCAACGGGTCCGGGCATGCCCTCCATGTTCTGTTCTGGAATTGCATGAGCCCGAACGGCGGGGGCGCACCGAAGGGAAGCCTGGCGATGGCGATCCGGCTGAGTTTCGGCAGCTTTGAAGGATTTGGCGAACTCTTCCGGTCGGTCTCGGGCTCGGTGGAAGGCAGCGGGTGGGGCATACTGGGTCTTGAAAAGCTTTCAGGGAACCTGGTCGTGATTCAGGCGGAGAAACACCAGGACCTGACTTTTCAGGGAACGATCCCGCTTCTGGCGGTCGACGTGTGGGAGCACGCCTACTACCTGAAGTATCAGAACAAGCGGACCGATTATGTGGCGGCATTCATGAACGTGGTCGACTGGGATTTCGTCGGTGCGCGTTACGACGCTGCGATAGGCGGGCAAGGTCGATAGTCGACAGTGCTCAGGATGGATCGCGAGTTGCAGTCGCGGCAGTCTCTTGCCGCGAAGTGATGCGGGTGCGCCCGAGGAGGGTGTTTTGGCCGCACTTCGCCCTCGCTAAAGGACCCGGCTCGGATCTAGCGTTGGATCCCTATGGCTCCAACGGCTGAAAAGAATCCCGGGTCCCCGAGAATCGTGGTGGTCGGCAGTTCCAATACCGATCTGGTGATCACGGGCGAGCGTCTGCCGAAACCGGGCGAGACGCTCCTCGGGGGCGAGTTCAAGCAATATGCCGGGGGGAAGGGAGCCAATCAGGCCGTTGCGGCGGCCCGGGCTGGTGCCCGGGTGGCATTTGTCGGCCGCTGCGGCGCGGACTCCTACGGGGAGGCCACCTGCCTCAAGCTCCATCGCGAGGGCATCAACCTCAGTTACTTCACGGAGGACAAGTCGCGGGCAAGCGGGGTTGCCCTGATCATCATGGGCGGTCAGGAGAAGGAGAACCTGATCGTGGTGGCCAAGTCAGCCAACGACGGGGTCAGCCGGGCAGATGTCCAGGCTGCGGCGGATGCGATCCGGTTGGCCGGAGCGGTGGTCGCCCAGCTTGAGGTGCCGTTGGAAGCGGTCGAGGCGGCCGCGGACATGGCGGGTGCGGCCGGGGTTCCATTTGTGCTGAATCCGGCTCCGGCCCGCGAATTGCCTCCGAGTCTTTTTGCCAAGGTGGACGTGCTGGTTCCCAACCGGGGCGAGGTCTGCCTTCTGGGCGGATCATCCGACGTTGATGAAGCGGCTGAGACCCTTCTGAAGCGGGGGTGCCGGCAGATCGTGGTCACGCTCGGCGCGCAGGGAGCCCGCATCTACAACGCGGAGGGTCGGACGGACATTCCGGTGGTCAAGGTCGAGGCCGTCGACACGGTGGGGGCCGGTGATTGTTTCACCGCCTGGCTGGCGGTCGGGATTGCCGAGGGACTCTCGCTCGAGGACTCGGTCAAGCGGGCGATGAAGGCTGCCGCCATCAGCGTCACCCGGCAGGGGGCCCAGCCTTCCATGCCCAGGCGGAGCGAAGTCCTTTGATATCCAATTCCCCATGACGAAGATCAAGAGCGATTTTCTCCTCGAGCGATTCCTCGCTTACGTCCAGATCGGAACCCGGAGTGATCCGAGCGGACCGGGTATTCCCTCGACACCGGAGCAGTGGGATCTGCTGCATCGTCTGGTCGCGGATCTCGAAGAGATCGGTGTGAAGGACATCACCCTGACGGAGAGTGGTTATGTGCTTGCCCGGCTGCCGGCGACACCGGGGGGAGCGGAGGCCCCCCGACTTGCATTCTTCGCCCATGTCGATACGGCTCCGGATCTTCCATCGGCCGCGAAGCCGATTGTCCATCGCGACTACGACGGGGGCATCATCCGTCTGCCGGACGACCCCGAGCAGATTCTGGATCCGGCGACCACGCCTTGTCTGGCCGGGAAGAAGGGCGAGGATATCATCACGGCATCGGGTCTTTCGCTCCTTGGGGCCGACGACAAATCCGGAGTGGCGGTGCTGATGGCGGTGATCGAAGCTCTCGTGGGTGATGGCTCGATCGAGCATGGTCCGTTGGTCTTCTGCTTCAATCCGGACGAGGAGATCGCCCGGGGAATGCACGGGATCGAAGTCGAGGAGATCGGGGCCGATTTCGGCTACACCCTTGACGGAGAGATGCCCGGCGAGATTGATGCCGAGTCTTTCAGTGCCGACGAAGGTATCCTCGAGGTGACGGGAGTGGCCATCCACCCGGGCTGGGCCAAAGACAAGATGATCAACGCCCTTCGCCTGGTCGGCCGGTTTCTCGATCGCCTGCCGATGGCGGATTCCCCCGAGCGGACGGATGGTCGTGATGGTTTCATTCATCCCAATCAAGTGACCGGGACGGCCGATCGCGCACAGGTGCGGATGATCATCCGCGATTTTGAAATGGAGGGCATGGAGGCCAAGCACCGTCTGCTGGAGCGACTGGCCGCTGAATTGCGGGAGGAAGAGCCCGGTGCGACGATCAAGCTGACCATCCGCAAGCAGTATCGAAATATGCGCTATTGGCTGATTCAGGATTCCCGCCCCGTGGATTACGCGACGGAGGCGGTACGGGCTGTCGGACTGGAACCGAAGCTCAATTTCATCCGGGGTGGAACGGACGGCTCCAATCTGACCGAACGCGGCCTTCCCACACCGAATATCTTCTGTGGCTTTCATGAGGTCCACAGCCAGCGGGAGTGGGTCAGCCTGCAGGACATGGTCAGAGCAGCTGAAACCGTCCTGCAGCTCATCCGCATCTGGTACGAGAAGGGATAGGGTATCAGGCGGCCTTCATTTGCCCACACTTTGTATTAGATGACGGAATCGACTCGCCAGAGCCCCCTCAGTTAGTTTTTGATGAAAAGGTAACCATTTCGGGTGGATGAAAATCTCATCGGTGAGGTCTTCGTCGCCCTCCCAAAACACGTAACTTGCACCAAATAGCCATGATCACGTCCAATTGGCCATTCATCGCCATGATGTCCGATATTCCCCCGCTGTTTTATCTGGCGCCCATCGGAGGCGTTCTTGCCCTCCTGATGGCGCGCGGATTCAACCGGTCCGTCATGTCACTGTCCGAGGGGGATTCCGAGATGATCCGAATCGCCCAGGCTGTTCGTGAGGGAGCGATCGCCTACTTGAAGCGGCAATATCGGGTTGTCTTCATGGTCTTCATCGCTCTCGTCGCCTTTCTTGGTGTGATGACCTTGCTGGATCTTCAGCCGGCACTGACCATGATTGGGGTGCCGTTGGCCGGTTTTCTTTCCGGTCTTTGCGGCTGGTTCGGGATGCGGATGGCGACCAACGCCTCCGCCCGGACGACCCATGCGGTCAAGCATTCCCTCAATGACGGTCTGCGGGTGGCATTCCGCTCCGGTGCGGTCATGGGCCTGAATGTGGTCGGCTTTGCCCTCCTCGACGTTTCCTTCTGGTTCTTCATGCTGAACAGTTTCGGTGAGAAGATCGGCTTCACCGGTGGTATCACCGAGCTGACCACGGTCATCCTGAGCTTCGGCATGGGTGCCTCGACCCAGGCGCTCTTCGCTCGTGTCGGTGGCGGTATTTACACGAAGGCGGCCGACGTCGGCGCCGACCTGGTCGGGAAGGTCGAAGCGGGTATCCCTGAGGATGACGCCCGAAATCCGGCCACCATCGCGGACAATGTCGGCGATAATGTCGGCGATGTGGCCGGCATGGGCGCGGACCTTTACGAGTCCTATTACGGATCAATCCTGGCCACCGCTGCTCTCGGTGCGGCTGCGGCGGTTGCTGCGGCAGGCGTGGGAATGGAGTCGGCGGTGCTGGGCATCAAGTTGGCCGCAGCGCCATTGGCCCTGGCCGGCCTGGGCATCATCTGCTCGGTTTTGGGCATATTTGCGGTCAAGACCAAGGATAACGCCTCCTTCCATGTGCTGCTTAAAAGCCTGCATCTGGGTGTCTATACCGCGTCAGTATTGATCGCGGTCGGGGCTTTCGGCCTGCTTTATCTGTTGTTCGGCAATGACCCGGGACTCGTCGCGAGTGGGACCAGCTGGTGGAAGCTGGGTTTCTCGATTTTCTTCGGCCTTGCGGCAGGACTCGTCATAGCCTACGCGACGGAATATTACACGTCTTATGAATACCGCCCGACCCTCCGGATCGCCGAACAGGCTCTGACCGGTCCGGCCACGGTTATTATTGCAGGTATCGCCGAGGGTATGAAATCGACCTGGGCGGCCCTCCTCACGGTCATCGTCGCGATCATTGGTGCTTTCGCGTTCGCCGGTGGATCCGAGAACTTTCTCATGGGTCTCTACGGTGTCGGCATCGCCGCCGTCGGCATGCTTTCGACACTCGGGATCACCCTCGCCACGGACGCGTATGGGCCGATCGCCGACAATGCCGGTGGTAATGCCGAAATGACCGGGCAGCCTCCGGAGGTCCGCCAACGGACCGACCTTCTTGATTCTCTGGGCAACACGACGGCGGCCACGGGCAAGGGCTTTGCCATCGGTTCCGCTGCCTTGACTGCCATGGCGCTTCTGGCCGCTTATCTCCAGGTCGTCCAGACCCAGATCACGAGACAGGCCGTCGCCTACGGCGAGGCCGTAGTGGAATCTGTCGAAGGTCCGACGGCCATTTATAAGGGTGAGGGGCTCTTCTCGATCATCTATCCCGGAGCGGAGGCTGACGGATCGGCCTATCTGGATGGTGCCTTTTACATGGAACCGCGTCATGCCGGTCCGAACCTCTTCAACCAGATCAAGGTCGACACTCGGTTCAAGCTGATCGGAACGGAAGGGGACCCGAAGACGGCGGCGACCTACTTTGCCGATGTTCCAAGTATCAAGTCCGCGATGATTCTGACCTCGTCCACCCAGGCGGAGATCAGTGAAGTCCTGGAGTATTACAATGTGACCCTGACCAACCCGAGAGTCCTCGGCGGACTTTTTGCCGGCGTCCTGCTCGCCTTCCTGTTCTGCGCGCTTACAATGAACGCAGTCGGTCGTGCGGCCTATCTGATGATGGGTGAATGCCGACGCCAATTCGGCAAGATGCGGGCGGCTTTCCGTAAGGAGGGCATGAGTGAAGAACAGATTGCCGATCCGATGCAGTGGCCCAAGCATGTATCGTTCGAAGGGGTCAGGTATCCGGATTATGCGACCTGTGTGTCGATCAGTACGGCGGGAGCGCAGCGTGAAATGGTTTTCCCGGCCCTTCTTGCAATCCTCTCGCCAATCGCTCTCGGTCTTGTCCTTGGTGTGGCCGGGGTCATGGGGATGTTGGCGGGTGGTCTTGTTTCGGGTTTTGCCATAGCCATCTTCATGGCGAATGCCGGCGGAGCCTGGGACAATGCCAAGAAGCTTCTGGAATCCTACGGCAAGATCACGGCAGGCGACTTCACCGAGAACGTCGCCACCCGGGAGAAAGTGCCGGCCGAAGTGCGCAATGCCATCGGGGCGCGGGCGGAGGAGCTGGTCCGGTCCGGGCATCCGGAAAAGATCGTCTACGGCAAAGGCTCCGATGATCACAAGGCAACGGTGGTCGGCGACACGGTGGGTGATCCCTTTAAGGATACCTCCGGGCCATCGCTGAACATTCTGATCAAGCTGATCTCGATTGTCTCGGTCGTCTTCGCCGGTCTCGTCGTCAAGTACGGTGGCGTGGTCGGGCAGTGGATCGGCCTCTGATCAAGAGCCGGGAATTGCATTTACGAGGCGGGGCCCGGATCGGGTCCCGCCTTTTTTTGGGATTACATCCGGATGTAGGGGCGCGCCTTGGCGCGCCCGAAGGAGAATCCGGCGTAGGGCTGGCACTCGCGCCACGCCGTCAACCAGGCAGGGGGAAGGGTGGCGTGGACCAAGGTCCAGCCCTGCAGGAAAGGTGCGGCCGGCACTTCGGCGCAGCGAAGCGGTTGGTCGTTGATGCAATCCGTTTGTGGGGGCGCGTCTCTTCGGGGCCCTGTTCGGGGAAAGTGGACGGCTCAGCGGTCCGTCCCTACCTCTTGGGTCGGGCATGACAGACAGGCGCGCCGTTCCTGACGCAGCCAAAGGAACGGCGACGCAGCGCCGTTGCTACACGTTCGGAAAATCCGGCTGTCGCGACCGCGCTGTGTCGCGGTGCGCCGGTGGCGTGGACAAGGGCTCGGTTCTACGCTCTTCCCCAGGCCTTCATCTGCTCGAAGCAGATGCGGACGCTTTCCATGGGTGTGAAATTGTATTCCTCCTGCTCGACGATATAGAAATCGCAGGCGCCGATCGCCTCGGAGACTTCGATGATCGTCTTGAAGTCGATCTCGCCGGTGCCGAGTTCGCTCTGGCGTTCACGGGTGCCGTCCTTAAAGTGCAGTTGGGTGATCCGCCGACCGTGCTCACGGATGAACCGGACCGGGTCGGCGCCGGGCCGGAAGGCCCAGTAAATATCGAGTTGGCAGCCGAGGTTGCGGGGCTCGGCCGCGTCGAGCATCCAGTCGAAGACATAGCGGCCTTCGACCACGGCGAATTCGGCTCCATGGTTGTGAAAGCTGAAGGGCAGGCCCTCGGCGCGGAGTCTGGCACCGATCCCGTTCAATTCCTCGCCCACCTTCGCGCAGCCGGCGGCGGTCGCGAAATCTTCTTTCGGCCACCCCGGGCAGGTCACATGCATTGCCCCGAACAGGCGGGCTTCCGCCACGACGGTCGAGAGCTCCTCGCGCAGCTTCTGGATACCCACATGCATCCCGGAAACCTTGAGTCCGGCGGCATCGAGGGCGGCTTTGGCACCCTCGGCATTGAGATTTCCGTAACCGGCAGTCTCGACATACCTGTAGCCGATGGCGGCCACGTCCTTGGCCATGGCGGCAAAGTCCTTGTTCATCGAGTCGCGAACCGACCAGAGTTGGAGGGAGACGGGAGGTGTGCTTTTCATGATGGATTGCAGTTCGGTAAAGAAAGGCTGTGTGTGGGTCTGAGGATGGGTCGGATGGGATCGAGTTCAACCTGATAGCGCAGGCCACGGCAATTGAGCTGCTCTCTCGGGAGAGCGTGGTTGGGTTGGCTCAAGCCAACTCCACGGCCCAGGTCCATTTCCCGTCCTCACGGATCTCCAGCCAGGCGAAGCTGGCGGGGGCGCCCCGGTTGGGCCGACTGATGCAACCGGGATTCAGCCAGGTGACACCGTTTTCGGCCCGTCGTGAGGGAACGTGAGTGTGGCCGGAGAGGATGACGTCCGTCTCGGGAGGCGGTCTCCCCGGCGCGATATGTTCGAGATGAAAGCGGACCCCGTGCACTGTCCGGCGCATGACACCGGGCCAGAGATTGAGGTAGTCGCAGTTGCCCGAGATCACCCGCACGGCCATTCCCAATGCCTCTATCCGATCGAGGGTTTCGGGCCGGCAGACATCGCCGAGGTGCCAGATCTCGTTGGCGTCGGCGAGGCGGTCGGGCAGACCCGGGGGCATCCGGTCATGGGTGTCGGAGATAACGGCGATTCGGGTCATCGGTCTGGGTAGAACAATTCGACGGGTGACCTTGCCAATGAACGACACCCGGCAAGACTGTAGGGATGCTTTTCAACGGGTTCAAGCTGATCGGGCGATCATCGAGGGACGATGTCGATCGGGCCTTCATCACCAAGGTGAAGATCCGGCGCAAACGCCACCCTGTCGATGCGTTCCTGGTTGTCGGCTGGATCTTTATTCTGGCCAAGTGCCTGGCGAGCAGTTGGGCCGTTTCCCACTACCAGATTCCGATCGATCCGTTGTTTGTCTGGATACCGTCCTTCCTCTTTGGAGGGGTCTGCACCGGATTGTACCTCTATCGGGATTGAGCGGGAAAGCCTGTCCGGTCGTTTGGTGGGTCGGAGGGGGGCGTTCTCCTCCCTGGGATTTGCCGGTCTGCTGTTCGACCGTATTCATTGGGAATCGCATTGACCCGGATTTCGCGCCGATCTTCGATGGGAAGCGGCACTGCAACCACCCAAAGCCCCCAATCTACCATGCGTAAGAAAGCTGTTCCCGCCGGTCACGAATCACACACCAAGTCCGCCAGCGAGTCGGGTCTTCCCGGTTCCTTCAGCCGGCCGATCAAGATCACCATGATGGGTGCGGGCAGCGGGTTCACGCCGCGTCTGCTCAATGATGTCCTGCAGACTCCGGGGCAGCAGGGTGGGGAAATCGCCCTGGTCGATATCGACCGCAACCGGCTCGTCACGATGGAGAAGCTGATCCGCAAGCTGATCCGCAAGCTCGGTGCGAACAACTGGAAGGTGGTGGCGTCGACCAACCGCAGGACCGTCCTGAAGGGCAGCGACTACATCGTCAACTGCATCGAAGTGAGCGGAACCTCCTGTGTGCGGTTCGACAATGACATCCCGGCCAAGTACGGGATCGATCAATGCATCGGCGACACCATCGGACCGGGCGGTCTCTTCAAGTCGCTGCGAACCATCCCGGTCTTTCTTGAGGTGCTCAAGGATGCGGAGCGGCTTTGTCCCGAGGCAATCGTTCTCAACTACACCAATCCGATGAACATGATGTGCCTGGCCGCCGCGCGGACCAGTTCGATGCAAGTGGTTGGCCTCTGTCACTCGGTCCAGGGCACCAGTCATCTCCTGGCCGGTCGTGCCGGTGTGCCTTACCATGAGATGGAATGGGACTGCGCCGGCATCAATCATCTGGCCTGGTTCACCAAGCTGCGTCACGCGGGCAAGGATCTTTATCCCCTGTTGATGAAGAAGGCGAAGGACGATCTGAAGAAGGCGGCGGCCGAAGGCTGGGAAGATCCGGCGGACATGGCGGATCCCCGGTCGAACGAAAGGCCCGAGCATCACCGCGATCTCGTCCGCAAGGACATGATGGTCCACTTCGGTGCATTCATCACCGAGTCGAGCGGTCACCTTTCGGAGTATCTGCCTTACTACCGCAAGCGGAAGGACCTGTTGAAGACCTATGCCCGGCCGGCCTACGACGGTGGTTCCAGCTTCTATGCCGACAATTGGCCGACCTGGCGCAAGCATGCCGACCAGATGCGTGATGCCATGGTCAAGGGCCGTGAGTCGATCGACTGGGATCGCAGTTGGGAATACGCCAGCTGGATCATCGAGGCCCGCGAAAAGAACGTCCCGTTCCGGATTCACGGCAACGTGCCGAACTGGACTCGTGGGGGTGGCGCTCTCATCACCAATCTCCCGGCAAACGGCTGTGTGGAGGTGGCCTGTATGGTCGACCGCAACGGCATCCAGCCCACCCGCTACGGTGCCCTGCCGCCGCAGATGGCGGCGATCTGCTCCTCCAATATGAGCATGTTCGAGCTCGGCGCGATCGCCGCGGTCGAGAGGAGCAAGGAAGCGGCCATCCACGCCCTCATGCTCGATCCCCTCAGCGCGGCCGTCTGTTCTCCTGCGGAAATCCGCAGGATGACCCTCGAGCTCTTCAAGGCCGAAAGGGCTTTTCTGCCGGGGTACCGGTAGGCGGCTTTGCCGCCGCGGGTGGCCGGTGGACTGGTGGACGGTAGTCTGAGGACGGCAGGGGTCATGACGTTGATTGTTGCGCCCAGCGCAATCCATCCCGTTTTGACCCCTTGATACCAGGGTCGGGGGACAGCAGGATTTCGGTTCTGTGTTGTAGCCGCGGCAGTCTCTTGCCGCGAATCCACGTCGATGCGCCCCAAGAGACCGGGGGCGGCTACATGATTTGAGCTTCGAAATGGAGCAACGCTGCCCCTCCATCCGGTAGGGATGGACCGCCGGGCCGTCCGGCGAAGCGCAAACCCGTGATTCTTCCGTCCACTGTCCACCGGCGGCATCGCCGCACCGTCCACCGCGGCTCCGCCGTCTGCTGTAGCGATAGAACGGATGGCGGATCGCATTGGGGTGGAATTCTGGTCACGCTGGTCACCATCCATGAATCCCTACGGTCATTTCGACGACGCCAACCGGGAATACGTCATTTCCCGACCCGATACCCCGCTGCCCTGGCTGAATTATCTCGGGCAGGATGAGTTCTTTGGACTCTGCACGAACACGGGAGGAGGCTACACATTCTGGCGGGATGCGCGTCTGCGGCGGTTGACCCGCTACCGCTACAACAATGTCCCGATGGATCTCGGGGGCCGCTACCTTTACGTCCGGACCCGTGACCGGATCTGGAGCCCGACCTGGAAACCGGTCCGTGCCATGCTGGAGCGCTATGAGTGCCGCCACGGGCTCGGCTATACCCGGATCATCGGCGCGCTCAACGGCCTCGAGGTGGAGATGCTTTTCTTTGTTCCCCCGGGTGAGAACGTCGAGATTTGGAAGACGACGGTCCGAAACCACGAGCGCAACACCCGTGACGTGCGCCTCTTCTCCTTTGTCGAGTTCTGTCTCTACGAAGCGCTCAACGATATGACCAATCTCCAGCGCACTTATTCGATCGGTGAGGTGGAAGTCGAAGACGGCGCCATCTACCACAAGACCGAATACCGCGAGCGCCGCAATCATTACACCCTTTTTGCCTGCACGCACCCGGTGTCGGGATTTGACACGTCACGGGGCGCCTTTGTCGGTGTTCATAATGGTCTTCATGATCCGCAGGTGCCCTGTGTCGGCCAATGCACCAACAGCATCGCTCACGGCTGGAATCCGATCGGCTCACACCAGATCGACCTGCATCTTGAGCCGGGAGCGGAAAAGACCTTCGCCTTTCTGCTTGCCTACGTCGATCAGGGGAATGAACCGAAGTTCGAGAGTCCGCGGGTGCTGAACAAGGTCAAGGGCCGCGCCCTCATCGCCGAGTACCGGGATCCCGCCGCGATCGATCGGGCCTTTGCCGCCCTCGGTGGCCGCTGGTCGGAGCTGCTGGACAATTTCCAGGTCGATTGTCCGGACCCCCATGCCGGCCGGATGGCCAATATCTGGAATCAGTACCAGTGCATGGCCACCTTCAATCTTTCCCGCTCCGCCAGCCTCTATGAGACGGGCATCGGGCGCGGCATGGGCTACCGCGACAGCAACCAGGACCTGCTCGGCTTCGTTCACCTCATCCCGGACCGGGCGCGGCAGCGGATCCTCGACATCGCGGGCACCCAGAACAGCGACGGCTCCTGCTTTCACCAGTATCAACCCTTGACCAAGAAAGGAAATGCCGAAGTCGGGGCCGACTTCATGGACGACCATCTCTGGCTCATCCTCAGTACTTGTGCCTATATCAAGGAAACCGGCGACCGCTCCATCCTCAGCGAACGGGTCGGCTATGCGGATGAACCGGATTCCCCCGCCACCCTCGAGGACCATCTCGAGTTGAGCATGGCCTATACTCTGCGGGAGCGCGGCCCCCACGGGCTACCGCTCATCGGTCATGCCGACTGGAACGATTGCCTCAACCTCAACTGTTTTTCGACCGAGCCCAACGAGTCGTTCCAGACGGCCGGCGACGTGGCCGGATCCAAGGCGGAATCGGTCATGATCGCGGGCCTCTTCCTCTTTGCGGCGCGCGAGTTGACGGATCTCTATGTCTGGCTCGGGCGAGCGGAAGATGCCGCGCGGCACAACCTCTCCCGTGAAGCGATGCTCGAGGTGGTGGAAAAGCACGGCTGGGACGGCGAATGGTACCGGCGGGCCTACGATGCGGCCGGCAACCCGGTCGGGTCGGCTTTGTGCGACGAGGGAAAGATTTACATCGAGAGCCAGGGCTGGTGCATTCTCGGAGGCGCGGGGATGGACAACGGCCGGGCCCGCCAGGCGCTCGACAGCGTCGAGAAACACCTTGCCACCCCCTACGGGATTGTCCTCCAGCAGCCGCCCTACGGCGAATACCACGTCGAGCTGGGCGAGGTCTCCAGCTACCCGCCCGGCTACAAGGAGAACGCCGGTGTCTTCTGTCACAACAATCCCTGGATCCAGCTTGCCCTGATGAAGATCGGGGATGGCGACCGGGCCTTTGATTATTACCTGCGGACCTGTCCCTCCGCCCAGGAAAGCCGGATCGATCAGTATCGGGGAGAGCCCTACGTGTACTCACAGATGATCGCGGGGCCGGATTCCGGAACGCCGGGGGAGGCCAAGAATGCGTGGCTGACCGGAACGGCAGCCTGGACCTTTCTCACCGTGTCCCAGGGTATCCTGGGAATCAGACCCGGCTATGACGGCCTGCAGATCGATCCCTGCATCCCCTCGACCTGGCCTGGGTTCACCGCCCAGCGCCGGTATCGCGGCGCGACTTACCGGATCACGGTGGAGAATCCCTCGGGTCTCTGCCGAGGGATCAAGTCAGTCATGGTCGATGGCAAGCGGATTGCGGGTAACACCATCCCGTTGGCCGCCGCCGGCACCCAGGTCGAGGTGAAAGCCGTGCTGGAAGCCGGCTGACCCGATCCACCACCCCGAAGAATCGATCGGTAGGAGAGGCTTTACGCCTCGATCCGACGGTTGATCGAGGCGTAAAGCCTCTCCTACGGGTCGCTCAGTCGGTGGCCGGTTGTGATCTGCGGTTCGACACGCGACGGAGCCACGAGACCAGCGCTCAGTTGGTGGCCGGTTTCTACCTGACGGTCAGGGTCGGATCGTCGTTCATGATCCGAATCGCTGTCTCAGTCCGCGACCGGATTGAGGACGAATCGAATAAAGAACGGTGGAGGTGCGACGTCGTCCTGGATTTCGATCTCAACCAGGTCCGTCCCGGCTCCGGGTTCCATCAGGATTGGGGAGAGGCTGACATCGAGTGGCACCCAAGTCTGCATATCGCGGGATATCTCGATGCCGATCGGCTCGAGGTCGATCAGGGCGCGCACAGGAAACCTGACAATGGTACCTCGGTCATTAGGGATCATCCCGACCCACGGCACCGAGGCCGGGTCGAGCGGATCGGTTCCGAAGAGAAACTCCGCCTGATTGACCGAGCCGTCGTTGTCGGGGTCGGCCAGGTCGCTGCTGATGGCCGGATCGTGCTGTTGTTCGGCGGTGAATATCCGACTTTTCCAGGCCGCCGCGGACTGGTGAAAGCGGGCGACGACCCGCGTGTCGTGTTCGATGGTGAAGCCGAGATCCGCCTCGGGACCCGACTGATCGCCGGACCATCCGCGGAAGGCCCAATTCGGCTCGGATCGGGCACTCAGCCTGATGGCGGCTCCGGGCGGAAATACGCCTTCGTCCGGATGGACCTCGACCACTCCGGCACCCAAGACCTCGGTTCGCAGAGTCAGGGCCCGGGCGAAGTGGGCGGTGACTTCACGGTCGGTATTCATGCGGATTGTGGCGGTATCGAGATGGCTCTCCGTTACGCCTTCCCATCCGGAGAAGGCAAACCCGGGTGACTCGATCGGCACGAGGGTGACGCGCGCCTTGTTCGCGTAGCGCTGGCGGAAGGGCAGGATGTCAATCGTGCCCCCACCGTCGGACGAGGTGGTCAATCGGCGCTCGGGTATGTCGATCTCCGCTTTATCACTCCATGCGTAGTTGTTGAACTCGTTCTGTTCGGGGATGTGATTGCCTGCGTCGAGCCAGACGGCCACACCGTGGAGACCGGGAGGCACGTCGGCCGGGATGATGAATCGGATCGTTTGGATCTCGGACTTACCGGCGTCAATTGCGATCGGTCCGGTCTGGACGGTTCCCAGCCCGGTATCCGTGCGCGGGCTCCAGATGCGGTCCTCGGCAAGAAATGCCGCTACGGGTAGTCCCTCCGGAACGTTGATGGGCTCATCCGACGCGTTGCGGATCTCAATCTGAAGGTCGATCGGGTCATCTGCGCCGAAGGTATCCGCCGGGGCGGAAACGCCGGCGAGTTCCAGGTCGGTCTCGACCAGGGCGAGAACGTCGTTGTCAAGATAGTACCAGGTGCCGTTCACAAGAACCGGGGTCGTATAGCGGTAGCGGCCCGGGAGGGTGGCCGGTTGCCAATGGATCCCGTCAGGAGAGAAGAAGCTGCGACTGATGTCACTGTAGCTCTGGTCGTCGGCGAAGAACCCGTCGGCGGTCGGAATGATCCGCATATACTGGAGGGACGGCAGGCTCCCGGGAAGGGGATGGACCGTCCAGTCCTGGAGGTCGGTGGATACGGCGACGCGGTCATATCCGATGGCAAGTAGATAGGTCCCGTTGGCCCAATAGAGCCAGCCGTATTGATCCTTGAGGGCGACCCGGTGCCAATTGACTCCATCGGTGGTGTGGCGGAAGCCACCATCGAAATTGGAGATGACGTGGCCGTTGAGTTCGTAGAAATTCCCGGAGAACCGGTCGCGGAATTCCCCGGTGGTCCAGGTGACAAAGTCGGCGGTGGTGGCGAAGAGGTCGGCATTGACCGCCACGACATACCGGTTCGAGTCCTTCAGGTAGAACAGGGTTTCGAGATTGGCCTTCGGCGGGACCACCACTGCCTGCTTCTGCCAGACCCGGCCGTCGGGTGAGAAATAGACGGCATTGTTGTCCGAGATGGACGTGGCGACAAAGCGGGTCCCGTCGAAGAAGGCCCTTTTGAGATCGGTCCCTGACGGTTCGAGCCGGCTCAGGGTGGCCCCGGTTTTCACTCCGAAGTTGTAGGTCGACGCCACCCAGACTCCATTGCCCTGCGCGAGGTTGACCAGATTGGCCGTATAGTCCCACGGCAACAGGTTTTCCTCCTGTACCCAGACGGAGCCGTCGCGGGTATAGCCGAGGCCGACTCCATCCGCCGGGCAGACCAGCATGCCGGCCGGGCCGGTCACGAGCTTCGAACTGGAAACGGTGCCGCCGTGTTCGGGCAGTCGGTGGACGACGTCCCAGTGGACGAGGTCGTCGGATCGATAAACGGTCTGCCAGGTGGTTCCGTAGTAGGAACCGTTGAAACGGACGATGGAGGAGAGGCCTTTGACGGCAATCGTCTGCCAGTGTATCTGGTCGGTGGTGACGAGCGGATCAGCGGAACCGCCGTAGAGGACGATCGCTTTGCCGTCGGTGAAGGCTCCGGTGGGGTGAGAATAGTCGACCTGGCCGAGTTGCCAGACCTTCCAGTCATGACCATCGATTGACCGGGCCACCCAGGTGTCTCCCTTCAGATAGAAGTGGCCCCCGTGGGCGAAGAGGCTTCGGAACCACTCGCTCTCGGCGGGTGGAGGCAAGGCTTCCTTGCCACCGTCGGGTCTTCTCAGGGTGGCGGATTCCCATCGCGATTCGGCGGTGATGATCGATCCCTTGTTCATGGCCATCAGATCCACCCCGTAGTTGCTGATTCCGACCGGAAGCCATTCGACGCCGTCGAAGGAAGTGAAGATACCCTCGTTCTCCATCAGGAAGCCGTCGGCTCCGTCGGTGCTGAGGTGATCAATGCTGCGGCCGGCGTAAGGGGTTCCGACCTCGACGAAGCTCAGTCCATCGCGGGTCAGGGCCAGATCGGGGCTGCTCCGGATCAGCAGGACATCCTCATTGGCCACCAACTCGCGCCGGGCTCCGGGAACATCCGGGAAGAAGACGACGGACCAGTCCTCGAGGTTCGAACTTCGCCAGAGGTTTCCCTGCGTATCCAGGACGAAGTACTGATCCTTGAACAGAACCGCGTCGATCGCATTTCTCGGTCGGGTACGGTAAGAGACCGGCTGAAGGTTGGGTTCTCGAACCCGAATCCCGATGGCGTCGGTTGACGTCATGCCGTCCGCGTCCCGCGCTTCGGCAAGGAGGCCAAAGGTACCGGAAGTCGGCGGAGTCCAGTCCAGTTCGAGAAGTCCGGTGCTCGAGGAGGCAATCTCGGATCCGTTTGCCAGAAGCCGGATTCCGATCAGCCGCCCCTCGGGATCGGAGGCCCGGATCCTGAGGTGCTGGATTGCGTTGCGGGCGACGGTGAGTTCGGCCGTGGGCTCTTCGAAGGCGACGAGGGGCACGGCATTCGGTTGCTGGCCAAGTTGGAGGAAGATACCGGAGGTCGCCGCGACGAAAGTGCCGTTTCCGTAAGCGACCGTGTCCAGGGAACTGACCGGCGCGGGCGAGCGCGTCCATTGGTCGAGGTTGCCCGACCGGAAGATCCACCTGTGTCCGACCACCATGAACACCCCATCGCCGAAGGTAATGTCGGCAAGTGAGGGCAGGTCGTTGGAATTGCCGGAGTCTCCCGGGAAGCCGTGGACAAACCGCGTCCAGTTCAGTCCGTCCCGGGACCGATAGAGGACTCCGTTGGTGGTGGTCACCACAAACTCGCCGAGACCATAGGCAACTCCGGTCATGGTGGTGTGCTGGTCGGTCGGGTTGTAAGGAATCTCAATCTGGGTCCAGGCGTCCGGACCGCTGGACGTGGCGATGATGTTGCCGCCGACGGCCACGAATCGGCCGCCGCCGAACGCGATATCCTCGAAGCCGTAAGGGGGGCTGAAGGAGTGATCGGTCCAGTCGCGGCCGTTAGTCGAAGTGATGACGCTGTTGTAGGCGATGCCGGCAAAGATGCCGTCCCCGAAGACAATGGCGCTCGGGACCCATGGGTTGTCGTTCAAGCCGGGTTCCAGATAGTCTGGGGAAGGCCCGCTCAGTGCGCCGGTTGTGTAGACACCGTTGCCGTATTCGATGGCCTCGATCTCGGCCGGGCGGCCCGGAGCCATGTAGAGCCCCTGCGTATAGTCGTGGATCTCCCAATGGGCACCGTCATCGGAAGCGGCGGAGTCGGAACCCATCACATAAAACCGTCCATTGACAAACGATAGCCTGGGTGGGGCGCTGGCGTAGTAGGTGGGGCCCGGGAGGGGAGCGGAGGGGGTCGGGATCCCCGGTTCCGGTTGAAGCATGTGCAGGTCGCCGTTGCGGTTGACCACGACAAACCGATCATTGCCGAAGGCGACCGAGGTGATGTCTGAAGCGATGGTGCGGGCGGCTTCCCGGGTCCTGGCCGGACCAATCTCGAAAAAGGGGGCGCCGGTGCCAACCGACCAGACCTCCAGGGCATAGAGCCGGCCCTGATGGATGAAGATCCTGTTCATATCCCCGACGAGGACGGGCCCCGGTTCCCAGTTGATCCCGTCCGTTGTCCGAATTGAGGAATCCCAGGAACGGATGAGGTGGAGCGCGCCATCAACAACGGCGGCGGTTTCGTAATAATCGGTATTCACGGCCGTCGGGTCGGTCCAGTTGATGCCGTCGAGGGAATAGGCGATGGTTGCACGGCCTCCACGGGTGCTGTCGAACCAGATGGCGACAAAACGGTCGTTCAACCGGGCGAGATAGTCGGGCAGCCGACTGAACGGGGCGGCACGTTCGGTCCACGCCAACCCGTCCAGGGAGGTCTTCATCCCCCCCAGGGTGGCGGCAACGAAGAGACCGGAGTCAAAAACGATGCGGGCGGCCGAGAAGTCACCGTTGGCCATGGGAGCAGCCGAGAAGTCAAGGTCTTCGCCGACCACCCTGAGTCTTCCGAAGGAATCGCGAACGAGGTAGCGGTTGTTTCCGTAGATGATTTCCTCAATTCGATCGTCCTTGTTGAGATAGGGATGGCGCTGCCAAGTCTCTCCGTCGGTCGACGAGTAGACCGTTCCCAGCGATCCGTAGGCGAAGAAGCGGTTGTTCAGCCAGGAGACCATGGAAATACCCGGAGTGGACGAGGGGAAGCGGAAATGCCAACCTTCAGGGGTCGGCGCCGTCACCGTTATCCGAACGCGGTCCGACTCCACGGACCCGAAGGCGTTGGAGGCTTTCAGGGAATAGAGACCGGAATTTGAGGGTTGAGCCGAGGTTCGGATCAGCGAGTCACCGGTTTCACCTGTGATCGGCTGGCCGTTCAACAGCCACTGAAGGGAGATTGGGCCAACACCCCGGACCCGCACGCTCAGGCGGATGCTCTCGCCGACGAAATAGGATCCCGCCACGGGCGGGGTTTCAATGCGGGGAGGGTGCCCGCCGAAATAGAGGCGGGCCTCCCGGCTGAATGCCTGGGCTTCGGGCCCGGTCGCCTGTAGCCGGTAGCCGCCAAGGTCGGAACTCGTGATCGAGGACAGTTTCAATTGGGTTCCGGTGGCTCCGGCGATGGGGTCACCGTCCTTGAGCCATTGGTAGAGGATGGGGGGGCGGCCTTCGGCTCTTGCGTTGAAGACGGCCGTCGCTCCTTCGGTGGAGTAGCTGTCCTCGGGTTGAACCACAAAACGCACGCCGGTATCGAACGTGCCCTGGATCCTGACCATGCCGCCGGCGGGTGAGGTTGAATCCGCGACGATCCGGTAGGTCTGGCCGGCGACCGGATTGAAGGCGACGGAGCTGAAGACGACCCCCTCGGCTGAGTTGTCGTTTGCCGCGACGAGGGAGAGCCCGGACAGGGAATCGCCCTGGTAGACCGCGAGGGTGGTATCGTGGTCGCTGCCGAAGGTCGAGACCACGAAGTATCCGGAGCGCGGCGCTGTCCAACTCCACCAGAGTGAGCGGTTCGGGGCGAGGCCGGCGTGGGATGGCTCGGCGGTTTCCCGGGTGGCCAGACGATTGTCAGCCGAGACGTTGAAGGAATCGCCCGTCAGGAGAGCCGCGCGGGCGAAGGCATCGTTGGCGGCGGGAATGGAGACATCCAATTGGTAGAGGCCCTGGCGGTCATTTATCGGTTCAATGCGAATGCGATAAGGCAATCCGCCAATTGCCTCGAATGAGAGATCGACCTCGGACCCGGATCCCGAGGTGACGGTGGCGAGGTTCGCCAAGGCGTTGCCTCGATAGATGGTTACCCCCGACTCAAACTGGGTCGAGGAGGACCGCAGGCGAACCTTAGTGGTGTCCGGCACCGTCAGCTGAAACCAGACCGACCGGATCCTGGATTGGCTGAAGGGATTGGCTTCGCCCGCCTGGCCGGTCGCGAAACTGGTTGTTCCGAAATAGCGGAAAGTGGATCCGGTTGCGGCGACGGCGTCTTCGAAGTTGTCGTTGATCGGGGCGGATGAGGAATCGCTTAATGACCGTGCCAGGTCCACCACGCCGCCCCCGGTGACCTTCGAGGCGAGGAACGAAACGGCTCGGGACGTCCGGTAGAGCCGGTCGATCAGGTCCTCGGCGGATTCCGGACCGAATGTGCTCCGGAGCAGGGCGGCGATCCCGGCAACGTGGGGTGCGGCCATCGAGGTTCCGCTCGCATAGCCATAGGCATCGTCGGATTCGGCCAGGCAGGAGAGGATGTCGGAACCGGGCGCGGCGAGGGCGACCCGCTGGTAGCCGAAGTTGCTGAAGGAGGACAGCTGACCGTTCTGGATGACGGAGGCCACGGCCACGAGGGACGGCAGGTCGAAACCGGCGGGAAACTCCGGGGAGACGTCGATGTCACGCCCGCTGTTGCCGGCTGAAGTCACGAAGATGATCCCGGCGGATCCCGCCCGGCGGATCGCCGCCTCAAGGATACCGCTGCGTCCCGGGCCGCCCCAGGATGCGTTGATGACATGGGCGCCGTTGTTGATGGCATAGTCGATCGCTTCGACCGCATCGGAGGTGGCTCCTTCGCCGTTGGCGCCGATGAATCGCAACGCCATCAGATCGATCTCCCAGGCCACTCCGCTGATCCCGATGCCGTTGTTGCCCCGGGCGCCAATGATTCCGGCCACGTGGGTGCCATGTCCCTCCAGGTCCGATGGATCTCCGTCGCCGGATATGGTATTGATGCCGTGGATATCGTCAACGTAGCCGTTGTTGTCGTCATCGATCCCGTTGCCCGGAACCTCCCGCGGATTGGTCCAGAGGTTCTCGCGCAGGTCGCGGTGGGTCACGCGGATGCCGGAGTCGATGACCGCGACGACCACTTCGCCGGCATTGTGATCGATGGTCCAACCGGCAGGAGCCTGAATGCCGGCATTGGTCCCTCCGGACGCGAGCGCCCACTGCTGGCCGAAGGAGGGGTCGTTCGGAGTGATGAGATGGGTTGTCACCAGATAGTCCGGCTCAATCGCAGTCGCCCGTTCACCGAGGACCCGCCGGGCGGCTTCAATTGATAGCGGAAGCGAGTCCTCATGCTCGAAGTCCCCGATCCGGGCGACGAGGAAAGTGCTGCCGGAAGTGGCGACCCGGGCGTCGATCCCTAAGTTCCTCAGTTCAGTGATGGCTTCGGCCGGATCGGCCTCCGGTGCGAGGCCGACGAGGAATTGATCCGCCACCATCCGGATGGATCGTGCCTCGGTTGAATCAGACGATCCGCACGGCGGATAGCTCGTCTCGGAACGGACGGGCCAGGGAAGGTCCGGAGTTCGGCTTATTTCCACCGCTCCAATCGCGTAGCCGTTGGCATCGCGGCGGACGGAACGGTCGAGGAGGACGGACGGACTTCCCGATAGGGAAACGAGGGACGCGATTGCCGGCTTCGGGTCGGCCACCGGTCCGGAGGATGCCGGAACCTGCGGGGATGGAGAACCCTCGAAGACCTCCGCCCGCCGGGGTGACGGCTCATCTCCCGGTGACGAGATACGGAGAAAAACGACCGCCGTTACGACGACGGTCAAGCCCAACCCAACCCATTTGGTTGCCGCGTGCATCTCTTTGAATGTCGCAACCGAGCATGGCGGAAGTTCCTCAACCTACAAGATCGGTCTCGCCGAACCCACTAGATTAGAGCGTCTTATGGCGCCTGCGCCATGGCCTGCAGAAGGGGTGGTGCGTCCTCCCTTTTCGGCCGCACTTCGCGAAGTACTTCTTCGGCCGGGCCGACCCCTTTCCCCGCGTTCACTCCTGCGGGGTCAATCGTACGATGAGGATCAGGTCGCCCTTGGTTGTCTGCGGTTCGATGGTCAGGCGGTTCAGACCTGGGTTGGTCGGTTCTTCGGGTCGCGGCGGGTTTTCCGCTGACTCCCAATGGACGTTCAGGGGATATCCGGCTTCGGCCTCAACGCGCAGAGTCCTTCCATCCTGGCGGAGAAGGGCGCCGTTTGCGGTCGGCTCGATCTGCGCCCGGGTCAGCAGGTTCCATTGCGGAGGGACCGGTGCGCTCAGGCTTTCAATCCGATCTTCAATCACGGCCGATCCATCCGGCTCCAGCCTGGTCATGCGTTGGTAGGTGTCATAAAATTGTGGATATAAGGCGGTCAGATCCGCCGTGGCCTCGCGGGTGGAGGAATGGGCAGCCGGTTCCGACCAGTCGCACCGGCCATCGACGTCGGGGTTGAAACCCGGAAAGCGCAGGAGACTGTGCCCCAGGGTGTTCCAGGTCATCAGGGTCCAGCGTTCGCCGTCCTGGTTCATATCCCAGAGCTGAATGCCCTGACTCTCGAAGTGGTGATAAGATTTGGCCCCCAGATCGACGGCCCAGCGGATCCCATTGACTTCGTAGATGAAGCTTCCCGCATCCATCTGTCCGTGGCTGATCCGGGCCGCGCCCCCTTTGAAGCCGAGAAACGCAGCGTTCGGGTCGGACCAGGAGGTGCGGAAGACGGCGACCGGGTTCTTGCCGCCCCAGATAGAGGAAAGCGGAAGAGGGTCGTCGGTAACATCTGTCAGCGAAGAACGGCTCAGCCAGATCAGGTCGAGAGGAAGGAAACGATCTGATTCACCCAGGCCCCGGGCCGCGCGTTCTGCGAGGAAGTCATATTCGAGCCGGCTCACTTCGCTGTCACCGAACCAGAAAAGGGTCGGCGAGGCTCTCCGTGACTCGCCGTTGTCGGAGAAATTGTAACTCAGGCCGGCCGGTGTATTCAGTTGAGCGCGATACCGGGCGGTCTTGAGGAAGCCGGGGAAACTCGCGGTGACTCCGAAGTCGGAGCCGAGGGCGGATTGGAGAACATCGAGGAAGATCACGTTGTAAGTCGTCCCGTAATCCCAATAGCCGGGACCCTCGGGGTAGGCGCCCTCGGGTTCGTAGACCTGCATGCCGATGCCGATATTCTCGAGAGCCTGGCGGACGATCCGGCTGGGAATGTCGCCGCCGCCTTCGCCGGCAATGGCCAGGGCGGCCAGCGTCAGTCCTCCGTGGCAGACCTGGTTCCAATTGTTCGTTCCCTTGATCCACCAATTGCCTGGGGCCTCGGTGTCGAGGCCGACGGTCAGAGCCTTGCTCAGGATGGCTTCGCGGTAGCGGGTGCGCTGGTCGTCATTGAGAGCGTCGTGGAGCCAGTCGTAGCCGATACCCACCGCGGTCGCCATTTCGGCCACATCGAGAAAGTGCGAGGGATTCCAGTCTTCGAAGGCACTGACGGCGTCCAGTTCGATGATCGCTCGATGAAGGAAGCGGGCGTCGGCGGTCAACCGGTAGGCCATGGCGAGGCAGGCTATCCGCTTGATGGCTTCACGGCTGACCCCGAGCAGACGCCGCCCTTCGAGTTCCCGTTCGAGCGGTTCCTTCTCGAGGCAATCCATGGCGAATTCCAGAACGGGTTGGCGAAGGCAGTCCAGCCGGGCTCGCGAGGCCTCGATCCCTGACTTCAGCTCGGCCCAGTCGGTATCCTGCAGGAAGAGTCTGGGGTGGTTCGGATTCAGATTTTCGAGAGGATCCTAGATATCGGCAGCATTCATGATGGATGAAAAGACGATGACGGAGAGGGGGAGGGCCTTGGCGAAGGATCGCATGATGGGCGGATAGGTAGGGCATTCCGCGTCCGAACTCAAACCGGAACCTGCGGAGTGAGGCTCCGCCTCGAGAATCTGAAAGAATGTCACCGCCGCTGCCCGGTGGAAGAGCGGTTATGCGCGTTGCATGGTCTTTGACGGCAAAAAGTAAGGGCTGACCCTTTGCCCATGCACTTGACCACGCTTCTCGGTGGAATCGTGACCATCCTGATCATCGATCTGATCTGGATCACCTTCGATCACCAGCTCGGGGCGGAGACGATGAAGAACGTCATGCTGCAGTTCGGCGAACTCCTCGGCGAGGAGGCGGCCGAGCAGATGGCCGAAGCGATGGAGCAGTCGGTCGATCAGACACTGACGTCGCTCACCTTTGTCATGCAGTTGGCTTCATCCGCCACCATCGCGGCCATCGGCGGCCTGATCGCCGGAAGCCTCGGCGCCGCCCTTTTCAAGGGCCGGAAAGGGTAGGGACTGACGCTCCCGTAGGTCGCTTAGGTATCAGGAGGTCAGGCTGTCGGGCTTTAGGGACAGCGAATCCAGGTACGGCCAAGGGGTCATGACGTTGATAGGTGCATGCTTCATGCACTTATCCCGTCTTGACCCCTTTGAAACCAGGACCGGCGCGAGTGAGGAATCAGGAATCAGGTTGGTGTCAGGCTGTACGTCCCCAGTGCATCCGGGGTAGGGACGAGCGGCCCGCTCGTCCGTCGAAGCATCCGGCACCCATTGACTCAACAGCCATTCTCCCGTGTAGCGGCCGCGCTCTGTCGCGGTCGGGCAACCCCAGCCGTCTCGTCCCGCCCAACCAATCCATGATGCCTTGACATCATCAAACTCTGATGTTTGATGTCTGTCATGAGGACGACCCTGACCCTCGATCCGGATGTGGCCGAACGGCTCCGGCAGGAAACGGCTTCAGGCCGGCGTTCCTTCAAAGAGGTGGTGAACGAACGCCTGCGGGTCGGGCTCGGCCTGGTCGTCGAGGAGCCGCACACCCCCTACCGGGTCAAGCCGCATGCGTCCCCGTTTCAGCCGGGTGTCGATTCTGGAAAGCTGAATCAGCTGGTCGATGAACTGGAAGCGGGCTCAGCCCTCGGTCGTATGAAGCGGGCCTCGCGAAAGTGATTGTCCCCGACGTCAACCTGCTGGTTTACGCCCACAATTCTGAGGTTCCGTTTCATGATCGGGCACGGCGGTGGTGGGAGGATCGACTGAACCAGCCTGCCCCGGTCGGCCTCTCCTGGGTCACCATCAGCGGCTTCATCCGCCTGATGACCCACCCGCGCGTTCTCGTTAGTCCCATGACTGTCGACGCCGCAGTCGACCAGGTGGATTCCTGGCTGGCGCAACCCTGCGTCGTCCTTCTGGAACCCGGCCGGCGCTTTCCGCAAGTCTTCCTCGATGGGCTTCGGAAGCTGGGGACTGCCGGAAACCTGACGACGGATGCCTATCTCGCCGCCCTCGCCATTGAACACCAAGCCGACCTCTGCAGCTGCGATGGCGACTTCGCCCGTTTCGCCGGCCTGCGCTGGAGCAATCCGATCGAGAAGCCGCTGCCGAAAGCATCGAAGCCACGAGCGCATCGACGCGGACCCAGAAGGTAAGACGTTACCTGCTTTCTCCGTCGGACTTAGGGTAGTTTGGCACTGGCTCATAGACCATCGGAAATGCTCCCGGGTCCTTGATCGACTCGAGCGAAAGATCGATATCAAGGGCAGGCCAACGCAGATGCCCGGCGCCTTCTTCAGTCACGGAAAAAACCCGACCGACTGGCGCGTCGCGAAACCAGGGAAAGTCATCGTAACCCAGGAAATACTCCTTCCCTCGAAGCAGCAGCCAAATCCCGAAAGGGGATATGTCCGTGACCTCAGGCGCCGAAGTGTCTGTTCCAATGGTTCCGTATTTCATCTTCCCGTTCTTTGATGATTTCTTCGAGTTCTTTCAACTGTTTGCCAGAAAACCCATGATTGACCGCCAATTCAAGTTTGGGCTCGATCCAGAATTTCGCCTCTCCCGCGGGCGACCTGACATGGACATGCTGCCTCGCTTCTTCGCGTGAAAAGAAGAAGAAGCGGTAGGATCGAAACTGAAAAACGGTCGGACTCATACACGGTCATTCGCCGGACACGAGGGCGGATTCGATTCTCAGCAGGATTCGCCCAATCGGCAAGACCCGCTTTTGAGACAGCCTCCTGGGTGCATTTCAGAGCATCCGGGGTAGGGACGAGCGGCCCGCTCGTCCGCAGAGCAGGCGGGGAATCCTCTCCAACGATCTCCCTCGGCGCAGGCAAGGGGGGCTTCGAGTGGGCAACGGCAGGGAAATCTAGAAGAATTCCTCATATCGATCCCGCGATCTGCTTAATTGGATCCCTCAATATCCTGGGGCATAGTTGTTTACGCGTTTCGAATTGATTTCCCAAACGCTTCTGTCAGGATCCTTGGGACAACCGGAAAAGACCAATAGCCGTGTCTGACTCTTGACCCAGTCCGGGTGGCTGGGATGAAGTGGGTTTCCCCAGGCATCTCTCCATGAAAAAGTCCCTGTGGGTCTTCATACTTTTTGCAGCAGTCACTCTTTTCGGAATTATCCTCTTCCGCTTGGGTTCGGCTGAACGGGCAAGCTCCGGGAGGGCATCGGAGGCGCTGGCGACTCATCGTATTAGGACCCCGGCCAACCCGGCTCTCAACCCATCAACGCTCGATCCAGTCGAGTTCACCGCTTCGGTCGAAAACACCCGTTCCTCTTCGATTCCGGAGCAGGCGTTGGCTTCCTCGCTATCCCTCCTTCTGGATTGTTCGAATCTTCTGACTGAATCCACGGAGCCGATTGGAGATCGCCGTCTTCGGCGCACTCAGATATGGGAGACCGACGGCACTTATCCGTTTATCCGAACGGAAGAAGCGGTCGAACTTGATGAACAGGGAAGCGAAACGGTCGTCTCGCGCGTGGCCATGGTGGCCGACCATCTCCTCGTCCAATTGGAAGAACCGAAGCCGGACGCCACCACGGTTGCCCGGCTTTCCAGTCTCGGCGCCGACCTCTTTGAAACGGTCACCGGGGGTGGTCTTTACCGAGCCCGGATCCAACCGTTTGATGATCCCGAGAGGATGCCCCAGGTGCTCGCGAGCCTCCAGCGGGAGGGCGTCGGGATTCGTTTCTGCGAGCCGGACTATATTCTGGAAACCCAGCGGAGAATTCCCAATGATCCGAAGTTCAGGGAGCAGACCTGGTTCGACCGGACCCGGGTTGGTTCGGAGCCGAATCACGACATGGATGCGCCCGAGGGTTGGGAGATCCGTTCGTCTGCTCCGGATGTGGTCGTGGCCATCGTCGATACGGGAATCCACCTCACCCACGAGGACCTTCAGCCCAACCTCTGGGTGAACCCTGGCGAAATCCCGGCAAACGGGTTGGACGATGACGGCAACGGTGTGATCGATGACGTGCACGGATTCGATGCCATCAAAGGTTCGGCTCTCGAGGGCGATCCGGAAGGACACGGCACCTTGGTGGCCGGCGTCATCGGTGCAGTCGGAAACAACGGCAAGGGCATCGCGGGCGTGGCCTGGAAGGTCAAGCTGATGGGCGCACGCTTCCTTGACCAGAACGGGACAGGAGCAACCAGCGACGCCATCAAGGCGATCGATTACGCGGTCGCGAACGGAGCCGGGCTCATCAACAATTCCTGGGGCGGAGCGGGGCATACCTACGCCCTTGAGGATGCTCTCAAACGAGCTGGCAAGGCCGGGGTTCTTTCGGTCACGGCGGCGGGGAATTCGCACCGGAGTATCGGCGCAATTCCGACCTATCCCGCCGCCTTCGATCTGCCCGATCAGGTTGTGGTTGCGGCGGTCGACGACTCCGACACCCTGGCGACTTTCTCCAACTTCAGCTCCTCTCTCGTTCATCTGGCCGCCCCGGAGTCGGCTTTTTCGACCGATTACAACTCGGTTTCCAGTTATGCGATCTTCCACGGAACCTCCGCTGCCGCGCCCTATGTGACCGGGACCGCCGCCCTCCTTTTCGCACACCTTCCCGATGCCACGGCTTCATCAGTCACCGCCCGGATATTATCGACGGTCGAGGTCCGGGCATCCCTCAACCCGTATGTCGCCACCGGGGGGCGGTTGAACATCCACCGTGCGCTGGCCGGGGAGGTGGAAACACCGGCCAACGATGCCTTTGCCGATGCGACCGTGATGCCTTCCGACGGCTCCTTCGTCAGCGGGGTTCTTATCCGGTCCGGTAAAGAGCCCATCGAGCCGACCCCTCCCGGCTTTCTCGGACAGACTGTCTGGTATCGGTTCACGCCGGACCGTGACGCTTTTGCCGAGATCAGGCTCAGGCCGCTGGGGTTTGAGGCCGGGATTGCCCTTTACACGGGAGAATCGATCGGATCCCTCCAGCTGGTCCAATCGCGTCGGTCGACCTCCTTCGGGCAACCCCTGACCCTCACGGAAACGCTCAAGGCCAACCAGACCTACCGTATCCAGGTCGATCGGACAGCCGGCGTAGCCGGACCGTTCACCCTCAGTGTCGCGCTTGCGCCGGGCAATGACCTTCTCGGAAATGCCATCGAACTGTCGGGAGATGCCTTCGAGATCGAGGGAACCACCCGTCTGGCCTCAGCTCAGCCGGACGAGCCGACTCATCATCCGCAGGCCTCCCGTCGAAGCGTCTGGTACCGATGGACGGCACCCAAGTCGGGGACCTTCGCATTATCGGGCGAGAGTGTGGATGGCACGGTCTTCCCCGCGGTCTATGAAGGCGACACGATGCTCGATCTGGGTCGGTCCGATTCGGTCTTCGATCGGGGAATTGCCTCCCAATTGCTGATCCCGGTTCTCGAGAACCACGCCTATGTCATCGCCGTCGACTCCCAGAACGCCAACGGCTCCAGCTTCAGTCTTTGGGGGCGTTTCATCACCGGTCCGCGCCTGTTCGCGGAACCACAGGATCAAAGCGTCCTCCTTGGCGGGGATGCCGTCTTTTCCGTCACCGTCAACGGCGGCACGGATCCACAATTCCAGTGGTACTTCAACGGCAAGGCTCTCGTTGCGGAGACGTCCTCGTCATTGATCGTCTCGGGGGTAACTCCCGAGATGACCGGCATCTACCATGTGGTCGTCGCGACCGGCGGTGTCATCCTGGAGAGCCGCAGTGCCCGCTTGTCGATCGGAGGGAGCCCGCCTCGTATCCTGATTCCGCCGCGCTCCACCGCCGTGACTGTCGGTAGCTCTGTCACCCTCTCGGTATTGACCGATCCCGCGTCGGGCGTGGATTTCCAGTGGATCCGCGATGGGGAGGCGATCGAAGGCGCGAATGGACCGTCCTACAATTTCCTGAACGCGGAACTGGAGGATTCCGGGTTTTACGGGGTATCGGTTTCCAATCAATTCGGCATCTCCCATTCGTCGCCTGTCTTTCTGAGTGTCACCTCCGGTTCGACCGATTCCCACTTTTCCTTGCCCGCCGTCTTCGGGCCGCCTGGCCAGATCAATATGATCAACTGGGTTCATGATCGGTATTTCGTTACCGGATTCGGCGGATTGATCGGCTTTTCGCTCGACGGCGAGAATTGGCAGTACTCATCGGTTCCGGCCATAGGCGATTTGTATGGTTGGACTGTTTGCTTTGGCAACGGGATCTGGGTAATCGGAGGCACCCAGGGGTCCGCCCGTTCCGCCAACCTGATTGAGTGGGAAAAGGCGGACGACGGCGTCGGCGGCGTCCTTGCGGTCACTTTCGGCGCCGGTCGGTTCGTCAGGTCACTCTTCAGCGGAGTCAGCTATTCGCAGGATGGCCGATCCTGGACCCCGGCGACCGGACTGCCTGAGGACCTGATTGTGGGGTTGGCTTTTGATGGTCAGGTCTTTCTGGCCTCGAGCCCTCCGGGGATCTACCAGTCTCCCGACGGGATGACATGGGAAAAGGTCAATCGCACCGGGGCGACCGGTTACGGCAGGCTTCAGCACTCCGCCTCGCGAGGCTGGTGGATCCGGGAGCAGTATGGGCGGATGCTCCGGTCATCGGATGGCAAGCACTGGACTGAGGTCACACCATCGCCTTGGCGCGCCTCGGACATTAAAATCGACAGCATCGACGGTGAGGTTTACCTGGCAGATGACAAAGGGATCGCTGTCTGGTCGGGTGCCAAATGGACGACGCTGGACGAATCCGCCCAATGGGCCAGTGACTTTGTGGTTCGTGGCGGATCCATGACCGGCATATCCGGACGCCAGGTCGCGCCGTTGACGGCGCCAGCTCCCCCGTATGACAACGGAGCACTCTGGAGCGGCCACCTCGTTTCAGCTAATGATCGCTTCTTCCTCTTCAGAGACAGCGAGATCCTTGAATCCTCGGACGGTCTCAACTGGTCGGGAACGGCAAACCCGGAGTCGCTGCTTCCCGATTCTCGCCGGTTCGCATATGGCAATGGCGTTTATGCCTTCTCCGGTGGGCGAGGTACGCACCCGGCCGCATTCGAGAAAATGGATACCTTCTGGGAGCATGTCGTCTTCGGGGATGGGTTCTTCCTGGCGGTCGCCAGCAGTCAAGTATCCAGATCAATAGACGGCCTGGAGTGGGCAGAGGTCGCTTCACCTTTCCCTGAATCGGTTAGTGCGCTGGCATTCCAGAACGATGTTTTTGTCGCCGCGGGGCGCGAATTCATTGCCTATTCCATAGATGGAATCACTTGGACAGTGAAGCAGGGAGTCGAGTTGCAGCATGTGAGCTTCCTGGCCTACGGAAATGGCGTTCACATTGCCCTCAGTACGGATGGGACAATCCAGACTTCAGCTGACGGGCGAACGTGGACGACGAAAGGCAAAGCAAGCCCTTCGGGGGTTGGGGCTTCGATCCAGAGTCTGATCTTCCATCAGGGGCGCTTCCTAGCGATCGGCGATCGATCGATTATCCAATCGACCAACGGAGTGGATTGGACCTTGGCCACCGATAGCCTTTCGGCCTATGAACCCTGGAGGCTTTTGGCGGCCGGAGATGCCGTTCTCGTCATCAGCAGTTACGCACCGCCGGCTTTGCTGGGGACACCGAAAACCGAATCAGCCTTTCTGGACTTTCTTCATCCGAGTGGTCGACCGGTTGTGCTGCCCAACTCGCCGGTCGCGATCGAGTTGCTCGCGTCCAGCCCGGGCGATCCTTTTGAGCAGGTCATCATCACCGTGAACGGCAACGAGTTCGCCACCCTGATCCCCCCGGACCTGTCCGTTCAGTTCACCCCTGAGGCACCTGGTGACTATCGGATTGAAGCGGTTGGCAAGACAGCCGGCGGCCTGGAAGTGACTCGAACCCGGTTCCTCACTGCGGCGTTGGGAGGTTCGCCCGGTGGACCGCCGTCGACTCTGCGATTGTTCGATATGACCTTCTTCGAGGGTGCCTTCTACGGTGCAGGTCCCGACGGGATCATCTATGTCAGCCTCGATGGACAGGACTGGATCGCCATGCAGACACCCTCGTCGGCGGACGTGCGGCACTTCCAGGTGGCCCCGGCAGGTATCTGCGCCACCGACGAGGCCGGCGGCATTCTCTTCAGCCCGAATGGAGTCAAATGGGTCTATTTTCCGGACATGAGACTCTATTGGTTGTTCGAGCGGAGTCGGACGGACTTCTTTGCGATTGCCGATTGGCTTTCGGTCGACGGACTCAATTGGTACAATCACAAGACAGGGATTTCGCGTGGACCCGCAGGAAATCCGCCCGACGTTCCGGCTTCTTTGTTTGGGTATCTTGGTTCAGACCGAGGCAGGCCGGGCAGCCGGTCAACGGCCGTCGATGTGGCAGCCTCTGAGGAAGCGGGACGAATACTGCCATGGAAGGGACAGACGATCAAACTGAACTCGACGGCTCTTTTTCTCAGTTCCGACGGATTTGAGTGGGAGGAGATCACTCCGCCGGGCTACCCGGCGGGTAATGTCTCCCAGATTGATGTCACAGGAGATCTTCTGATCCTGCGCGACTACGCCTCCTATGAAGACCGGCCGGGTGCCATTCATCAATCCGTCGATGGGATCAACTGGCAACGGATCGCCACCGACCGGGGTCACCTGGCGACCGTCTCATGGAATGGAATGCTTATCAGTGCGACCCGTGGCGACGTGCGTATCTCCCGGGATGGTCTCATCTGGGAAACTGTAATGGAATTGGATCCAAACGTTTCCGGCTTGTCCCGAATGATTTCCGGGCCACTGGGTGTTGTTTTCCTGCGGGCGCCCTACGAACTGAGTCACCCAACCGTCATCGCGTCGACCCGCGACGGCCGAACCTGGGTCCACGGATCTGCCGAGCCCCTGGCAACGGTCAATAGGACCACGGCCATGACACAGAGTCCGGTCATTTATTCGGCCTCTTCACGATCCGTTCTGATTGAGGCAGCGGATTCCAATGAGGACTCGCCCGCCGACCTCGCCTTGGTGCGGGCGACGGCTCCTGCCGTTGACAAGTCGGTGGGGGACACGATCCCGATCGAACTTCTGTTCCGCAATGCCGGCAGATCGGGTCTGCCCGCCCGAGACCTTCAGGTCGACGTCCTGCTGACCACTCGAAAGGGTGTCTGGGGTGTTCCCGAGGATGGGCGCCATCTTCTACGATCGTTTCGGGTGAGTCTTCCGGCGCTTTCCGCTGATTCAAACCATACCGCCATCACCAACCTTCAATTGCCGGATACGATGCGTCCGGGCGACTACTACCTGGCGGCACGGATCCGTCCTTCCCGTAGTGTGATTGACGCCAACAGCGAGAACGACGTGGTGTTGGGCGATGCGGTATCGGTTGTCAGGATACCGAAGCGGAATCTCTCGATCGAGATCGCCGGCGAGGGTCGCGTCGACTCCAGCTTGCCGCTGAACGACCTGGCCAACGGGCAGGTCGTGGTCCTGTCGCCCCAGCCCGCCGACGGATACGAGTTTACCTCGTGGGCGGGGGATGTTGAAACCGGGCTTGATGTCGCCACGGTTCGGATGGATCGGGATCGGTCGGTGACGGCAACCTTCAGTCGGAGGCGTTACAGCGTGACTGTCGCGACACTGGGAGAGGGGACCGTCAGCGGTGTTCCGGCTTCAGGTTCGGCCCTTTTTGGAGATGAGGTCAACTTGCAGGCGGAGTCGGCCGTGCACTGGCGTTTCGATGCCTGGACCGGAGATCGCCAGACTTCGGAGTCGACCGTTCATCTGGCGGTTGCCCGTGACCAACGCCTGCTGGCCCGGTTTGTCCAGGACTATGTAATGTGGACTGCCACGGCGATGTCAGGGGCCGACGAAGAACGAAAAGCACCGGATTTCGATGCCGACGGCGATGGCTATTCCAACGAAGCTGAGTTCGCCCTTGGCACCGACCCGCTGGACGCGACCGGTATGCCCACTGTCCGGATTCGTCGGGAAGCCGCCAGCCTTGTCATTGATCTGGGCGTGAATCCGACGGCATTCGGCACGAGTGTTGGGCTTGAATCGAGCTTCGATCTCATCGATTGGGTCCCGGTTCCTGACCCCGTCGCAAGCGATCCCCTGGACTCCGATCCGGCCATCCGCACCTATCGCCTGAGTGGCACCTTCACCGAGGCAGTCTTTATCCGGATCGCCTCTGAAAAGGTGTCAGTTTTCAATATTCAACCCGGCTCAACTGAGGTTCCCGACTAAATGTCACTGCGCCTTCACCAAATAGCCGTTCAAACCGCAACCAACCCGATCGGCTACAAGAGTCAGTACATGGATCGGGACGCAGCGCGCAAGCGCGGAGATGGTGGTTGCCTCGCAACCGCCCGGAGGGTTGATGAGACGACGTCAAAGAAGGGGTCAACGTTCAGTTTTCAGTTTTTCTCTTGCTGAAACCACCAACCTGCCCGGAAGCATTTCCTGACCGTTCCGCACGGTGGACTTCGGGTTTGTTTTCTGAATTCTGAACGTTGACCCTTTTCTCCCCCTCGGTCGCTTCATCCGGCGCGACCCGATCGGAGAGGCCGGAGGGCTCAACCTCTACGGCTTCGCCGGCAACGACCCTCACTGATGATCGGCCGATGATGCTGAAGAAGAAAGAGCCTGGAAAGGTGACGCCACCGGTCAGGTCCGGTCTTTAGGGCGTCGCCTCGAAGTAGACGGTTGCCGGGGTGGGGTGGCCGGATCGATGCGGGTCAGAAACGGAAACCGGCTGAAATCGGTGTCCCGGGTGTAAATCGTCTTTATCCCGTTTTCCCTCATCAGGATTGCCGTATGGGCGTCAAATGCGAGGTTGCCGGTTAGGTCGGGGATTTCAGAGAAAACCTCGGCTGCAACATGCCGGTGCCGATCGGTCTCGACGAGGATTCGCAGGTGTGGGGACGCAAACAGCGCATCGAGAAAAGACCAGGCCTGAGAGACCGAAAACGGGAGGTTCAGGACCCGTGGGTGTGTGACGACCCGAATGAATTCGTAGACAATTCCCCACGTGAGGTACCACGGGGTGGTCTGTGGTCGCCAATTTTCGACCAACTTGCGGCATGACGCGTGGTCCGGCGAGTCCCCGTCCGCCGCATAGATGAGAATATTCGTGTCGACAACAAACACAGTCATCCTCCCATGGTGCGGTAGAGAGCTTCGCGGTCGGCGACATCCACCTGAAGTCCGCCGCCGCTTAGTTTCGGCAGGGGCGGAAGTTTTCCGTCTCGCTTTTCCGGTTCGACAATCGTGCGCAATGCCGCATCGACCATTTCAGACATGGTCTTCCGGCGCCGTGCCGCTTCGCGCTTCACCTCCCGCATCGTCGCGTCACTGATATTGAGGGTCGTCTTCATATGGTTAACCATACAGTCGGTAAGTTGCCTTGTCAATTGATCTTCCAGGGGCGAAGGCGGCGGAGCGGGTCGAAGGGGTCATTCCGTAAAAACGCAATTGTGGGGGGCGTTGGCATTCTCCTGATGCGCGACCTCCTCATGGCGTGGACTTGGCTGGGTGCCCTCAAGAAGCAAACGGATTCTTGATTTGCAGGGGACCGACATGCTGTCCGTCCTGCAGGTCTTCGGAATACAAGATAGACGCGCCTCCGGCTAGGGCGGATGCCACGATGAGACTGTCGTAGAGGCGGTATTGGAACCGGGCGTGAATCTCCAGAGCCTTGGCGAAAATCGTCCCGGACGGAAACACTCCACAATTCGGCCAGAGCACCAGATCCAGATAATCCTTGAGATCTCCGGCCTTCAGCGGCACCTCGAACCGGTGCAGGGCCACATTTGCGAACTCCTGCACAACCTGCCAGCTGACAAACCATCCGCTTCCACGAAGAATCTCTCGCGCGCGCTGCCGCTTGGCAGGAGCGGTGGCATCGAAGGAATAAACCACCACGTTCGTATCGAGAAAGACTCTAGCGGGCATTCATCTCCTCCCGGGTAAACTTCCCTCCGGATTGTGCGTAATCGAGTCGCAAATCCAGATCGCGGAGACGGTTCTCTCGCTCCTGCTGCCCCGCGAGGTCGGCCAACCACTCACGGAAAAGCTGGTTCAATGTCGATTTTCGCCTGCGGGCAATGTCCCGTGCACGTTCCACGAGGTCTTCATCTGCACTGAACGTGATGTTCTTCATAATCCGCACAAGATATGTGTGCACGGGTTTCGTGTCAAAGCGTAACTCGTGGTGGCCTTGAGAAGGGATGGTCAAGAGGATCAGCCCTGACTGTTAGCGGGATCGACGGCCTTGGTTTTCTTCAGCCGCGATGGCGCGGAAACCAAGGATTGGATGTATGCCGGGGGCCGGCTCGAAGGAATCCGGATTCGCTCTCGGAACCGGCGCGGTTCGAACCTGAAGCAGCAAAGCGTAAGGGCCGACCCGAATGGCGATGATAAGGGTGTTCAGGATGAATCACGAGATGTAGCCGCGGCAGTCTCTTGCCGCGTATCCACGTTGATACGCCCCAAGAGACTGGGGCGACTACACCAGACAATTGCACGATCAGGATATGGCCATTCTGAGCCAAAGAATCTGCCTATCTTGGCGCCATTCAGAGCTGCCCCCTTTCCTTCGAGACCCCTTTCCGTCGGATCAATCCAAGGTTGTAATTCGCTCTGCGGTTGCAGGCGGGATTGCCTTCCGGTTGCGGGTGGGACATCTTTCGGGGTGCCCATGACTTTGATCGATCTGAATTCCTACGCCCCTTTTCTCGATTCAATCCGGTTGGGTCGGCCGGAGATGATCGATCGGCTGGTCCGGTGGGCGGATCAGAACTCGGGCAGTCTGAACGGTCCCGGGCTCAAGGCCATGCAGGCTCTGGTGCAGGCGGATTTTGACCGGTTGCCGGGGGCGTTCTCGACTCTGCCGCTGGATCAATCGGCCCCGGGGGCCGGGCCGGGTGAGGTCATGCTGCGCTGGCAGTGTAGGCCGGAGGCCCCGATTCAGGTCCTCTTCAATGGGCACTTCGATACGGTCTTTGGTCCGGAGAGTGCCTTTCAGAAGTGCACGGTCCTCGACAACGGGCGCCTGCACGGTCCCGGGGTGACCGACATGAAGGGCGGGCTGGTCGTGCTGCTGGCCGCCCTGACTGCCTTCGAGGCCTGCCCGTGGAAGGAACGGATCGGCTGGGAGATCCTCATCTCGCCCGACGAGGAATTGGGTTCTCCGGGCTCGGCCGCAATCCTCACTGAGGCGGCCCGGCGGCACCATTTCGGGCTGGTTTTTGAATCGTCCCTCCCGGATGGGCAGATGGTCCGTTCGCGGATGGGGGTCGGGCATTTCAGCTATCGGGTTCGAGGGCGGGCCGCTCATGTCGGCCGGGATTTCGAGGCGGGGCGCAACGCGATCGAGGCTCTGTCCCGTATCGTGCTCAAGGCGACGGCGTTGAACCAGCAGATGGAGGGGGTGATCGTGAATGTCGGCCGGACCGAGGGCGGCGGCCCGATCAACGTGGTCCCGGACCGAGCGGAGGCGCAACTCAATGTGCGGGTCTGGCGGGCGGACCAGATGGAGGAGGTCATGGGGCGTTTGCGGGCCTGTGCGGAGCCGGTGGTGAAGCGCGAGGGATTTGCGGTCGAGATGGAGGGAGGATTTTCCCGTGGGCCGAAGGAGGTCACGCCTGAAGTGGAGGGGCTTTTTGCCACCATCCAGGATTGCGGACGGCCGCTTGGGCTGGATTTCGGTTGGCGGGATACCGGCGGCGGCAGCGACGGGAATATCCTGGCCATGGCGGGACTGCCCAATATCGACTCTTTGGGGGTGCGCGGGGAGTTCATCCACAGCGAAAAGGAGGTCGTTCTCGTTGACAGTCTGGTTGAGAGGGCCTCATTGACCGCGCTCTTTCTCATGCGGCTGGCCAAGGGCGAGGTGGCTTTGCCGGAGTCCATCTTGAACCGGTCGATCGAGCAACCCACGGGAGGGGTGAAGAGATGAACGGGGCGGTGGTCAGGCCGGTCCGTCCCGACGATCTGGATGCGCTTGTCGAGATGGCTGGTGCGATTCGTGGCGGGATGACCAGCCTGCCGCCGGATCGCGATGTCCTGGCCCAGAAGATTGATGAATCGCTCCGGGCCTTTGACGCGCGAATCCGCAAGCCCGGAGGGGAGTTTTACCTCTTTGTCCTGGAGGAAGGAGCCGACGGGGCGATCGCCGGAACCGCGGGCATCGTGGCGCGGGTCGGGGGCTTCGATCCCTTTTACTCCTACGAGATCAGGCACGAGACGTTCAGTCATGAACCCCTCAACCTGAATCGGGAGGTTGAGGTTCTGCATCTCAAGACCAACCACAAGGGGCCTTCGGAGGTCTGCAGTCTTTATCTTCGCCCCGCGAGCCGCCGGTCGGGCCGGGGGCGCCTGCTATCGCTTTCGCGCTTTCTCTTCATGGCCATGTTTCCGCAGCGGTTTGATCGGGAAGTGCTTTCCGAGATGCGCGGTTTCATCGATGAATCGGGTCGCTCGCCCTTCTGGGAATCGGTCGGCCGTCATTTCTTCCAGAATGATTTTGCGACTGCGGATTTCCTGAGTGGTCTCGGCAATAAGTCCTTCATCGAAGACCTGATGCCGGAGTATCCGATCTACGTGACCCTTCTGCCGGAGGAGGTTCAAAAGGTGATCGGCCGGGTGCATCCGGCCACCGAGCCGGCTCTTCGCCTGCTCCATGAGGAGGGCTTTACCTTCGCCAACGAAGTCGACATCTTCGATGCGGGCCCGCTGCTTCGGGCCGAGACCAGGAAGGTGCGGACCATCGCCTCCAGTCGGGTGGCCAGGTTGGAATCGATCGGGGAGATCGGCGAGCGGCCTGTCGATTCGCTCATAGCCTGGGGTGGGCTGGATTTCCGCTGTTGTCTCGGAGCGGCCGAGGCGGCGGGAGAAGGCCGTTTGTCCATCCGGATGGAGGACGCGGACAAGGGTTCTCTGAAGCCGGGTGACGAAGTGCGGGTCAGCCCGCTGAGAGGTTGATCAAGAAGCGATGAGACGGGGCATGTTTCAGTATTTGTCGGACAGCTTCCGGGCGGGTCGGACCATGGACGCTTTCAACCTGATGGGAGGTGCACGAGGGACGTGGCACCCTGCCAATGGCGAAAATGCAGGAGAGGCTTTATGCCTCGATGGGACAGGTGATCGAGGCATAAAGCCTCTCCTACGGGTAATGGATTTGGACCTTCATAAATGTCTGACCGTAGACATGGAAATCCGGAATGACCTTTGCCTGTTTTCACTGGATCGGGAGGTGCCTTGTGAGTCGGGGCCTATTTATATACAATAAATGGATACATGAAGCCGGGCCGGAGCTGGGGTCGACCGATCCGGTGACCGGCCAGGTTGTCTGGAAAGGGTGCACGGCCCGGCCGCAGGAGATTGATGCGGCGGTGGCCGCGGCCCGGGTGGCGGCCGCGGACTGGGCTAAGCAGGAATTGAGTCAGCGACGCGAGATCATTGAACGCTTTGCCGGTCTGCTCGAAGAGCATTCCGGTGCGATGGCCCTGGCGATCTCGCGCGAAGTGGGCAAGCCGGACTGGGAGGCGGCGACGGAGGTCAGGTCGATGATCGGGAAGGTGGAGCTTTCGATCGAGGCCCACGAGCGCCGCTGCGCTTCGTTCGTCGGCGGAACGGCGGTGGCCCGTTTCCGGCCGCACGGGGTGGTGGCGGTGCTGGGCCCGTTCAATTTCCCGGGGCACCTTCCCAACGGGCATATCGTGCCGGCGTTGCTGGCCGGGAATACGGTGGTTTTCAAACCGAGTGAACAGGCGCCGCTGGTGGCGGAGGAAACGGTGGCGTTGTGGGAAAAGGCCGGGTTGCCGGCCGGGGTGCTCAACCTGGTCCAGGGCGGCGGGGACGTCGGTGCCCACCTCGTCGAGCATCCGGGGGTGGATGGGGTCTTTTTTACCGGGAGTGCCCGGGCGGGTGTCGCGATCAATACCCGGTTGGCGGGAACACCTCAGAAGATCCTTGCCCTGGAGATGGGCGGGAACAACCCGCTGATCGTTCACCGGGTCGTGGACCGGGAGGCGGCGGTTCTGCTCACCCTGCAATCGGCGTTTCTTTCAGCCGGGCAGCGCTGCACCTGTGCCCGGCGCCTCATCGTCGAGCGAGCGGAGGCGGGGGACGCGTTTCTTGAGGCTCTGGTGACGGGGGCGGCGAGGATCCGGGTCGGTCACCACACGGAGCGGCCCGAACCCTTCATGGGTCCGGTTATTTCGCCAGTGGCTGCAGAGGCGGTTCTGAAGGCGCAGGCCGGATGGGTGGCGCGCGGAGGCCGGTCTCTTCTGGAATCGCGGAGGTTGCGAGCGGGCTCGGGGTTGCTTTCGCCGGGGATCATTGATGTGACCGAGATGGTGGAGCGGGAAGATGGCGAGGTCTTTGGACCGCTTCTTCAGGTGATTCGGGTCGATACCTTCGATGCGGCGATTGAGGAGGCGAACCGGACGGTCTTTGGACTGGCGGCCGGACTGATCAGTGACGACCGCGAGGCCTATGAGGTGTTCCGGAGGCGCATCCGGGCGGGGTTGATCAATTGGAATCAGCAACTGACCGGGGCAAGCGGAGCGGTGCCGTTCGGGGGGGTCGGGTTGAGCGGGAACCATCGGCCGTGCGGATTCTTTGCGGCGGATTATTGCAGCTACCCGGTGGCTTCAATCGAAATCCCCGAAGTGCGGCGGCCGGCAACGTTGCCGCCGGGGTTGGAGTGAGGCGAGCGGCACGGGGGGAATGGGGATGGATGGATTCTTTGAGGAGGCGCGCCCGGCGGCCACGCCCAGCTATGGCGAATCGGGTGGGGATGGGCGAGTCGGGTGGGGATGGCATCGATGAGGGGTATTCAGGAGGGATCACGAGATGTAGCCGCGGCAGTCTCTTGCCGCATATCCATGTCGAACCGCCCCAAGAGACTGGGGCGACTACACCAGACAGATGAACGAACAAGAAACGACCCCTTCGGGTGAGATTCCGACTTGCGCGATCGGGGTCTCGGGCTACAGGTTAACCGATTACGATACTTTCCCAAAATTTCCATCATGAGCACAACCACACCTGAACGATTTGAATTCCAGGCTGAGATCAAGCAGCTCCTCAACATCGTCGTCCACTCGCTCTACACGGACAAGGAGATCTTTGTCCGGGAGCTGGTTTCGAATGCCTCCGACGCTCTCGAGAAATTCCGGCATCTGCGGTTGACCGAGAAGGAAGTCTTCGACGATCGCCTCGAGCTCGAGATCAACATCACGACCGACGACACGGCCAAGACGATCACCATCCAGGACTTCGGATTGGGGATGAGTCACGACGATCTGGTCGAGAATCTCGGTACGATCGCCCACTCGGGCTCCAAGAAGTTTCTCCAGGCTCTGTCCGAAGGCGGTGAAAAAAACGCCAACCTGATCGGCCAGTTCGGGGTGGGCTTCTACAGTGCCTTCATGGTGGCCAAGACGGTCAAGGTCTACTCGCGTTCCTGGCACCTGGAAGGGACGGGCCATTGCTGGACGAGCGACGGTTCCGGTTCCTACGAGATCGAGGAGGCGGATGGACAGCGGCGCGGCACCAAGGTCGTGGTCGAGCTGAACGATGAATCGAAGGAGTTCGCCAAGGCCGACCGGATCAAGGAGATCCTCCGGCGGTATTCAAGTTTTGTCCCGTTCCCGATCAATCTGAACGGGGAAAAGATCAACACGGTCCAAGCGCTCTGGCTGCGGAACAAGAACGAAATCAAGGACGAGGAATACACCGAGTTCTACAAGTTCCAGGCCAACGCCTTTGACGAGCCCCGTTACCGTCTGCATTTCAGCGCTGATGCGCCTCTCGCCATCCAGTCTCTTCTTTTCGTACCGAAGGATAATATCGAGCGTTTCGGGATGGGGCGGCTGGATCCATCGGTCGCACTCTATTGCCGGAAGATCCAGATCGACGCTCATCCGAAGAATCTGCTGCCCGAATGGCTGCGTTTCCTCAAGGGGGTGGTCGACAGCGAGGATCTTCCCCTGAACATTTCGCGAGAGACGATGCAGGACAGCAGCCTGGTCGAGAAGCTCAACCGGGTCATCACCGGTCGCTTTCTGCGCTTTCTCGATGAGGAGGCTTCGAAGCGGTCGGAGGCCTACCTCGAGTTCTACAAGGAATTTGCCGTTTACCTGAAGGAGGGGGCGGCCACCGACTTTGCGAACCGGGAGAAGATCGCCAAGCTGCTGCGCTACGAATCGTCCCTGACCGAGAAGGGGAAGCTGACCAGCTTTGACGATTACGTCTCGAGGATGAAGGAGGATCAGAAGGAGATCTATTACCTGCTGGGCCCGAACCGTGCGGCGCTTGAGAGCGGTCCCTATCTGGAAGCCTTCAAGGCCCGCAATCTGGAGGTGCTCTTTCTTTACGAAGCAGTGGATGATTTCGTCATGTCCAATCTCCGTGAATACGGGGAGAAGAAGCTGGTGGCTATCGATCAGTCCGATCTCAAGCTGGAGGACACCCCGGAGCCGGCAGGCGAGAGTCTCGACGCCGACACCACGAAGAAGCTCTGCCTGTGGATCCGTGACCGGCTCGGCGACAAGGTGGCGGAGGTGAGCGGAAGCACCCGGCTGGTCGACAGTCCGGCCATGGCGCTCAATGCCGACAAGATGATGAGCGCGCAGATGCGGCGGATGATGCGGGCGATGAACCGGGACGAGGAGATGCCGCTGAAGGTGAACCTCGAGATCAATCCGCGGCATACCCTCATCCGGCGTCTGAACGACGTTCACGAAAGCAAGCCGGAGCTGGCACAGATGATCATCGAGCAGGTCTTCGACAACGCGCTGATCGCGGCGGGCCTGCTCGAGGACGCCCGGCCGATGGTGGAGCGGATCTACCGGATTCTCGAGACGGCGGCCGATTCGAAGTAGGGACGGCGGGACTGTTCTGAAGTGTAGCCACGGCAGTCTCTTGCCGTGGAGCCGGTTTGAAGCGCCTCAAGAGACTCAGGCGCCTACACCCAGCCCATCTCTGACCTGTGTTCCTGGGTCTCCGCCCTCAGCCTCTGCGGCGGATGGGCTCGCCGTCGCCGGGCAGGGCGACGGTGTTCTCCGGTGGGAGGATGACGGTTCCGGTTTCGAAATCTCCGGCGGCGGGTAAGGCCCTGATCGAGTAGAACTCGGATTCCGGGTTGAGCATCATGTCGCTCCAGCGGACGATTTCCCCGGTATAGGCGGAGAGGCGGCCCATGATGGCGGTGGCGGTGGATTCCGCCACCTGACGGGCTTCGTTCAGAGGCTGGTCGTCGATCACGCTGTTGATCAGATCGACCATTTCCTGGACGGTCCCGTTCTCGGAAGCGACTTTGAAATCGGGAATGGGGACGTCGAGTCCGGTGATCCGGCCACCGCCGTGGACCTCGCCCTTTGTCCCGCGGAAGAATTCACCGACCCGGTCGTAGCAACCGGAGATCTGCCGGCATTGGCTGTTGATGTGGACGCCGTTTCCGTAGTCGTAGTCGACGCTGAAGAAATCGTATTGGTTGCCGGATTCCCGGCGTGCGCGGCCGCCCATGCCGAGGGCGCTCTCCGGGGGACGGCCGATGAACCAATTGGCCACGTCGAGGTTGTGGACGTGCTGTTCGGTGATGTGGTCGCCGGACATTTCCCAGAAATTGACCCAGTTGCGGGCGAGGTATTCGGCATCGCTCCATCCGGGCTGTCGTTCGTAGATCCACGGGACGGTGCCATTCCAGTAGACGGCTCCGCCAAGGATTTGGCCGATGGCACCCGCCTGGACCCGGGCGGCGTTCTGCAGGTAATTCAGTTCGTGGCGCCGCTGGGTTCCGGCCACGATGGCGAGACGCTTTCGCTCGGCCACGCCGCCGAGCTCGATCACCTTGCGGCAGCCTGCGGGATCGACCGCGACCGGCTTCTCCATGAAGACATGTTTGTCGGCCTCAAGGGCAGCCTCAAGGTGGAGGGGACGGAAGTTGGGCGGGGTAGCGAGGAGGACGAATTCCGCATCGGTCTTGAGGGCTTCACGGTAGGCGCCGAACCCGAAAAAGCAGCGGCCGGCCGGGACGCCGAAACGGTCCGCGGTCCTGGCCGTCTGGTCGGGGAAGGCGTCGGCCAGGGCGGTGATTTCGGCCCGGAGGCCCAGGAGGGTGCAGGCCTCGATGAAATTCTTCAGATCCGTGCTCATCCTGCCCCCGCAGCCGATGGCGGCGACGCGGACGATATCCGGACTGTCGTCCGATTGGGCGCGGGCTTTCGGCGTCATGGCGTAGAGGCCGGCGACCGCGGCGGCGGCCGATGAATTCTTGAGGAACTGGCGGCGGGTAAGCGAAGGGTTCATGGGTGGGTTTGGGATCAGTGATTCATAAGGCAGATCGGGACGGACGGGAAGCCCGGATTGACCTGAAATGACGTCCGGGCATCGTCCCGTCATGGAACCAACCAAGATCAATCTGAGCGAAGTGCCGGTCCAGCACCAGCAGTGGGGGATGGGCGTTACGACCGGAAGCGTCGGCACCTGTCGGTGGCGTTGGGATATTCGAAGAAGCACCGTCACCCTTTCGATGTGGAATTCACCGTGGTGGCGCCTGGCAAATACAATTGCCCGCACCACAGTCATTCAAAGATGACCGAGTTCTTCATCATCATCTCCGGAGAAGGGCGGGTTGAGCGGAACGACGACGTCTTCGAGGTCGGACCCGGGGATTGCTTCATCCAGCATCCCGGAACCTTTCACCATATCCTGAACACCAGCGAGACCGCGGAGTTGTTCTTCTACATCATCGCCGACGAAGTGGACGGGTGTGAGCTGACGATCAATCGGCCCTAGGAAGAGGAGGGGAGGATAGGAAGAAGGGAAGAAAGGAAGGTAACTCACGGAACCTTTGCAGTCGCGCGGGTGTTCGATCCTTTCCGTGATTTGTAGCGCAACACCGTTGTGTCGGCGTTCATGAATTGGACGGCGCGGCGGGGTCAAGAGTGAATGGCACCGGGATAAGGAGTGTTCAAGAGGGGTCACGGGTTGTAGCCGCGGCAGTCTCTTGCCGCGAACCAACGTCGGAACGCCCCAGGAGACTGGGGCGACTACATCCACGAGATGAATGAGCTGAAAATGCCTGTTCTGAGCCGAAGGATCGGCTTAACTCAGCACAATTCCCTCTTGATCCGCTTGCGGAGGACGAGGACGAGGTCTTCCTGGGAATCGTCGAAGGGGCGGCGGATGGCGAGTTGGTGGGTGAAGTCGTGGGATCCGGCGATCTCGAATTCCGGGATGGACGCGATCAGGTCACCCAATTGACCGGCATCGTAGGTGCGGCAGGTCCAGCGGGTGGTGATGGTCTCCGTTTTACGGATACCGGATCGGCGGACGCGAAGCCGGTTGCTCAGATGTTCGATCCGAGTCCGGGGGTTGGGCGGGCCGGTGCGGGTGTCGCAGGTCACCCGGATGCCGTCGCGTTCGCCGACCCAGCGTTCGTGGTCGCGGCGGCGGTTCCGGTAATCGGCGAGATGGATTCCGAGGACATAGAGGCCGCCCGGTTTCAGGGCCCGGGCGATGCGGCGCAGGTGGGCCGCGGCGTCCTTCCCGGTCAGCAGGTACTTGAAGGTGCTGAGCAGGCAATGGGCCAGGTCGTAATGATTGGCCATTGGCCGGAAGGACTGCATGCGGGCCTCGCGGAAGGAGATGCGGTTCCGGATGGCGGGGGGCTGGGCGCGCTGCCGCAGGCGGGCGTAGCGCAGCATTGGTCGGCTGAGGTCGAACCCATCGACCCGGTGTCCGCGGCGGGCCAGTTCGAGAACGAGTCGTCCGCTGCCGCAGGCGGGTTCGAGAACGGTGGCTTTGGCTCCCCTGGCTGTCGGCCCGTAGTGCTTGAGGACGGCTTCGAGGAAGTCCGCCTCCTTCCCGGTATCGCCATCGAAGACGATGTCGTAATAGAGCGGGTGCGCGTACCAGTCGGCTGGGTCTGCGTCGCTCAACCTTAATGCGGGATTGAAGGCGAAAGCGGCTTCAGGATTCCCTGTAGCAATCCCGGTCGGACCGGGAACACGTCGCGACGCTGACCCGTTTGTCGTCGAAACCGATTTCTGTCATGGTCTTGTTGCACCAGCAATGGGCCGAGGCCCCGGCCTGTTGCTTTTCCTGAAGGGCTTCCGCGCTCAGGGAAGGGACGTAGAGTTTCTTCGTCCGGAGGTGTCTGCATGGTGTGTCTGGCATGGTCGGTGAAGGCTTCGGAAGGGGCTTGAGTTCGTGACGGGAAGGATTCCCGGGGTGGTGGAGAACTACAAAGAACGGAAGAATCAAAGGAGTGGCGGATAGAGGCCGGTTGGTCTTCGGAATCGAGGCGTAAAGCCTCTCCTACAGTCGGCGGCACTCCTGGGGAGAGGATGGTGGTCAGTGATTGAGTTGGAGGAGGGTTCGGCGGACGAGGGCCTTGGCCAGAGGGATCTTGTAGCCATTGTGCTCCAGCGGTTCAGCCGGGGCCAGGAGCAGGTCGGCGGCTTCCGTGGCGGTCGCTTGGTCGAGGATCCTGTCGTTGAGAAAGCTGTTCACCTCTTCGTTCTCGTAGGGAACAGGCGCGACGGCGCCGAGGACGACCCGGCAATCGCTCAGGCGACCGGAGTCCAATCGGGCGGCGGCCGCGCAACTGACCAGGGCCCAGTCGAAATCGCTTCGCTCACTCGCCTGCAGATAGGCGCTGTGTGTCCGGTCGGTCGGGATGGATACGCGCAGGATCAGGTCGTCGTCTCGAAGGGAATGGTGGGCGAGGGGATTGGTCCAGGCGTTTTCGTAGAGTTCCGCCATGGTCAGGCTGATTTCCTTATTACGGCGCCAGAGGACGACGGTGGCATCGAAGGCGGAGAGGGCGGTGGCCAGATTGGAGACGACGGGGCTGATGCAGGGATTTCCGCTGAAGAGGCTGTGGTATTTGTTCTCGCCGGTTCGGGCGTAGCAGGTGGGTCCGCCGTTCTTGAGGCATTTGACATCGCGGTGCCGATAATACCAGCAGCGGGAATGTTGGGCGAGGTTGCCCGCGAGAGTGGAAACATTGCGGATCTGGGGGGAGGCCACTTCGGCGGCGGCCTCGGCCAGTCCCGGGAAGGTCTTCCGGATACCGGGATGGGCGGCGATCGTGGCGATGGTCGTATTGGCGCCGATTGTCCAGGCGGCCTGACCGGGAGTGATCGCATTCGTGCCCGGCAGTCCCTTGACGTTCACGAGAGTCGTTTTCTCGATCAACGATTCCTTGAGGAGGCCGAGGAGGTCGATGCCTCCGGCGAGCCAGGCCCCTTTGTCGCGGACCATTTCGGGTGCCGATTCGGGGCTTTGGGCAGATACGTAGGCGAAGGGTTTCATACGGGAAGAACCTTGTCTTGGGCGAAGGGAGAAAGGGAAATCCGATTGAAGGATTCGAAGAGTCTCTGCGAGGCGGCGCGGGCCAGTTCGGGAGTCCGGTTGGGCACCTTGCCGAGGGCGGCGAGGACCTTGTCGGGGGTGATCGGCAGGCTGTCCACCCGTACACCGATGGCATTGGCGACGGCATTGGCGACGGCTGAGGCGGTCGGGATGGTGACGGGTTCACCGACGCCGATCACGCCGCGCTCGGGCATGTCGATGAGGTAGATCTCAATATCCGGGATGTCGGCCGCTCCGGGAAGCTTGTAGGTCTCGAAATTGGGGTTGAGGACCACGCCGGTGGCATCGTCCATCACCCGGTTTTCGTAGAGGGCATAGCCTAGCCCCATGATGATGCCGCCGTTGACCTGGCTTTCGCAGGTCAGCTTGTTGACGATGAGGCCGCAGTCCTGAACGCAGACCACTTTTCTGACGTGGACGAAGCCCGTTTCGGTGTCGACGTCGACTTCGATCATCTGGACACCGCCGACGCCGGAGGAGGAGAGTCCCTTCTGCCACTGACCCTGAACGGTCAGGGGATTGATGCCGATCTTGCGGCAAGCGGCCTTCCAGCTGGTTCCGCGGACATCCTCCAGACCGCTGACCTTCTCGAGCTCGGCGATCACGTTCTGGCAGAGGTCGTAGATGGCGGGCGAGACCGAGGCGGCGGTTGTGCTGCCTCCGCTTCCACCGGACGGGGGGAAGCGGGTGTCGCCGATCCGGACGATGATATCGGTCGGTTCGAGACCGAAGAGTTCGGCGGCGATGACCGCGATGAGTGTCTTGGTCCCTGTACCCAGATCCTGCGTGCCGCAGTGAATCTCGACCGTGCCGTCCGAGTTGACGATGGCCTCGGCCTTGGTTCCTCCCCCTCCTCCTCCCCAGGTGGCTCCGGCACAGCCGAGTCCCGACTTGATCGGTCCGGGAGTCTTACCGGGCGGATGCCATTTGCCGGCCCAGTCGATTTTCTCGGCCGCCAGTTTGTACTCCTTGCGGCGGGTTTCGGAGGGATCGTTTCTCAAGCGGATCTCGAGCGGATCCATGCCAAGGCTGGCGGCCAGCTGATCGAGGACGGATTCCATCCCGAACGAGGCCTGGGGGTGGCCGGGTGCGCGGAAGGCGCGCGCGGAGCCCGCATTGATGGCCACGCCGGCCTGTTTGACCCGGACGTTTTCGATCGGGTAGATATAGGGCGCGGGAAAACCGGCCCCCCCTCCACCGCCGGCGGTCTCGCCACCGCTGGCGTAGCCGGCGGAGCCGAACGAATCCATGTCGAAGGCGGTCAGCTTGCCCTCGTGGTCAGAGCCGAGCCGGATCCGCTGGAACGATGAGGGTCGATTGCCGACGGCGAGGGCTTCGTCGAACCGGGTCAACATCAGCTTGACCGGAGCGCCGGCTTCCTTGGAGAGACGGGCGGCGACGACTCCCTCGACTCCGGCTCCGAACTTGGCTCCGAAGCCGCCTCCCATGAAATCGCTGATCACCCGGACTTTGTTCTGAGGAATTTCGAGGGCGTCGGCCAAGCCATCGCGGACGCTGAAGATGCCCTGGGTCGAAGCCCAGGAAGTCAGCTCGTCCGATCGGAAGTCCGCGGTGGTCCCGTGGGTTTCAAGGGGGTGGTGGAGTTGGATCTGGGTGGAGAAGAAGCCCTCAACCACGGTATGCGCGGCGGCAAAGGCTGCATCGGGATCGCCCCTTTGCTCCAGCGTGGCCTCGCCGACGTTTGATTCGCCTTCAAAGACCTTTGGGGCGCCCTCCGCCATCGCGACCCCCTCATTGACCACGAAGGGCTGAGAGTTGGCCTTGACCCGGATCAATTGGAGCGCGTCGAGGCAGGCCTGTTTGGACACACCGGCCACGGCGGCAAGTTCTTCCCCGTAATACCGGATGTTCCGGCTGCCTTCGCGGATCAGGATGGCGGCTTTGATGCCGGGGTGTTTTCGCGCCTTATCGAGATCGATCGACTGGATGAGGGCGGCGGGCCATTTCGAGCGGAGAATCATCCCGAAGAGCCAGCCCTCCGGTTGGACGTCGGACGAGTATTTGGCGGTCCCGGTCACTTTGGCGATGCCATCGATTCGGGTGGTTCGTTTACCGAGGAACTTGGTTTCTTTGGGCCAGGCCATGATGGTAAAGTGCTGTTGACGACGGGGCTTCAGGTGAGGTGTTCGAGCTTCACGACGGTGGATTTGGAGGCCGTCTTGACGCCGGCTGCCTCGAGGGCGGCGGCGAAAACGCGAGGATAAGTGCCGCAACGGCAGGTATTGCCGCTGCAGGCCTTCCGCACGTCCTGTTCGGAAGGGTGGGGGTTCTTCTCGAGCAGGGCGGTCACGCTCATGAGGAAGCCGGGGGTGCAGTAGCCGCACATGAGGCCATCGCTGTCGATGAAAGCCTGCTGAACGCGGGTCAGTTCACCGCCTTGAGCGAGTCCTTCCACCGTGGTGATGGCCCTGCCCTGGGCTTCGATCGCCAAAGTCATGCAGGCGTAGACAGGTGTGCCGTCGATCAGCACGGTGCAGGCGCCGCAGGTTCCGCGATCGCAGACCTCCTTGGATCCGGTATGCGGCGTGTGGTTGCGCAGGGCGTCGAGCAGGGTGACGCGCGGCTCGAGCTCAAGGTCGATCGTATCTCCGTTGACCTGGAGCCTGATCGGGACCGCACCGGGACCGTGGACCTTCTCCTGGTTGACCTGGCCAAGTTGCTCGGCGACGGACTCGGCGCCGAGGGTGGCGGTGGTCACGGCGGCGGTGCCCAGACCTTTGATGAAATGGCGGCGGGAGACTTTTCCAGCGCCGGGAAAATGCGGCTCTTTCTGGCTCATGGGGGATCGGGCAAAAAGCGTTTCACGGCCGCATCGTATTGCGCGGGCGTATCGAGGTCTGTTGATAAACCAGGATCGGCGACTTGTAAAGCGATGACGCTTTCATGGTGGGCATGAAGGGCGTCCCGCAGGGTCTCGAAACGGGCATTGCCTGCGATCAGAGGGGCGAGGACCACCGGGAAGACAATCGGATGGCGGCGCCTTCCTTCATAGAGCGGCAGGAGGATCCGGCCTGGATTGGAGCGTGCGGCCTCAAGAAGCCGAGCGATCGACTCCGGGTCGATCTGGGGCTGGTCGACGAGGGCAAGAACGATATGGGTCGTCCCTTCGCGCCAGCCCGGCTGCTGCAAGGCGACTTTGACGGAGGAAAACATGCCGGATGCGGCTTCGAGGTTGAAAACACGGTCGGAAGGAGGGACCCCGATTCTGTCGAGTTCGGCCAGAAGAGGAGCGTCGTCCGCTCGACAGACCACCCTCACCTGACCGGCCAGCCTGCGGTAGAGTGACGTCAGATGGCCGATGACGGTGTGCTCTCCCCAAGCCAGCAGTGGTTTGGGCTGTCCCATCCGGCTCGAGGCACCGGCCGCGAGGATGGTCGCGCCACAGAGGAAAGGGGTTGCGGGCTTTCTCAAGATTGATCGATCGGTGGTTCCGCTTTTGGAACGATGGCCAGGTGTCCGCCCGAGGCCTTGCGCAGGACAAGGAGGATCTCGGCGACGACGCTGACGGCGATCTCCTCGGGCGAGTCGGCGCCGAGATCGAGGCCGATCGGGGCGTGCACGCGGTGGGTGGGCAGAACGGGTGATCCGGCCTCCTTCAATTCGTCGAAGACCCGGCGCACCTTGCGGCGGCTGCCGATCATGCCGAGGTAGCCGATGGCTTCGGCGGAGGGCAGGAGGGAGAGGAGCGCGTTCTTGTCGAGGTCGTAGCTGCGGTTGACGAGGACGACGGCATCCTCGTTCGTCCACGGGCGGTTCTTGAGATACTCCAGCATCCCCGGCTCGCTGAGGAGCTGATCGGCCTCGGGGAAGGACTCCCTGCGGGTGAGGTCGGCCCGGTCGTCGATCACGGTGATCTGAAAGCCGCAGGTTGCGGCTAGGTGGGCAATGGCCCGGGAGCAGTGTCCGGCGCCGACCAGGGTGAGTCGCGGGGCGGGCGGAGGCGGTTCAATCAGAACGGTGACCTCCCCGCCGCAGATTGCCCCGAAAGAATCCTCCAGCCCCTCGCGCAGGGGATAGGTCCTGAGGATGGGCCGACCGGATTTCAGCGCCTCGAGAGCGTCGGCGATGACGAGAGCCTCGAACTTGCCGCCGCCGACGGTGCCTTTGGTGGATCCGTCGGCGTGGATGAGCATTTTGGTTCCTGCCGTGCGGGGGACGGAGCCGAACGCCGCTGCGATGGTGGCGAGGGCGCAGGGCCGGCGATCGCGCCTTGCGGCAAGCCACGATTCCATCAGATCGATCATCATGGGTTCCCCGGCAAGGAAGAAGGGTGATGGAGGGTGGTGCAAGTTCTATCCGCTCTCGACGTGGGGCCTCATCCGTCGTTTGATCGGGGACATGAATACTGTCCGGATCGGGTTGATTGGCTGTGTGTTTCTGGAATCAGTCATTGCGGCCGCTTCGAATGAAGGGGTCAGGCCGTTGCCCCCGGTGGAGCGCCCGGAGGCGGGAATCGGGGGATGGACGGCGCTGTTTGACGGGGAGACCCTTTCGGGCTGGCGCGGATTCCGGATGGAGACGGTTCCCGAGGGATGGGTAGCCCGGGGCGGTGTCCTGCGTCGTTCGGGCAAGGGAGGGAATCTGATGACGTTGGAAAGCTTCGGTGATTTCGAGCTTTACCTGGAGTGGGCGGTTTCGGCCGGCGGGAACAGCGGCATCATTGTCCGAGCATCCGAGGAGACGACAGATCCGTGGCACAGCGGCCCGGAAATGCAGATCTATGACCCGGTGGATGCGTCTAAGGTCAAGCGGGTCCATGCGGCAGGAGCGCTTTATGATCTGGTACCGGTTCCAGACGGCCTGGAGTTGCGGCACCTGGACTGGAACCGGGTCTGGATCCGGGTGGTGGGCACGCGCTATACCTTTGCGTTGAACGGGGTGGTGACGGCGGATCTCGATCTGGCGGGTGAGGAAGGGCGCGCCCTGGTCGCAGGGAGCAAGTTCGCCAAGTATCCGGAATTTGGAGTTGCCGCGAGCGGGCATGTCGTCCTGCAGGACCACGGGGATGCGGTGGCCTTCCGGCGCATCCTGCTGCGACGACTGTAGGGACGGCGCATTATAGAAGTCGGCCACGTGATCGAAGGGTTGCTCCCGCGCGACCGCGGAGGATTTAGTGACGGGTCAGCCCGGGATGGTCCCGGATCAAGCCGATTTTCCGGCTCAGAACCGGAATTTCTTGTTCGTTCAATTGTCAGGTGTAGTCGCCCCTGCCTGTCACGGCGTAGCTTCGGCGAAGCCGGATCTCTTGGGGCGTGTCGACGTGGGTTTGCGGCAAGAGACTGCCGCCGCTACAACTCCTGATCCGTCCTGAAGACCACCCCAGGAGGGGCTGAGGATGGTCCGGCATGGACTGCGGGGAAGAGGGCGGAATTTTCTTCACAGAAAATGGCCAAAAGGCATTGACGGCAGGGAAGTCGGAACCATATCTAGTGGTTCATGCTTTCCGGGACCACCGTATCTTGTGGTTAGCAACTCGTTAATAAGTAAAGGTGGTCTTTCCCCTGCAACATCTTCGATATGACGGTTTGGCCGTTTTCAGCGGTCGATATCCATCTCTTTTTCCCGCAATTCCATAGTTCTTCCCACATGCAGAAAGTCTACGAAATCGGTAACCGAAAGTTCATTTTGGATCAGGACAAGGCGGAGGACGCCTTCAACGCGAAGAGGGTCATTCTCGGCCGTGACACGATGACCTTCAACCTGCTGCCGCTCAAGTATCAGTGGGCCTACGAGCTCTACCGGACGATGAAGGCGAACCACTGGGAGCCCGAGGATGTCCCGATGGGCAAGGACATCGAGCAGTGGAAAGACCCGGCGGTGGTCAACGAGATCGAGCGCTGGATCATCATGATGGGAATCGGTTATTTTTCGGCGGCGGAAGGGATTGTCGGCGACAATATCCTGCACGTGGTCCGGGAGATGGTGACGGCGCCCGAGTTGAAGCTGGTTCTCGGCCGGCATGCGCATGAGGAGAACATCCACGCGGATTCCCTCCTCTACATGATCAGCTCGCTCGGGATCAATCCGCATGAATGCGAGGCGATGTTTGAGGATGTCGAGACGATCCGCCGCAAGAACGCGTTTGTGACCGGGATTTCCAAGCAGCTGCGCCGCGATCTCGACCTGACGGTGACGGCGAACAAGCAGCTGTTGGCCAAGAATATCTTCGTTTTCGGGCAGTGCATGGAAGGGACCCAGTTCTATGGACTCTTCGGGATGGTGCTATCGCTTTACCGGCAGAACAAGTTCCCGGGCATCGGGCAGATGTTCCGCTACACCCTGCGGGACGAGTCCAACCACATCGAGCTCTTCCGGGCGCTCTTCATGGACCTGGTCGACGAGAATCCGGATGTCTGGACGCATTCCTTCAAGGAAGAGCTGCGGGATACCATGCGTCAGGCCGTCGAATTGGAGCGTGAATTCATCATGGACTGCCTGCCGGTCAATTCGGTCGGACTTTCCAAGGATGAGTTCATCCAGTACATCGATTTCATCGCGGACCGGCGCCTCGAAGGGGTCGGGCTGGCTCCTCTCACGCCCGGAGTGAAGAACCCGCTCCCGTGGCTGGCGGAGATGATGGACATCAAGAAGGAGCAGAACTTCTTCGAGGGCCGCGTCACCGAATACCAGAAGTCGTCCGCTCTTCAGACCGTCGACGACGACGAGCTCTGAACCCTTTCTATCACTTCACGTTCATTTTTGTAAGGACCGATCAGTCATGCTCAATCCCCGCTTCGAAGAGGATCTCGCCCTCAAGCATTCCGTCATTTCCCCCGGTGATCAGAAACCGAATTACAACTGGCGCGGCGTCGTCCGGGAGGATCCGCCCGCCGGGTCGTCAATCCGGGTCGTCTGTCCGCATGGTGAGGAGGATTTCGACCTTCGGGAAGTGATCGACACGGTGGGCAAGGCCCTGACCAATGTCCTGCTTTCGCGGCAGGAAAAGGAGATCTTCACCGAGGAAAACCAGCGCTGGGTGGAGCGGATCGCCCGTCAGGTCGGAGCGCGGCTGGAAGCGAGTGCGACGGACAACAAGACCGTACGGGTGGCGCTGAACGATCTCTACACCCTGATTGAGCGGACGCTGGTGGCGAACAATGCCTGGGACGTGGCCAAGAGCATCCTGGTGCATCGCTCCCGCAAGATGACGACCGAGTTTGCGCCGCCGACGGTGCCGGTCCGCCTGATCCGCCGCAACAACCAGGTCGTCCCCTGGAATGAGGCCAAGATCGAGATCGCGGTCCGCAAGGCTTTCCTTTCGATGGAAGCCGATTCGTCCCCCGCTCCGGACATCGCCCATGCGGTAACCCGTCGGGTACTGGACAACAACCATGCCTTTGTGCGGATCGAGGAAGTCCAGGACATGGTCCAGGAGGAGTTGATGCGGGCGGGATATTTCAAGCTGGCCGAGCACTATATCCTCTACCGGGCGCGCCGGGCCCAGCAACGGCTGAAGGAGCAGGCGGAACCCGGGGTCGAGGTTGAACAGAAATCGATGGTGGTGGTCCGGCGTCCGGATGGGGAAACCTATTTTTGGGACGGAATCGACCTGAAGAAGCGGATCGAGTTCGCAATGATCGGCCTGGACCTCTGCCTGACGGCGGATGAGATCGAGGCTGAGATCCGCCGTTCGATTTTCGACGAGATCAACCAGGCGGAATTGAACAGCACGCTGGTCCTCAATGCCAAGACCCTGATCGAGCGGGACGCCGATTTCGCGAAATTCGCGGGCCGGATCCAGCTCACCTTCATCTACGAAGAAGTCCTGGGTTGGGACATTGTCCGGGACGGGATCTCCGCCCTGAAGGCCTTCCACCTGAAGTATCTCTCGAAATACCTGAAGCACGGGGTTGCGATCAAGCGGCTCAACCCGCGGATGCTCGAATTCGATCTGGGCAAACTGGCGGCGGCTCTGGATCCGTCGGCCGACCTCGAGCTCGACTTCCTCGGGATCCAGACCCTCTACGACCGTTACCTCATCGTCGACAAGACCGGCACGAGGCAGAGGCGGATTGAGACCCCGCAGATCTTCTGGATGCGGGTGGCCATGGGGCTCTTCATCGATGAGAAGGAGGAGCGCGAGAACCGGGTGATCTCTCTCTACGAACTCTACAAGAGCCGCCGTTTCTGCTCGTCGACCCCGACCCTCTTCAATTCGGGCACCCTGCATTCGCAGCTCTCCTCCTGTTACCTCTACTGGGTCGATGATTCGATCGAAGGCATCATGCAGCGCGGCATCGCCGAAAACGCCTATCTTTCGAAGTGGGCCGGCGGCCTCGGCGGCAGCTGGACGAGTGTCCGCGGGACCGGCTCGCATATCAACGGAACGAACGGCGAGAGCCAGGGCATCATCCCCTTCCTCAAGCTGCACAACGATCAGCTGGTGGCGGTCAACCAGGGCGGAAAGCGGCGCGGTTCGGGCTGCGCCTACCTGGAAACCTGGCACAACGACCTCTACGATTTCCTCGAACTGCGCAAGAACGTGGGCGACGAACGCCGCCGTACTCATGATATGAATACGGCGAACTGGATCCCCGACCTGTTCATGAAGCGGATGGAGGCCCGGCAGGACTGGACCTTCTTCCGCTCAAGCGAGGTGCCCGATCTTCACCACACCTACGGCCGGGATTTCGAGGAGCGCTACATCGCCTACGAAAAGATGTCCGATGAGGGGAAGATCAACGGACGAAAGGTTCCGGCCCTCGATGTCTGGAAGCGGATCCTCCAGATGCTCTTTGAGACCGGGCATCCCTGGATCACCTTCAAGGACCCCTGCAATATCCGCAGCCCCCAGGACCATGTCGGGGTGGTGCACAGCTCCAATCTCTGCACGGAGATCACCCTGAACACCGGAGCGGATGAAACGGCGGTCTGCAATCTGGGCAGCGTCATCCTCGACTCGCACCTCGATCATGAAGGCAATCTCGACCACGAGAAGCTCCGGCAGACGATCCAGGTGGCGGTCCGGGCGCTCGACAACGTGATCGACATCAACTTCTACCCGACGGAGGCGGCCAAGCGGTCCAATCAGCGGCACCGCCCGATCGGGATGGGGGTGATGGGCCTGCAGAACGCGCTTTACGTCCGAAACACGCCGTTTGCCTCCCAGGAGGCGGTCGAGTTCAATGACGAGGCCATGGAGGCGATTGCCTATTACGCCTACGAGGCCTCGAGTGACCTCGCGGCGGAGCGGGGCACCTACAGCACCTACAAGGGGTCGAAGTGGGATCGCGGGCTGTTGCCCCAGGACACCCTGGATCTGCTTGAGGAGCAGCGTGGAGTCACGGTGGAGGTGCCCCGGGGCGGGCGCATGGACTGGACGCCGGTCCGGGAGAAGATCCGCAAGCAGGGCATGCGCAACAGCAATGTGCTGGCCATCGCGCCGACCGCGACCATCTCGAACATCACGGGAACTTCGCCGTGCATCGAGCCCGCCTACAAGAATCTCTTCGTGAAGAGCAATCTGTCGGGCGAGTTCATTGTCCTGAACGCCCATCTGGTGCGCGATCTCAAGGCCCGCGGTCTCTGGAACCAGGAGATGGTGGACAACCTCAAGTACTTCGACGGTTCGCTTGCGGATATCGAAGGCATGCCGGAAGACCTGCGGAAGAAGTACCAGACCGCCTTCGACATCGACTACAACTGGTTGATTGACGCGGCGGCCCGCCGGCAGAAGTGGATCGACCAGTCCCAATCGGTCAATCTCTTCCTCGGTCATCCCGAGATGAAAACCCTCTCGCACATGTACCGGGCGGCCTGGCGGCGCGGTCTCAAGACGACCTATTACCTGCGGACCCTTGGCGCGTCCAATATCGAGAAGGCGACTGTCTCGGTGAAGAAGGAGGTCAAGGCCAGCTTGCTGGGGGCTCCCTCGCCGGAGACGGGCAAGCGCGAGTATACCGAGGCGGAGAGGGTGGCCTGCAGCATCGAAGCCATGCGCAACGGAGAGGAATGCGAGGCCTGCCAGTAGCGGGCGGTCAAAACGAATTTGGTGTCGAACCTCGTTGAAGATCGGTCCCTGTGACCGGAAAAGATGCCGCGGAGCAATCCGCGGCATCTTTTTTTGGCGGTGCGGGTTGGGAAGTTTGAGAACTGCCAGGAACGGACGAACGGAAGGGAGATCGAAATGGAGGGATTTTCCCTGCTCCACCGGGTAAGGTCCTTTCGTTCTTTGGTTCTTTGCAGTTATTCTTCCTTCTGCTCTTTGGGCTCTGAAATCGAGGCGTAAAGCCTCTCCTACTGCTTGATGGATGCTTTCTGGCTCTTTCCTGCGCTTCAGCCGAGGGAGGGCTGAAAGTGTGGATTTCGAAACCCACTCTTCCGGCGATGCCCTCATCCCAATCCACCATTGCCGTCGCGGTGAAGGGGTTGATACTCGGGGCATGACCATTTCGGACGGACGGACCCGAACAAGCGGGAGCGCGCTTTCGCGTTGGATGATGATCGGGGGTCTCCTCTTCCGGGCTGCATCGATTATCTCCGCCGCAGAGGTGGAGGTGGCTTCGGAGGCGGCGCTCCGGGAAGCGATCTCTTCCGCTGGGCCGGGCGACCGGATTCTCCTGGCGGCGGGTGAATGGAAGGATCTCGACCTGGCGTTTTCCTTTGCCGGAACGGCGGAGGACCCAATCACCATCGCGGCGGCGGTGCCCGGGAAGACGATCCTGGGCGGGACGACGCGACTGGCGGTGGAGGGCCAGCATGGGGTCATCGCGGGTTTGCGCTTCGTGGACGCGACGGTGGTGGACGGCGCCTCTGCCCTCGTGCAGCTCGGGGGATCCGGCCGGCCGGCTGCGAGCATCCGGTTGACCGATTGTGCCTTCGAAGCGTGCAACCCGGATCGGCCGGAAATCCGTTATGCCTGGATCAGGCTTCAGGGTCGCGAACACGAAATCGACCATTGCCTCTTCGCCGGGCAGAACCACTCCGGAGTCACCGTGCAGATCGTGGTGGATGAGCAAGGCCCCGGGCACCTCATTCACCACAATCACTTCCGTGATCGGGCACCCGGAACGGGAAACGGGTTCGAGATGATCCAGATCGGGCAGAGTCCGGATTCCCTGAAGAAGAGTGGCTGTGTGGTTGAACGGAACTGGTTTGTGCGTTGCGACGGAGAGACCGAAATCATCTCCTCCAAGACGGATGGGAACCGGATCGGGGGGAATCTCTTTCTCGAATCATCAGGGACGGTCACCCTGAGGCACGGCAACCGTTCCACGGTGGAGTCGAATTTCTTCATTGGGCGAGGAAAGGCCGGGAGCGGGGGTGTCCGGGTGATCGGGGAAGGGCACCGGGTCGGCCGGAATTACTACGGCGGATTGACCGGGCGGACCGGGGGCGTGGTCGTCCTCTATTGCGGGATTCCCGACTCTCCGCTGAACGGCTATTTCAAGGCGGATAACGCCTTGATCGAGTCCAATCTCTTTGAGGGAAATTCGGGTAACGGAATCTATCTGAACGGTGGGTTCGGCGGACGCGGACGGACGCTTCTTCCGGCCGAAATCCGGATCCGGGACAACCTCTTCCGGGTGGGGGGTGACGGTGTTGTGGCGGTGGCCGGCGGGCTGAACGATGTGGTTTTCGAGGACAACCTCTACGAAGGCGGAGTGGATACAGGGGTGATCGAACCGGGCGGCTTGTTTGAGTGGACGGAGCCGGAGTATGGGGCAACCGGACCGTGGGCCTGGCGTTCGGCGGGTGAGGTCGGACCGACGGAAAGCTGGCCGCGGGCGCAGGAGGTGGGCCCGGTCTGGCAGTTGTCCCTGCCGGGACTTTCGCTGATCGAGCGGGCACGGTTGCTGGAACTCGCCCGAGCCCAGAGCGGGCAGACGAAGGCATTGAAAGGATCCCTGACCGATCATGCCGACGCCATCCTGGCGGCAGGAGCGGTTTACGCGGTGACCGACAACGACGCCCTGCCGCCGAGCGGGAATCCGCACGACTACTACAGCACGGGGCCGTATTGGTGGCCGGACCCCGCATCACCCGACGGCCTTCCCTACATTCTGATCGACGGAAAGTTCAATCCGGAGCGCGACCTTGTATCCGATCGCGAGCCCCTGCTCGGGATGATCGGGGATGTCGAAGTGATGGGTCTGGCTTATGCGGTGACTGGCGATGAATGGTATGCCGCCTGGGGACATCGACTGCTTCGGACCTGGTTTCTTGATCCGGAAACAGGGATGACTCCGCACCTGCGCCACGCCCAGGCCATTCCGGGGCGGAGTGAGGGGCGGGGCACCGGAATCATCGACACCCATCCCTTCGCCGAATTGGTCGACGCGGTCGCCCTGCTCGAGTCCTCACCGGGCTTCCCGGCAGAGGATGCCGCCGCTCTTCGCGACTGGTTCGGGCGCTACCTGGACTGGCTGCTGACCTCTCCGAACGGTCGGGATGAAGCGGAATCCGTGAACAACCACGGCACGGCTTATGACCTGCAGGTGGCGGCCCTGATGAGTTTTCTCGGAAAGGAAGACGCGCTGCGTGCTTATCTGGAAACCGTGACCCGGGCGCGGATTGACCGGCAGTTCGAAGCGGACGGTGCCCAACCGCAGGAACTGCGCCGCACCCGGACGTGGAGTTATTCGACGGAAAACCTCGAGCATTTCTTCAAGCTGGGCCTGATCGGCCGGCGGGTCGGGGTGGATCTTTTCGCCTATATGAACCCCAAGGGCGGATCGCTCCGGAATGCATTGGGTTATCTTCTGCCCTCGGTCTGTGATCCGGAGCGCTGGAATCATCCGCAGGAGACGGAGTGGCAGGAGGAATTCATCACCGTGGTCCTCGCCGTCGGCGGAGGCGTCTATGGCGACCCGGAGCTGGAGGCGGCCCGTCAGTGTCTGCGGGTTGCGTCGAATCAGCTGGAGGCGTTTGTCCTACGGCCGGAGACCGGCGAGGTCGCTGGAAACAAACCGTAGGTTGCTACGTTTGGTTGATGAATAAAGAACAAACCGTAGGATGCAACGTAGCAAAGATACAAACAATACGTAGTATAGACGAATGGCGCTTAGTTAGCGAAAGAGTCGGATCAGCCAACGAGGTGTTGACTGCTCTTCGACGGCGAGTCCGGAGGCCCTCGCCCTACCAACCGAAATCAGAGCATCCGTGGTAGGGCTGGACGTCCCCGGCCAGCCGCAACGGTTGTCCGAGACAAAACAACGACAAGCTCCCTTAACCAAGCGCCATTCTAGCATAGACGGGTTTCTTTGTGATGGGAAAGCCGCGGCAGGGTGTTGTCGCATCGCCGCTCTGCCGGCGTTCATAGGGTCAGGTGGCACTTCGACACAGCGAAGTGGCTACACCCTGGCGGGTGATCGAGGCGTATAGCCATTCGACCGGCTCATGGCAGGCCTCTCCTACACTTGTGCGCGACCGGTCTGTTCAGGAAGCCACCGCTTGCCGTTGCTCCCGGCTGATCTTCACGAACTCGTCGCACATCGCCTCGATGGCCTCCGGGGTGTGACCGGCACCGGCCGGATCGCTGTACCATTTGGCGATGAAGCCCCCGTTGGGTCGTCCAAGATGGGCGACCATTTTCCGGCAATAGGCCCGGATCTCGTCGGGATCGCCCCGGGCCATGGTCTGCTGGATGTCGACCGGGCACCAGAAGGTGATGCGTCCGCCGAAACGTTCGCCGAGCGATTCGACCGTCATGTTCTCCTGCTGATCCATCTGGATGACGTCGAGTCCGATTTCGATCAGATCGTCGAGGATGCTGACGATGTGGCCGCAGCTGTGGAGGAAGGTGAGGAGGCCGGCATCGTGGGCGGCCCGATACATCCGGGCGTAGCGTGGTTTCCAGATGGATCGCCAGGTTTCCGGAGCGATCATCAACCGGTCCTGCAGGCCCCAGTCGTCGCAGAAGATGAAGCCGTCCGCCCCGGCCTCGGCGTATCGTTGGATCGCATACAGGTTCATCTCGACGAGGATGTCGATCAGACGGCAGAGCTTCTCCGGTTCCTCCAGGATGTCGACCCAGGCATTTTCCAGGCCGCGGATGAAGTGGATCCGCTCGTAGATCGAGAGACCGTAGGTCAGGATGAAGCGGTCGCCGGCTTCGCGGCAGGCGGATTCGAGCCCCGTCCATCGACGGGTTTCCGTGATGTCGGGGATTCTCAAGCGGTCCCAGTCGTCCCATGAGGGGAGGGCCGGCTCCTTGACCTCGCCGAGGCTGGAGACGCCGATATTGTCCCAGAGGCAGCCCCATTCATCGCGTCCGGTGCTGTTGCGGGGGCGGTCATCGGGCGAGGGGCTCATCCCCACCCAGACAAAGTCGCTGCCGTGGGCGGGGTCGAGATCGAACGGCATGCGGTCGGCGCCCTGGAAACGGATGGTTCGCGAAACAATTTCGCGTGGAGTCATCCATTCATCCTGAATGATTCGGTGGACCCGATCAATCAGGAACGGATTCCCCGGGGATTCCGGCCTTCGACGCTCAGGCGGCCTTTGAGCGGATCTGGGGCAGGTGGGCCAGGAAGAGGTCGATCAGGGCGGGCTCGTACTTGACGTTGCGCAGGCGGGTCAGTTCGGCGATGACCCGGTCTTCCGGCCAGGCGGGTTTGTAGGGCCGGTCGGCGAGGAGGGCGTCGTAGACATCGGCGACGGCGACGATCCGGGCTTCCAGGGGGATTTCTTCTCCGCGAAGTCCGTTCGGATAACCGGTGCCGTCCCAGTTCTCGTGATGGGAGTGGGCGATCCGGGCGGCGCACTGCATGATCGGCCAGGGGCTTCCAGCGAGGAGATCGTGTCCGATCTGCGTATGGGACTGGACGATCATCATCTCATTCGGATCGAGGATGCCGGGTTTTTCCAGGAGGGTGCGCCGCAGTCCGATTTTTCCGAGATCATGCAGTGGGGCGGCGAGGGCGATATGCCCTACCTGCTCGGGAGCGAGGCCGGCGAGTCGGGCCAGTTCCGCGGAGAAGTGGGCCACGTTGTCGAGGTGGCGGGTGATTCCGGGATCGTGGGCCTCGCAGACCTTCCGAAGCCGGAGGATCATCTCGGTCTCGTGCTTGTGCAGGGTGGAGGGGATCATGCGCTGGCCCTTCCGGGAAAGTGGACGACGGCATCATCAGCCTGATGCCTGCGCCGTTTGTCATCGTAGAGCTTCTTGTCGGCGGTGGCGAGAACCTCGTCCATATTGAGCTTGGAGCGCCGGTCGAAAGTGGTGATGCCCAGGCTGGTCTGGATCCGGCAATCCTTGGGTCGCTCGCGGTTGCGATCGTGAAGGAGGGCTTCGAGCAGTTGGAGGTATTCCTGGAGAAGGCCTGATCGGCCCTCCAGGCCGATGGCGACGAACTCGTCGCCGCCGAGCCGGATGAGGGCGGAATCCTTGCGGAAGACGCGCCGGAGGACGGCGGCGAAATCCTTGAGGGCCTCATCTCCGGTGGCATGGCCCATCCGGTCGTTGATCAACTTGAAATTATCGAGATCGAAATAGCAGAGGAATCCCCCGTGGGGGCTGGTGCGGGCCCGCTGAAGCATGTCGTCCTTGAGCGAGTTGAAGCCCCGGCGGTTGTAGAGCCCGGTCAGCTCATCAATGACAGCCAGCTGGCGGATGGTCCGCTGGAGCCGGTGGCGTTCGATGCTGTAGAGAATGCTCCGGTTCAGGCTCTCCGCGCTGAACGCTCCCTTGATCAGATAATCCTGGGCGCCGAGTTGAACGGCCCGGATGCCGTCCGCTTCGCTTTCGTTGGCGGTAAGGACGATGACGGCGGCTTCGGAATCGGCCGCCACGATGGCTTCGGTGGTTTCAAGACCGTGGCTGTCCGGGAGATTGAGATCGGCCAGGACGACGTCGAAATCCTGGTCGCGTTGGGCGTTCAGGGTCTCGGTGAGAGAGGCGGTGTGGGTGATGGCATAGCGCCCCTTGCCGCTTTTCTCGAGCATCCGTCGGGTCACCGCGGCAGTTACTGGCTCATCCTCAACGAGGAGGACGCGGCAGGGTGGTGTCGTCATGAAGGAATGCCGGGTCGAAACCGGTTCAGGGCTGGGCGGCAGCGACCACCTCCACGGAGCGGATTTCGCCGAGATCCTTGATGATGCGGGGAGTTACGAAGAAGATGAGTTCGGAGCGCTCGGTTGATTTGTATTCGCCGGAAAAGGCTTTGCCGAGAAGGGGGATGTCGCCGAGAATGGGGATCTTGCGGGTGGTGGTGGTTTCGCCATCCTGGACGAGTCCACCCATGACGACGGTGTCGCCATCGCGGACCCGGACGAGGGACGAAGCCTGGCGGATATCGATGACCGGAGCGTCGGTGTTGCCGCTGGCCGATTGGATGATCCGGACGAGGCGGCTGACGGCCGGGGTGATATCGAGTGTGATGAGTCCCTCGTCGGAAATCTGTGGTGTGATGGACAGGACGGTGCCGACAGTGACCACCTGGATGGTCTCGCTCTGGGTGATGACGGGAGGGGTGCCCGGCGACTGAATGACCTCGGTCACGAAGACGGGCAGATCCTGGCCGACCCGGACAACGGCGGGTTGATTGTTGAGGGTTCTCAGGCGCGGCTTGGAGACCACGGTGATATCCCCCTGTTCGGAGAGGGCCTCAAGGACGGCGGAGATCCCGTTGGAAAAATCATAGCCGATGGTCACTCCGGGCGCGGACGGATCGCCTCCGTAGAGTGGGTTGCGCACAATCAGCCCGGTTCCGATGGTCGGGTTGCCGACACGGGACCAGTCGATGCCGAGTTGGAAGGTATCCGTGAAAGCGACCTCGTAGATCTGGACCTCAAGGTCGACCTGTTTGACCACTGAGTTGCCCACGGATTCGAGGAACTGCGCGACGCGCCCGATATTCTGGTGGCTGTCGGTCACGGTGATGGTGCCGGAGAGGCTGTTGACGGTCAGTTTGGCATCCTCACTGAGCATGGTGGCCAGCTGGCCGGCCAGATCCTTCCAGAAGTCCACGTTCGAGGTATTGGTCACGGTCATGGTCGACCCCTGTTCCTGACCGGACCCGCCTCCGCCTCCGCCGCTTCCGCCGGAGGACGCGCCGCCGCCGGAACTGATCTGGACGGCGTTGGAGCCCTCACCCGCCCGGGTGGCATTGATATAGTCGATCTGGAAAAGGCGGGTTTCGGTCTTGCGGACCCGGATGAGCGGGCCGTCCTTGACGAAGTAATAGCCGTTGGCATCGAGCAGGGCCCGCATGGCGTAGTCGAGCGGCAGATCCTGGAACTCGACGGTGACCTCTCCGAGAATGTCGAGATCGGCGACGATGTTGAGTTTGTTGGCCCGGGCAAAGAGGCTGAGTGCCTGCTTGATCGGGGCGTTTTCGGCGCGAAAGCTGAAGAGTTCGGAGGAGATCTCCGGGCCCGGCCCTGCGTCCTGGGCACGGGCTGGAAGCAATCCGGTCAGGACAATGACCGCGGCGGCGAGGGAGCGTTGAAAGGAATCAGTTCTCATTGAGGGCGAGGGTTGGATTGGGTTCCCGGGAACTCCCGGTGTTTTCCCACTGGAAGCTGCTGCCGAGGGAGATGAAGTCGCGACCGTCGGGATGGCTCAGCCAGATGCCGTCGAGGGTAGTGGATTCGATGGTCAGGTCGCCGATGACATCCCCGGCCTGTTGAATGCGGTTGTTGACGAGGACGAGAGTCTGACCGTTCTGTTGCCAGATGGCGAAAAGGTGGACGATGAATCCGGCACCTGCGGGTTCCTCAACGGAACCGTCGGCCACGATTTCGGCCTGCCGGCTGCCAAACGGGTTGGAGTTGGGGGTCGTGGTGCTCAGGGCGTCGAGCGCCTGGCGGACGGAGGCGACTTCCCCGGCGGCGGGCAACCCGGTTTCATCCGGACTCACCTCTTCGAAGTCATCGACGTATTCGTCCGGGTAGGACGCCGGGTAGGCGGCGGATTGGCGCTTGCTCAGGGTGGCCTGGGCCACGAAGACAATCGCCCCGGCGACGAGAAGACCCACAAACCAGGGATTATTGAGAAGCTTCTTCATGAGGGGGGAGGCTGGCCATCCGGAAATTGAGCTCGACGACAGGACCGCTTTGTTCATCGACCCGAATGGCCAGTCGGGTGAGGTCGGTTCGCAGTTTCATCGAAGTGAATTCGGTGAGGAATTCGAGGAGGGTGACGAATGGGCGGGTGTTTCGGCGTTCCGGCATCATCTTGCCGGCGGCGGGCACGAAGAGGATCCCCCGGTCCTGCGGGTTGCCCGTCGTGACCGGTTGGTAATCCTTGAACACGCCGACCCACTGATGGCGGGATACCGTCTCGCGGATTTCCTCGAGCTGACCGGGAGCGGCCTCCGGAGATGGCAGCATGAGCGCGGCGGCCTCGCGGGCGCCTTCGGCGAGGTTCATTGCCTCCTCGTCGGAACAGACTTCCCGCAGTTGCCGGGTGTCCTGTTCGAGTGCGATGAGGGGTGCGAAATTCGCCCGGGTGCGTTCGATTTGCGGACGGTGGACAAGGATGGACCAGCCGACCAGCAGAAGGGAGGCACTGAAGGGAAGCAGGATGGGGACGAGACGACGCAGCCGCAGTTTCAGGGGGGGCTCGGACCATCCGGGCACGTCGGTCAGGAGGTGCCAGGCGGAACGGAAAAGGCGGGTCAGGTCAGCGTTCAAAACAGACCTCCTTCCAGGGTGAAGGGTTGCGCGGTGCTTTCGGTCGAGAGGTTCAGCTCCATTTCGGGCCGGACCGATTCGATGAAGCGGACTTTCAGGGGACTTTGGCTCAGCTCGCGACGGATCGAGTTGACCGTGAGGCGGGCGGTTTCGGCGTCGGCCTCGAGCATTCCATCGATCCGGAACTTCCATTCTCCGGTTTCCTCGTTCCAGTTGACGGAGAACTGAACCAGCCGAACATCCCGTGGAAGGATGGAGGCGACATACTTGAGGAAGCGGTCGGGAACAGGAGGCAGACGATCGTCGACCACCTGCTTGATGAAGGCGCGGTTGCGATCGGCCAGGGCATTGCGTTCGACCAGGTGGTCGTAGTCTTCCTGCAGGGTGTATTCGTCCGCACTGAGTGCGTTCAGCCGATCGCGCTCACCGTGCCAGATCTGTTCGCGGGCCCAGGAGTCGAAGAGCAGGACGGCGAGGAGGAGCCAGCAGGTGGCGAGGATGACCCGACGCAGGAAATGGTTGCGGCGCTTGGTCCGCAGATAGCCGGCGACAAGGTTGACCGGATGCCGGGGGGTGAGCCGGGCGATGAGAGAGAGCCAGCGGGTGGGATCCCCGTCCTGAACGGTGACTGTGCAGTCACCCCCGCAGTGGCTCCCGACCTCGGCCCTGACCCGTTCGGCCCCGGCCCCGGACAGCTGTATCTTCTGGATGGTGACACCATGTTGCTGTTTGGCGTAGAGGAGGCACCGGTTGATCTCCACCGCCACTCTTGAGGGGTCGTCGGACCAGCTGCTCAGGGTGGTGCGCGAGAGGAGGATCTCTCCACCGGTGCCGCAGGCGACGACGGCGGTGGAATCCCCCATGCGGACGGCCATGAGGAGGTTCTCCCTCTGGTCGCCGGGCAGGCCGGCCATTTCCAGTTGGAGGGGAACGGCGGTCGGGATGATCCGGGTCAGGTCGAGATGTCGGGCCAGAAAAGCCTGGTTGAGCTCGAGATAGAAATCGCGTGGGAGAAGGTGAAGGAGGCTTTGGACCTCGTTGCGGATCCGGGCGGCGGGTTGGGCAACGGAGAGGACGGGGCCATTCTCCCTTTCGAAGCGCTCCACCCGGCCCCGCAGGTAGGTTCGGATGGCATGATCGGAGAAGGAAGGGCAGTTCTCGATCTGGTGGGCAAAACGGGGGTGGGCGAGGAGCAGGATGGTTTCGGTGGCGCGGAAGCGGGTGGCCGCAAGGGCGGCATCGAGGGCATTGCCGAATGAGGCGATGTCGGTTACGTGCTCCGCGGTGGTCCAGGTGGCGACGAGGTTGGCGCGCCGGTAGGTGGCGAGGTGAAAGACGCCATGGATCCAGGCGATGGCCAGGGTATCCGCCTGACCGCGGGCGGTGCCGCGTTCGGCCTCGGCGGGCGCCGAAGGCGGGGAAACGTCGGGAACGGGGTCGTTGAGGAGGGTGGTCATTGGGGAAGCCATTGGAATCCGTCGAAATCGAGGGTCTTGCCCTGATCGCTGACCACGTAGCTGTAGTCGAGGTTGGCGGCGCCGGAGGACCGGTAGAGGTTGACCCGGTCGCGGGTGCGAAGATTGGTCAGGATGGCGGTGGCTCCGGCGGGCACATTGACGGTCGAGGGTGAACCTCCGGAGCCGGGAAAGAGTTGGTAGCTGGAGGTGGTGGACCCGTTGTTGTTCAGGGTGATGGTGAAAGTACGGAACTCGGATCGGTAGACGGGAAGCAGGTTGACCCGCTCGATGACGAGGTAGTCCTCGCTGTTGGGGGTGTTGCGCCAGGCGTTCCAGCCGCCCCAGCTGACGCTGGATGGGATGCTGTTTTCAGGCGTGTCCCAGAGGTCCTGGAAGCGGGCGGCGGAGTTGATCGAACCGGAGGTCGGCAGCGAAAGTCCGCTGCGCATGCTGGAGAGGATGATGACGCGTTCGGCCGGGGATCGGGCCGGATCGAGGAGGAAGACCCGCGCGTTATTGCGGCGGTTGACCGCGAGGTCGGTCGGGCTGAGGTCGGAATAGGCGGCCAGGGCGGTCGTCCAGTTGGAGGAGGTGGGCAGGGCGGCCTGGTCGCGCAGGTAGAGTTTGAGCTGTTCTCCGAGGTTTTCCAGGGACCGGGCTTCGGCGCGGACGGCGGCCCGCTCGATCGAACGCAGGGCGTTCGGGGCGATGGTGCCGGCGAGGATGGTGATGATGGCGAGGACCCCGATCAGCTCGATCAAGCTGAATCCGCGAACGGGATACGAAGAGTTTCGATCGGGCGTCTTCATTGAACCTGCCAGAGTTGGAGGATGGGGAGGACGACGGAGAGGGCGACGACGCCCACGATGCCGATGAGGCTGAGCATGATCACGGGATTGAAGATGGCGAAGATCGCCTTGATCCGCCTCGGAATGATCGTGTCGTAGTAGGAGGCGACGCTCTGGAGGGCCACGTCGAGGTTGCCGGAGGTTTCGCCGGTGGCGATCATGGTGACGAGGGTCCGTGGGAAGATGGCCTGGTCGCTCAGGCTGCGACTCATGGGGGAGCCTTCGGTCACGGCTTTCCGGACTTTTTCGAGAGCGAATTCGATCGCCCGGTTTCCGGCCAGGCCGGTGGAGATCTCGAGGCCCTTGAGCAGGGTGACCCCGGACCGGTAGAGCATCCCCAGGTTTCGGGAGAATCGTGCGAGGGCGAACATGGAGACAAGCTGGCCGAAGATGGGCAGCCTCATCAGACTGCGGTCGAACCAGCGACCGAAGGCGGGGACGCGCAGAGCCAGTTTCAGGGCGATGGGGATGCCGACGGCGGCCGCGATGAGGAAGGGCGCCCCTTTGACCATGAGGTCGCTCAGGGCCATGACGATCCGGGTGAGGACGGGAACCTCCATGGACAGATCGGTCAGGAGGGTGACGAAGCGGGGGACGACCAGGGTGAAGAGCAGGACGATGAGTCCGATCGAGGCGGCGATCACGATGATCGGGTAGATGAGGGCCTGACGGATTTCGCTGACCAGCTCGTCGATCCACTCGAGGTAGCTGCTGAGGCTCCTGAAGACTTCAGGCATTTGTCCGCTGACTTCACCCGCCTCGACCATGGCCACAATCTGACGGGAGAAGATCCGGGGAAAGGCCTCCATGGCCTCATGCAAGGGCACGCCGACGGAGACGCGGTCGGCCAGTGAGTCAATGACGGGCCCGAGTTTGGAATCGGAGAAATCCTGGGCGAGTTGGGCCAGGGCGGTCGGCAGGGTGATGCCGGACTGCAGCAGCAGGGTCATCTGGATGAAGAAGGCGATCTGGTCGCGGCTGTTGGCCCTGACCCGGCTGATCCGGGTTTTCTCGTCCCGCGCCTGGTCGCCATGTTCGCGGGCCTCGAGCAGCCAGATGCCGGTGGCCCGCAGGCGGCCTTCAAGGGTGGCCACGCTGTCGGCTTCCAGTGCCCCGGTGATGGTGGCGCCGGCGGCGTCGTAGGCTTTGTAGTGAAAGAGACTCATCTCGGTTCGGGGTCTCTTAATGGGCAAGGGCGACGCGGAAGACTTCCTCGATCGAAGTCAGGCCGGCGCAGGCCCGCCGGAGGCCGTCATCGAAAAGTTGGGACATGCCCTTTTCCTGAGCGAGTTTCTTGATGGCCTCGGCATTGCCCTGGTGGAGGAGGGGATGGAAGTCGTCGTCAATATTGAGCAGTTCGAAAATGGCGACGCGGCCGCGGTAGCCCTGGTCCTGGCACTCGGGGCATCCTTTCGGCTTGAACAGGGTCAAATCCTGGTCCGCCGGGGCTTTCAGGCCAAAAGAGGCGAGATGATCGAGCGGTTGGGGCACGGGTTCCCGACAGACCGGGCAGAGGCGCCGGACGAGGCGCTGGGCGATGACGACGCGGAGGGTGGCGGGAAGCAGAAAGGGCTCCACCCCGAGGTCGATCAGACGGGGGATGGCGCTGGAGGCGTCATTGGTGTGAAGGGAACTGAAGACGAGGTGGCCGGTCAGCGCGGCGCGGGTCATCAGTTGGGCGGTTTCCTGGTCGCGGGTTTCGCCGACGAGAATGACATCGGGATCCTGGCGGAGGAGGGTGCGCAATCCGGCGCTGAAGGTGAGCCCGATCTTTTCGTTGATCTGGGTCTGCCGGATATGGGGCAGGCGGTATTCGATCGGGTCCTCAAGGGTGAAGACGGATCGTTCCAGGCGATTGACCGAGTTGAGCGCGGTGTAGAGGGTGGTGGTTTTGCCGCTGCCGGTCGGACCCGTCACGAGGAGAACGCCGTGTGGGCGGGTGACGGCCTCGGCCAGGATCTTCTCATCGTTGAGTTCCAGGCCGAGCGAGCCGAGGTCGAAAAGCATGCCTCCGCTGTCGAGGATGCGCAGGACGACGCTTTCCCCGTAGTTGGTTGGCATGGTCGAGACACGGATGTTCAGGTCCCTGCGACCCACGGCAAAGGCGAAGCGGCCATCCTGGGGCAGCCGGGTCTCGGAGACATCGAGATTGGCCATGACCTTGAGCCGGGCGGTGAAGGCATCCTGGAGATCCTTGGGGACGAGGAGAAACGGGCGGAGGACTCCGTCGGTGCGCATCCGGATCCGGAGCGATTTCTCGTCAGGTTCAAAATGGATGTCGCTGACCGATTTGCGGACGGCCGAACTGATGATCTGCTCGACGGCCCGGATCATCGGTGCGGTGGTCTCATCGCCGTCGGTCTGACGGCTGATCTTCATCAGCTCATCGATGGTCTGATCGATCGAGCCCTCGCGTTCGTAGGCGATGGCGAGTTTCTCGAGGATGTCCGGCTTCGGCGCGTTGAGGACCTCGACCTTGAGCCGGGTCATCTGCTCGATCCGGTCGATGGCGACGACATCGAAGGGGTCGCCCATGACCACGGTCAGGGAATCGGCATCCCTTTGGGAGGGAATGAGGACGGCCTCCCGGCAGAAATCGTAGGGGACGAGGGCGAGGACATCGGGCTCGATCTGGAGGGAGTCCAGGTCGATCGTCCGGGCCTGGGCATCCTGGGCGAGAAAGCCTGCGATATCTTCCTCGGTGACGAAGCCCAGCTCATGGAGGACGGCGCCGATCAGTTTGCCGGACCGTTTTTGTTCGCGCAGGGCGAGCTCCAACTGGTGACGGTTGATCAGCCCGGCGTCGAGGAGACGATCGCCAAGTCGCTTCTTGTTGGGAGCCTGGTTCATGAGGGATGCAAAACGAGCGGGCGAGCGTCGAGGCCCGGCCCGCTCGGGAACCTTTCTATACCTGATTGAAAAGGTCCGTTTCGACCGTGCTTACTGGTGTGCGATATAGACGTAGGCGGTGGTCAGGCCATTGCCGTTCGGGCGGCGATAGACGACTTTGCCGGTCTGGTCATCCACGGTCGAAGTGGCCGGGGTGAACGCTTCGCCGTCAAGGCGCATGCTTAATTCCTGGGCTTCATTGGCGGTCAGATTGACGATCACGGCCGAGACGACGCGCGAATTGGCGGGCAGGTTGTTGGATCCATCAAGACGGTAATTGGCGCCGTTGGCGGTGGCCGGCGCTGTCGTGTTGGAGTTGAGACAGATCAGCCGCGACTGGCTGTTCTGATTGGATCCTCCGGTGGCGGTCCAGGCGCCGCCCGAACGGGTCCAGGTGGCTCCATCAATGCGGGTGTCCGGCTGGTTGCCGATCTTGACGGCGAATCGACCCTCGAGAAGCCCGTCGGCTGCGAGCAGATCGTCGATCCGACTCCGGTTGTTGGTCACCGGGATGGTGCCGTATTTGCCGGCGAATTCCGTGACAGCGGACTTCATGGAACTGACGGAGCCGACCGCATTGGTCACGCGTGATGAAGCGATGGTGGAGAACACCTTCGGCACGATGACGACCGCGAGGATGGCAATGATGGCGAGGACACCGATCATCTCGACCAGGCTGAATCCAGCCTTGGAGTGCGAGACGCGGCGATTGGTGGAGGATAGCTCAATATTCATGATGTATGATAGCAAGGTTCAGGGTGTGTATCGGCGGAGTTGAGCTCCACCTTTAGGTAGAGTTGCCCAAGGGGCGGGCAGGGGTTCTCCCCCCGGGGCGGGGGTTGGCCGTTTTCAGGCGAAGCGCTGGGCCAGTTTCCAGCCCATCCAGACGCCGATCAGGCTGGCGAGTGAGCTCAGGGTGAATGCCCAGCCAAATCCCCAGGGGGATCCGAGGAACCAGCCGAGGTAGGAGGCCACCAGGGCGCCTCCGAGTGTACAGAGTCGACTCATGGGGGGATAAATCGGTTTTCTTCCCGGGATCCTGAAGGGAATCCGACTGGACGGAGGTCGCAAGACCGAGTGAATCGGATCCATCCAGAGGCACTGCAGAGGCGGGACGCCGATCGGGGCGGTTCCGGGGTCGATCGAACGGTCTCTTTCCGGTGAGTCTTGCCTGATGGGGGTTTCCGGTTGTCGAGTGATCGCGATGGAACTGCTCTTTGAGTCACGCGTGTGTCTGGGCGGCATCACCGGCAAGGTGCTGGCGGTTCAGGGAAAACCGGAGCTGCACGAGGAGCCGGTTCTGGTCGGCGATACTGAGGTGGACGGGTCGGGGGCGTCCATCTACGGGAGCGTTCTGTGGGCGGACGGCAGATTCCGGATGTGGTACCAGGCCTGGCCGAGTCGCTGGACGGGCAAGGATGCGGCGCAGGTGGCCTACGCGGAATCGGAAGACGGGGTCGAGTGGCGAAAGCCGGATCTCGCTGCCGGGCGACCGGATCGACCGGGTGGCAACCTGACGAATCTGTCATTTCACTCACCGTCGGTCTTCATCGATCCCTGCGGTGCCGCCACCCATCGCTATCGGGCGACCGGTTTCGCACGGCCCGGACATGCCGGAGCGTGCGAAGCGATCCGCAGCCAGGGCTACTACACGGCCCATTCGGCCGATGGATTGGACTGGGAATTGGATACGGCTTCTCCGGTCTGGCCAGGCGCGGATGTCATCACCAGTTTCTACCATCCCGGACGGTCGGAGGGATTGGTGGCGCTCAAACAGATTGCCCGTTACCGGGGAATTCCGCGCCGTTCGATCTGGAACGCGGGGTTGCGTGATGGTGTCTGGACGCGGGAAAGCAGGGCATTGGTTCCGGACGATTTTGACGATGTGGCGGCCATCAGCCGGGGGTTTGCGGGTGGCGATTACTACGGCATGGGGATGCAGGCGGCGGCAAACTCCGTGGTGGGCTTCCTCTGGCAGTTCCGGCACACGCTTCCCCGGACGGCAACGGTGGGTTATGAGGCCGGCATCTTCGGTTCGGTGGGTGTTTCGTTGGCCTTTCAGGAAAGGGCGGGAGACTGCTGGCAACACGCCCCGGCCCGGATGGACTTCATCCCGCATGACGCCCTTTCCTGGGCGGAGGGCGGCTTCTACACTTCGTCCTGTCCGGTTGAATACGGGGAGGAACACCGACTTTACCTCTGCGGGGCCCGGCATACCCATGGGTGGTACCTGGACAGTTCCTGGGGCCGTCGTGAGCGGTGGACAAGGGAATTGATGGACGAGGGATTGGCTCGGATCACCTATGCCAGTTGGCCGAGGTGGCGTCTGTTCGGATTCCGTGCCGATCCCGAAGGCAGCCTTGAACTCCGTCTCGAGGGATTGGAGAGGCCGTGCCGGCTCGTCCTCAACTATGAGTGTGACCCGACCGGTTCGGTCAGGGTTGCGGTTTCGGGCGACGAGGCGAGATCAAAGGAAAGGGCCGTTGCCCTGACCGGTTCGAGCCTGGACGCGGTGGTGGCGTGGGAAGGCGGTGATCTTCTCGGCCCGGTTCCCGAGAGCGGGCGGATGACGTTGCAGTTGCATCTGGAGCGGGCCACGGTCTGGGCATTCGAGTTGAGACCGGTCGAGTGAAGGTCCTTGCCTCGGGTCATCGGGACTGCGAAGATCGGAGAAGGCCGGAAACGATGAGCGAAGCCACCGAGACTCCCGGAAAACCGGAACCATCAACCGAACAACCGGCAGGTGCGCCGCGCCCGGTCTGGAGGTCGCCGTCCGTCCTGGTGGCGGCCCTGGTCATGTTGATCGGGCTGGGGGTCTGGCTGGTCGAGGTGATCGGGGGCGAACCCCAATCGGAGCCGGATTCGGCCGGGATGGAAGGCATGAGTTCCCTGACGGATTCGCGCCGGACGTATCCGGAATTGGACGACGCCGGGTCCGATGCCCGGACTCCGGTCTCTCCGGTCGCCTTCCGGCTGGGCGCGGGTTATCTGGGCGGGTTTTTCCTGGGTTGGGCCTTTCGGAAGTTCATCACGCTGACCCTGCTGGCGGCAGGCGGACTGGTTGCCCTCCTCGCCCTGTTTCAGGGGTTGGGATGGTTCGAGGTGAATTGGGGCGCGGTGGACGAGCACCTCAAATTGGCCTTGGTGTGGGTCCAGGGCCAGGCGGGGTCGTTCAAGACCTTTGTCACCGGATATCTGCCCAGTGCCGGGGCGGCGAGCGCCGGTCTCTTTGTCGGATTCCGGCGCCGCTGAGTCGGGCCATCCCGGCTCAGAAATGATCGACCAGTCGATCGATCACGGTTGTCCAGGCGGCTTGAAAGTAGGCGTAGGTTTCGTCCCAGGCCGGGCCGAGTCCGAATCCACGGTGGAGGAGTTCGATTTCGGTGGCGGTGTCCGAGAGGGGGGTGAAACGGAGGTCGACCACGGTGTGCTGGGACCGGGTATACGGTTGGGATGGTGGGGCGTTCCAGGTGAAGGCGAGGCGGGATTCGGGTTCCCAGATCAGGATTCGATTGCCTTCGCCGCCCCGGGTGCCCGGAGGGTTGTCCATCAGGAAGTAGAGCTCATAGGCGCCGCCGACACCGGGTTCAATCCGACAGTGTCTGGTCCACCATGAGCCGAGCCCATCGGCGGTCGCCCAGGCATTCCACAGGGCGCCGGGAAGGGATTGAACGGTGCGGGTGATGCGGATCTCTCGATCGTAGTCGGGATGTGCCATGGGTGGAAAGACGGGAAAGGTTGAGGGATGGATGGATCCGGTGCAAGGGACGAGGTTTGGGTATTGAGTTCTTGATCATCGGAAGCAAGTCTTGTCGGCCCATTGGGTACCCTTGGGCAATCCCTTATGCTTATGAAAGGAATGCTGCGCGCGTGTTTCGTCCACCTGGTCTTTGTGTCGACTTCCGGCCTGCTTTTTGCGGAGGGTGCGGTCGAGGTCATTGTCCAGGTCAATTCGTCGTCGACCGCCCTTGTGCGGGGTGCGGAGGTGGAGCCGATGTCGGTTCGGATGACCTCGCTGCGTCTGGAGAAGGGCTGGTTGGTGGTCGACGATGAAAACGGCCTGGTCGCTTTCGACCGGGCAGGAGACCGGGTGCTGAAACTGCATCCTGGGGTAAAGGAGTACGAATCCACCTCCCTTTTTGCCGTTTTTGAATACCGGTTGGAGGCTTACCGCCGGCTGTTGAGTCTGGAGGACTTCGGTTATGCCGAATCGGTTCGTGGAACGGGTCTTCCCCGGGTGCTGGCCGATCACATGATCGGGATCTGCGACCCGGAGGAACCATCGGTGCCCGAGTCGACGGAATCGGGTGGAAAGCGCCGGTGGTCGACGGGTGACCAGGCCCTTGCCTCCTGGTCGACCAAGGGGACGCGATTGACCGCGGATCAGATGGAGATGCTGGTTTACTGGATGCGCCAGACCACGGGGGGGCACCCGATGATCCTGAGCGATCTGGTGGGCGGAGGAATGGTTCCGGACAGCATGGATTTCCTACTGAACGACGGACGGACAGTGAAGACGGTGACTATTGACCTGGTGGGAGTTCGCGAGATTCCGGACATCGATGTTCCCGGACAGATCGGCGGATGGACCCGGGTGACGGCGGGTGACGGGAAGGATGCGTTTCTCGTCCTTCTGGATTGGGTGCTTAATCGGGGAGAGTTCACCGCTTCGGTGGCGGCGGCTGGAAACGAGGATTACTCAAAAGCGGAGAAGGCGTTCCAGAATGGAGATCCGATTCGGGGTATTCTGGAAACGTTGCGGGTGGAAATGGTCCTGGGAACTTCTCCGGCTGAAGAATTGGACCGGCACCTTGCACAGATCCGGGAAAGCCGGACGGCAACAAATATCTTCGCCAGTCTGGGGGCATCCAGTCCGCCCGAACATCTCCAGGCCGTGCAGACACTCGATGTGCTTAAGGATGCTTTCGAAGACCAGGTGGCGGTCCTCAACGTATTGAGTGCTCAGAATCTTGCGCGGATGGGGCAGCTGGGCCTGGCCGAAAGCAGTTTCCGCGAGGCAATCATGAAAGATCCGAGCCTGGCCGTAGCCTATCAGCAGCTGGGAGACATCTTTCGGGCAACAAACCGCAATTCGCTCGGCTGGCTCTGCTATGAAGCCTTCGGACTCATCTCGCCGGATCATCCGGCCAATCAGCAGATCCGCGAATTGAGAGAAGCCCTGCAGACCCGCTTCGCAGATTTCTTCTAGGGGCTCTCTTGCAGTCCTCCGTGCCACTTGCCGGGGTGGCTCGGGCATGGGGCCCGGCTCGTGGGCGCTTTTCCACGACCTGTCCCGGCGGAGGGCCGGGAAGGCGCGCCCACACAGCGGGCGGCCCAGAAGGGAAATTCCAAATGGGCGACGGCCTCCGAGTCGGATCAGGGGTGCAGGAGCAGGGAGCGGATACCGGTCTCCCGGCCGGCGGAGTCGATCAGGCCGAAGTGTCCCTTGTAGTCCCAGTTGGCCCAAGCGACGTCGTGTTCCTCAAAGAGGCTGATCATGTCCCGGTACCAGTTGTCCCGCGCCTCGATCGGCGTCCGATGGTAGACGCCGAATTCCCCGCAATAGAGAGGCAACCCGGTTTCGCGGCTGCGGCGGAGGGGTGGTTCCATTTCGGCCAAGATATCTTCGCGGCCGTAGGGGCGGGTGAAGGGTTTCATGGCGTCGCGCAATGTGGGGTCGAGAGCGGCCAGGTCGGCGCCCGAGACTGATGGGCCCGGGTAGCGGACGGGGCCCTGATAGCCGCCGACGGCGGTCCACGGCGCCTGGTGGTGGGTGACGGCCATCGGGTTGTAGTGATGAAAGGTGAGCAGGCAGAGCCGGTCGTCCGGTATGGCCAGCGAATCGTAGGTGGCGGCCGAGTTGAAGCGGTTGGAGCCGAGGACGATCGTACGATCGGGTTCTCGATCCCGAAGCAGCCGGAAGGCTTCGCCGGAGACGCGGTTCCAGTCGTCGGGAGAGGGTGCGACGGCTTCATTGAGGATTTCGTAGGCGAGGAAATCGGGGCTCCAGGACTGGAGTTCCTTCGAGAGGTCGACCCACATGGAGAGGAAGCGATCAAGGGAATCGCGGGCCGAGAAGAGGGCGGGAACGCCGTCCTGATTGAAATAGTGGCTGCGCAGGATGTGGAAATCGAGAACAACGTTGAGCCCGGCTGTCTGCGCCCAATCAAGTGCGGACTCGAGTAGATGCCAGGCCTCGGGTTCGCGCCTTTCGTCGTCGGTCCAGAGCTGAACCTCGTCGAAGGGAAGGCGGATGTGATCGAACCCCCAGGATGCGATCTGCTCTACGTCGCGGCGTGTGAACCAATTCTCGCGGGCTTCTCCGCGGCGCTCGCTCTGGCTGAGCCAGTGGGAAATATTCGTGCCACGCTTGATCTGGAAGGCCATGATGCGTTGTTCCTCCGGTCTGGTGTTGACCAATGACCTCTTCATTGTGTCACCTCATCGGATCGGGGCAATAGTGGATCGGACGAATCAGAGAATGAATGCGACTTCTGGCACGCTGCGTGAGGTCCGGGCGGAACGGCTTCTGGCTGTTTCGGATCTGCACGTCGACTATGACCGGAACCGCCGATGGGTTGAAGACCTGGTGTCGACCGATCATTCCGATGCCGCCCTGATCGTGGCGGGGGATGTCAGCCATCGACTGGACCGGATGGAAAGCACACTGGCCTCCTTGGCTTCGGCGTTTGCCGCCGTCTTTTTTGTCCCGGGAAATCACGACCTCTGGACAGGGGAGGGGAGTCGGGATTCCCTGCACAAGCTCGAACAGCTGGAGTCGATCTGTGGGGCAGTCGGGGTGTTGACCGAGTCGGCGATCCTCTCGTCGGGCGGGGCCAAGGTCCAGGTGATTCCTCTGTATTCCTGGTATCATGAACCGGAGGAAAGCGGCGATTCGCTCTTTATCGGCCGGAACGATGAGGATCCCTGGCGCGAGATCTGGGCGGATTACCGGAGGGTGCGCTGGCCAGGGGAAATCGCGGCGGGTGGGGTTGCCGATCTGCTTGGAGCGGTCAACGCGAGATGGACACGCGAGGACCGCCGCATTCCGGTCGTGACCTTCAGCCATTTTCTGCCGAGGCAGGAATTGCTGCGGGGAAATCCGGGATCCCTTGTCAACGGATCGATCGAACCGCGGCATGCCTTCAACTTCAGTCGGGTGGCCGGGAGTGCCTCCATCGACCGGCAGTTGCGATCCTTGGAATCGAGGGTGCATGTTTATGGCCATCAACACCGCAACCGTGACCGGATTATCGACCGGGTGCGGTATCGTTCGCATTGCCTGGGGTATCCGTCGGAGCGGGACAAGCGCCATATTACGAAACTCGAAGACGGTCCCATTGTCATCTGGAAGGCGGCGGATGGTCTTGATCTGAAAGAGAAGACAACGTTCGGGGTGGCGGCCGCATGACGGTCCGGATGAGGCGTTGGATCGCAGGGGCCGCCATAATCGTGCTGGCCGGGGTGGTGCTCGTCCTGGCGACTGGTCCGATCCTGAGCCATCTGTCGCGGAGGATGATCAACCGGATGATCGAACGTCCGTTGAGTGCCTCGCTCCGATTGGATTCGGTCCGGTTTGACCGGTTGGCGCTGGATCCGACGGCGGGACTGGTCTATCGGGGCGTCCGCGGGCGGCTGGCTTTCCGGGGGGACAACGGGTTCCGGGCGGGTCGGGTGGTCGCGGTGGAGGTTGACCGGTCGGTTGTTCGATTGGTGGGACTGGTCCCTTTGAAGGTGGCGGTCGACGTGGACGGACTGTCCGCCGTGGCCACTCCAGTCGGCACGGGTTCGGGTGAGCAACTGGCGGCAGCGGAAGTGCTGACCTCAGGGCGGGGCCGGTTTGTCCTTTCCGGTCCGTCGGGCTCACCGATCGAATGGGTACGGGCGGCCCTTGGCGACATGCTACGAAGCGTGATCCAGGGAGAGATGACGGACGGAAGCCGTTTCAGTGGGCGGGTCGAGTTCTCGGTGGGAAGCCAATGGCACTCCGCCCTGCTCTATACCCTGGTATCGAGGGGCGGGACCCGCCTGGTGCTGAACCGGGATGATGTTGCGCAGATCGGAGCCCAATACAAACAGCCGCTCACGGAGGCGGAAATCGACCTGGTTTCTCTCTATCCCCTGCGGACTCCGGTCCTTCTGCGCATCAAGCAGTATGCGGCGAACGAGAGTTTCCGGATGTCCCGATCCATCCCCTCCCTGTCCGCCGATGCCTATCGGCATGTTCTCTGGAGCTACCTCCTGACCCGTGAATTCGGGGAGGAATTCGCCGAACAGGTGACCGACGCGCATGAAATCGGGGCAACTTATGAAAGTGGCCAAGCCAGTCGTGAGATGGACCTGGCGAACAACGCGGTAGGCCGGCGCTATTTCCTTGAGGGAGTCAGGGAAGTGGAATTGCCGCAGAAGGTGTTGACCGACCCGACGGTGGTGCGTGGGCCGGGGGTTCTCGTGTTCTGACATTTGCCTTGCCCGGGACGAAAGGGCCATCTGGGATGGGGCATGCGTCTGCCTGATCTTCACCGCTGTGTGCAGCATCCGGCCCGGGTCGGGATCCTGGTCGCGCTCCAGGCTTGTGGTTGGGCCACATTCACTGTCCTCCGGGAGGAAGTCGGGTTGACTGACGGCAATCTGAATCGGCACCTGAAGGTGCTGGTCGAAGAGGGATGGGTGTCCAGTCGCCGGAGCGGACTCGGGAGGGGGTCGACGACGAGGCTTGAGATAACCGGGGCGGGGATCCGTGGTCTCGAAACCTTCAGGGTCTGGTGCCTTGAGGTGGCGGGGCGGATCGGTGACGATGGAGGGAGCGCCGCGCCGGAGGCTGAGCCGGATCCGGACGCCGGAATCCCCGCGAGACGTTTCGTGGTCGATGACCGCAGCCGGACCTGGACAGACTGACGGACCAGGAGGGCTTCGACAGGACTGATCTCCGGGGCACAATCGGATTTATTCACTTGACCGAGAGTGGGTTTCGCATTGGTTCAAAGGGTCTTGTTGGCGCGAATCTTTCGCATGTGCGGATGGGTCGCAGGTGCCGGTCAGGACGATACAAGCACGGTTTCCATTAAGATGAAAAAACTCCTAATCTCCTCAATTCTCGGGACGATCGCCCTCGGCTTCACCGCCTGCACGACTTCCCCAAAAATCCAGTATGACTCGGTTCAGGGTTACGACTTTTCCAAGGTCAAGACCTACGCGGTCATCGACACCAGCAAGAAGACCAATGTCAAGGTGGGTCCCGGCGCGGTTCAAGCGGCTTCGGAGGGCCTGAAGAGTGCCCTTGAGTCCAAGGGGCTGACCGAGGGATCGGCCGCCGATGCGGATGTTCTCGTCGTGATGTACCTGCAGATGACCGAAAAGACCGATGTGACCGACTTTGGCTACACCTATGGCGGTTACCGCGGCTACGGATATGGCTACGGTGGCGCCTACATGGGTGGTGGAGTGACCACCACCAACTACAATGCCACCACGTTGACCATCGATATCGTCGACAATGTCGAAGATACGCTCGTCTGGCGCGGCTGGGCCTCCAAGGACATCTACGGGGACACCAAGGGAACCGTGACGGAGGAAGACAGGACCCGGATCAAGGGTGTAATCGCCAACATCATGGCCAATTACCCGCCGCCTCCGACTCCGGAGAAGTAAGGGCTCCCAATTTCGTTTCGTTTGGAGAGGCGCACCCGGCAGGGTGCGCCTTTTTCTTTCGCTGACGAAAGCTCGGGCTGCGAACCGATGGCGCAGACCGTCGATGGGTTGACAGGGCCGGTGGGGGCATCCATCACATCCGGTTGATTTTTCCTTCGTCCCGGGTGGACTTGATCTCCGTTCAGTTTCTCCGTCCTTGTGCGCCTGCTCTCACCAGTCTTTATCGTAACCATCCTCGTCTTTTGGGGACGAGGCCACTCCCTGTCAGCCGCAGAAGAGGCTGAGGGAACGGTCGGGTTGGATCAGTCGCCGGCGGAAGCGGAGGTGGCGGCGGTATCTCCGGATGAATCGGTGTCGTCCGAAGTATCCGCCGGCCATGAGGATGCGGAGGCCGAGCCGGAGGCAGTGAAGAAAGAAGAGTCGGAGGGCGGGTGGATGGAGCGCTACCGGGACACCTTCAAGAACCGGCTGGATCAATCCGCCGATTGGTTGGACGGCGTCCTTGGATCCGATGATTTCGCCAATGAACAGGAGAACACATCAGGCCGGGTTGCCGTTCATCTCTTCTGGCAGAACCGGCAGGGGTTTGATGTTCGCGGGCGTTTCCGCGTCAAGGTGAATCTCGACAATACCAGCCGACGGCTGAATGCCTTCATCGGCCGGGACGATCCGGACGATCTGATCGAGGACCGCTACACCACCAGTTCCCGATTCGCCAGTTTTTACCAGGGTGGAGTGGATGAGGAGTTGCTGGCCGGGGTGGGCTTCCGTCCCGACTGGTCCAAATCGAGGCGGATCTCCATCGGGGCGGGGGTTCGTCTTTCCTCTTCTCCGGCTCCGTATGTAAATATCAACTACAGATATCGCTATCTTTCGGACGATCAGAAGCTGCTGATCAGTTTTTACGAATCGGTCTATTACCGGACGGACGAGGGAGTGGGTTCGCGGACGACGATCGAGCCGGGCTACCTGGTCGGGGAAGACTGGCTGGTGCGCTGGTACAATACCTTCGAGTTCGGGGAGACCCCGCAGGGAGTGATCTGGCAGTCCACCCTCTCGATCTATCAGGACCTGAAGAGAAACCGCGCGATCGCCTACGAGTTTGGTGCTTTTGAAGAAACCGGGCGGCCGATTCCCTGGGTCAATTACGGGGCATCGGTCACCTACCGCCAGAGGATGTTTCACGATTGGCTTTTCGGCGAATTCACCCTGGGCGTGCAGTTTCCCCGGGAAGAACCGAGTTGGAATCGCCGGGCGGACCCGGTGATCGGCGCCGGGGTCGAGTTCTTTTTCGGAGGCGGCGACTGATGCCGGTTGAAGCCCAAGGGAGAACCCTCCTGTTCTTGCCTGCGATACCCACTCCTGTCTGAATGCCGATTGTGATGACCGGCCGGCAGCGATTCCTGATTTCCCTGGCGCTCTCGCTCTGGGTGGCCGGACTGGTTCTCATTGTCGGTTGCGGGCGCACGGTCCAGACTTCCCATCCGGTTGAGGAGACGGCCTGGAGATCTGCTCCGGTCACCTTTGTCGGCCGGGAAACCTGCCGGGAATGTCATGAGTCGGCGATGGCGGGTTTTGCCGGATCGCACCACGATCTGGCCATGGATCACGCCACGCCGGACTCGGTGCTGGGGGACTTCAACGACACCACTTTCACCTACAATGGAATGACCTCCCGATTTTACCGGAGAGAGGGCGGGTTTTTCACGGAAACCGAAGGGCGAGACGGTTCGATGCAGGAGTTCCGGATCGCCTATACCTTTGGGGTCACGCCCCTGCAACAGTACCTGGTCGAGTTCCCTGACGGGCGACTCCAGGCTCTGGGGATCGCGTGGGACAGTCGGGCGGTCGAGGCGGGCGGGCAGCGCTGGTTCCATCTCTATCCGGACGAGAAAGTGGATCACCGAGATGTGCTGCACTGGACCCGGGTGAGTCAGAACTGGAACTACATGTGTGCGGATTGTCATTCGACCAATCTGCACAAGAACTACGATGAAGTGACCAACACCTATGCGACGGATTGGTCGGAGATCGATGTTTCCTGCGAGGCCTGTCATGGACCCTCTTCGCGGCATCTCGCCTGGGCGGAGCTCCATCGTGCGGGAAAGGTGGAGGCGGGGAGCGAGAAATCGATGGGCCTGGTCAATTCGCTTCGGGATACCAGTGGCGGGTATTTTCAATACGCCCTCGGGGATCCGATCGCGCGGCGGACAGCGATGCCGGACAACGATCGTCAGGTAGAGACCTGCGCGCGGTGTCATTCGTTGAGGACGCAGTTGCGGGAAACCCCGCCGAAGGGTCAGCCGCTCCTGGACGACTATGAGCTGCGCCTGCTGGATGAGGGGCTCTATTATGCTGACGGGCAAATTCTTTCCGAGGTCTACGTCTACGGGTCTTTCCGGCAGAGCAAGATGGCCCGGGCGGGGGTCCGGTGCACAGACTGCCATGATCCCCATACGCTCAGGGTGAAGGCTCCGGGAAATGCCTTGTGCGCCACGTGCCATATGCCGACCACCTACGACACCCCGTCCCACCACTTCCACCCGATGGAGTCGACCGGTGCGCTTTGTGTGGAGTGTCACATGGCATCGCGGGACTACATGGTGGTTGATCCCCGGAGAGACCACAGTTTCCGGATCCCGCGACCGGACCTGACCTTGTCCACCGATTCACCCAATGCCTGCAACCTCTGCCATAAGGACAAGGATGCCGTCTGGTCTCTGGAAGCGTCCCGCAAGTGGTATGGTGAGGACTGGCCGCGGACTGGCCACTATGGAGAAGCCCTCCATGCAGGCCGCCAGCAGGCTCCAGGTTCGGTGGATGCTCTTCTGGCGCTGATCCGGGACCCGGCGGAGGCGGGAATAGTCAGGGCGACGGCGACCAGCCTGGTGGGTCGGCAACCGGTTCCCGGGGCCATCGAGGAATTTTTGCGTCTCCACGCGGACCCGAATCCTCTCGTTCGGATGGCGGCGTCGGGGGCATCCGGTGGGCTGGTGCCGTCCGAGCGTCTGAAGGTGTTGCAGCCCATGTTGGACGACTCCCTGCTCAGTGTGCGGATGGAGGCGGTATCCCAGCTGATGGATCTGCCCGGGTCGCTGCTGAGCGCGGACCAGGCAGCGGCGCGCGAGCGCGTCTTTGCCGAGTTTGTCCGGACCCAGAAGTTCAATGCGGATCATCCTTCGGCCCGGGTTCGGATGGGTTATTTCTATCAGCTGCGCGGGGATTCGAAGAGGGCGGAGGAAGCCTATCGCGGGGCGATCGGGCTGGAGCCGGGTTTTGTCCCTGCCTACGTCAACCTGGCCGATCTCTACCGGGTGCAGGGACGCGATCCGGAGGGCGAGGCGCTTCTTCAGAAAGGGTTGGCCGAAGTGGATGCCGCGGCTCTGCATCATTCCCTGGGTCTTCTGCAGGCCCGGAGTGGCCGGATTGGGGAGGCGCAGACCAGCCTTGGCCGAGCGGTGAGGCTGGACGGCGAGGATCCCAGACTGGCCTATGTTTATGCGGTGGCCCTTCAATCCACCGGTCGGCTGGACGATGCCATCGGAGCGCTTGGGAATGCTCTGGAGCATCACCCTTATGACCGGGAACTCCTGGTGGCGGCCGTTTCGTATCTGATTGAGGCGGGACGCAGGGCGGAGGCTCAGGATCGGGCGGACGTTCTTCTCACTTTGGAGCCGGGCAATCCGGATCTCACCCGTTTCATTCGGCAGTTTGGATTGCGGGCGGACTGATGCCCGGGAGGTGGTGGAGGGTCCGGGAGATTCCGAGCGCCGGCTTGTAAAGAGGGCGTGGGCGAACGATGTTCGGCGGATCCATGCGCACGATCCGTCTTGCTTTCCTGCTTCTGCTTGCCTGGCCATCGGGGCTTCCCGGGGCGCTCGAATATCGTCTGATGACCGGAGACCGTTCCGCTCGGGCCAGCGGGGAGTGGACGGTCCTGGTGGCGGTGACCAATCCGGACGCGATCGAAGCCGGCGTTGATCTGCCCGAGAGAACGGTCGCACGAGTGGGATCCCGCAGCGTCCAGTTGGAGCGGAAGATGGAGGGCTTCCCGCTGGGCATCGCCCCGGGAACGACCGTGCTTGTCGAATACCGGGGGATTCTTCCGGATGATCTGGACGGACTCCTTGCGGTCGAGCTGGAGGTACTCGCCGCCGGTCGATGTTACGTGGAGGTGGTATCCGGCGACGAGGCGGGACGGTCACCTTCAACCGGTCCGACTTCCCCGATGAAGCCGGCGCCGGTCGGGAAATCGTCGAGGGAGATTGAAGAGTCGCGCGTGCCCCGCTTTGCCCGGAATATCTCCTTTTACGAACCCATCTATTTCGTGGTCGGACCGCGGGTGAGCCTGAACGCGAAGTTTCAGCTGGGTTTCAAATACCGACTGTTGAGCGAGGAAGCCAGTCTGGCAGCGGCGATGCCCGCTCTGGGCGATCTCTACCTGGGTTATACGCAAACCTCACTCTGGGACCTCGGATCCGAGTCCAAGCCCTTTCTGGACACCAGCTACAAACCGGGCCTCTTCTATTATGAACAGTATTCGGGCATTCGGTTTTTCGGCTTCGAGCTCGAATGGATCGAGGGCGGATACCAGCACGAGTCGAATGGACAGGGAGGTGAGGATTCCCGGAGTCTGAATACGGTTTATGTGAGGCCGAGCCTGCGCTATGATCTTCCGAAGGACTGGTATCTGCGATTCATGCCGCGGGGGTTCGTTTATATCGATGACTTGTCGGACAACCCCGATCTTCCCGAATACCGGGGGTATTTTGACCTGAGCCTCAAGATCGGTCAGTTGAATGGATTGGAGTTGTCGACCCTGGTGAGGATCGGAACGGAGCCCGGGGTGGGCAGTTTCCAGCTGGATCTGACCTATCCGATGGATCGTCTTTTCTTCGGCAACGCGGCCTCCTTCCTGCACCTCCAGTATTTCGACGGTTGGGGGGAGACCCTTCTCAACTACGATCAGCGGCTTCCCTCCCAGGTCCGGATCGGGTTCACGCTGCTGCGGTAGCGTATCGGGCGGAACGCTTCAGCACTTTCAAGACAGCCTCGAACCACACAGGTAAAGGCGATTCTCTGGCTCAGCCTCCAAGGCTTTCTGCGGGTTCGTTTCTCGGGTGTAGTCGCCCCCTGCCTGTCACGGCGTGGCTTCGGCGAAGCCGGATCTCTAGGGGCGTGTCGACGTGGATTCGCGGCAAGAGACTGCCGCGGCTACATCTCCTGATCCATCCTGAGCACCTCCTATCATTGCCATTCAGGACCGCCTCTTATTCCGGGTCGTAGTCGAGAATCGGGGCCAGCCAGCGTTCAACCTCCTGCCGCGACATTGCCTTGCGGGCGGCGTAGTCGGCCACCTGGTCGGGATTGATTTTTCCGATGGCGAAGTAGCGCGATTCGGGATGGTGCAGATAGAGTCCGCTGACGGAACTGGCCGGAGTCATTGCGAGATTCTCGGTCAAGGTTACACCGATCCGCGGCGTCGCTTCGAGCAGGTCGAAGATCTTCCATTTCTCGGTGTGATCGGGACAGGCGGGGTAACCGGGGGCGGGCCGGATGCCGCGGTAGCGTTCGCGGATGAGGTCGTCGGGGGAGAGCTCTTCCTCCAGGCCATAACCGCACCAGTCGCGGACCTGCTTATGCAGGAATTCCGCCCCGGCCTCGGCCAGTCGGTCGGCCAGTGCTTTCAGAAGGATGGCAGTATAGTCGTCATGATCGGCCTCGGCCGCCGCCACAAGTGCATCGAGGCCGTGTCCGGCCGTGACGACAAACGCACCGCAGGTATCGATGCGTCCGCTGTCCCGCGGGGCCACGAAATCGGCCAGGGCGTAGTTGGGCTGACCGGCCGGCTTTTCGAATTGCTGGCGCAGGGTGCAGATGCGGCCGATCGGGGAGGTGCGCCCGGGAGAGTCGTAGAGCTCGATGTCGTCGCCGATGCTGTTGGCCGGGAAGAGGCCCACGACGGCCCGGGCCTGGAGGCTCCCGTCGGCCACGATGGACTCCAGGAGCCGGATCGCGTCCCGATGAAGATCGCGGGCTTCCTGGCCAACGACCGGGTCATCGAGGATGCCGGGAAAGCGGCCATGCAATTCCCATGCGTGGAAGAACGGCGACCAGTCGATGAACGGAACGAGGTCCTTCAGCGGAATCGACTCGAGTGTCCTGAGGCCGGTAAAGGCGGGCGTGGCCAGATCGGTGGTCGCCCAATCAATCAGCGGACGGCGTCGGCGGGCTTCTTCGATGGGGAGCATCCTTCGCTGGGCGCGGCGCTGGGCGAATTCATCCCGGAGCCGTTCCTGGGTCTGGCGGTTCCGGTCGATCGTCCCCTGGCGGCGATCGTCGCTGAGCAGGTTGCTGACCACCCCGACCACCCGGGAGGCATCGATGACGTGAATGACGGGCTGGTCGTAGGCGGGCGCGATCTTGACCGCGGTATGGGCCGGACTGGTGGTGGCGCCCCCGATGAGCAGCGGTTGATGATGGCCGGCGCGTTTGAGTTCCCGAGCCGTGTGGACCATTTCGTCGAGGGAGGGGGTGATCAGGCCGCTCAATCCGATGATGTCGACCTGCTTTTCGACCGCGGTCGCGATGATCTTCTCGGCCGGCACCATCACACCGAGGTCGATCACCTCGTAGCCGTTGCATCCGAGGACAACCGCCACGATGTTTTTCCCGATGTCGTGGACGTCGCCCTTGACCGTGGCGATGAGGAAACGCGGTTGGGCCTTGGATTCGAAGGCGGCTTCCTTCTCCGCCTCCATGAAGGGAGTCAGGTAGGCGACGGCTTTCTTCATGACCCGGGCGCTCTTGACCACCTGGGGCAGGAACATCTTGCCCTCGCCGAAGAGATCTCCGACCACCCGCATCCCGTCCATCAGGGGGCCCTCGATCACCTCGAGCGGGCGGGCGAACTGCAGGCGGGCTTCTTCGACGTCCTGGTCGATGAACTCGACGATCCCTTTGATCAGGCAGTGGGAGAGGCGTCGGGCGACCGGTTCATCCCTCCAGGCCAGATCGCGGACGTTTTCGCGACCGGCGACCTTCTTGAAGCCCTCGGCCAGGCTGATCAGCCGGTCGGTCGCATCCGGCCGGCGGTTGAGCAGGACATCCTCGACATGGGTGAGCAGGTCGTCGGGGATTTCTTCATACACTCCGAGCATGCCGGCGTTGACGATGGCCATGTCGAGGCCCGCCCGGATCGCGTGGTAGAGGAAGGCGGTGTGCATGGCTTCTCGAACCGCGTTGTTGCCTCGAAAGGAAAAGGAGATATTGCTGATGCCGCCGCTCACTTTGGCGTGGGGCAGGGTCGCCTTGATCTCGTGGGTGGCCTCGATGAAATCGACCGCGTAGTTGCTGTGCTCCTCCATCCCGGTGGCGACGGTGAGGATGTTCGGATCGAAGATGATATCGGTGGCGGGGAATCCCACCTTCTCGGTCAGCAGACGGTAGGCGCGGGTGCAGATCCCGACCTTGCGGCGCCGGTCGGAGGCCTGTCCCTCCTCGTCAAAGGCCATGACGACGGCGGCCGCCCCGTAACGCCGAACGAGGCGGGCACGCTCGAGAAAAAGGGCCTCTCCGTCCTTCAGGCTGATCGAATTGACGATGCCCTTGCCCTGGAGACATTTCAGTCCGGCTTCGAGGACCGACCAGCGGGAACTGTCCAGCATGACCGGAACCCGCGAGATTTCCGGCTCGGCCGCGAGCAGATGGAGGAATTTGACCATGACCGCCTCGCTGTCGAGCATGCCCTCATCGACGTTCACATCGATGATATTGGCACCGTTTTCGACCTGCTGACGCGCTATGGCGAGCGCCCCGTCATAATCGCCGGCCTTGATGCATTTGGCGAACCGGGGCGAACCGGTCACGTTGGTGCGTTCGCCGACGACAATGAATTGGGAGGCGACGGACCTACCGGGCTCGGATGGCTGGGTCATGGTGGGTGGATCGAGGTTCAGTGAATGGTGAGGGCCTCGAGTCCGCTCAGACGAAGGGCGGGAACGAAGGTGGGCGGACGGCGCGGGGCCAGTCCGGTGACGGCTTCCCGGAGGACGCGGATATGGTCGGGTGTCGAACCGCAGCAGCCGCCGACGAGATTGACCCAGCCGTTGGCGGCGAATTCGCGGAGAGTCTCCGCCATCTCGTCAGGGGTTTCATCGTACTCGCCAAAGGCATTGGGCAGACCCGCATTGGGGTGACAACTGACATAGGCCGTGGTGAGGGAGGCCAGTTCCTCAAGGTAGGGACGCATCTGCCGGCCGCCCAGGGCACAGTTGATCCCCACGCTGAACGGGTCGGTGTGGGCGATGGAGTTCCAGAACGCTTCGACCGTCTGGCCGGATAGGGTCCGTCCGGACGCGTCGGTTATCGTGACCGAGACCATGACGGGGACCGAGCGGCCGGCGGAGGCAAAGGCCTGGTCGAGCGAGAAGAGGGCCGCCTTGGCGTTGAGGGTGTCAAAGATGGTTTCGACCATGATCAGATCGACCCCGCCCCGGAGGAGGGCGATCGCCTGTTCGGCGTAGTTTTCCACCAATTGGTCAAAGTCGACTGCGCGATAGCCCGGATTGTTCACGTCGGGCGAAAGAGTCGCCGTCTTGTTGGTTGGGCCGAGGGTGCCAATGACAAAGCGCGGATCCCCGGGATTTTCGGACATCTCCCGGTCAACCGCGTTCCGGGCCAGAATGGCGGCGGCCTCATTGAGTTCGGGAACGATGGATTCGAGTCCATAGTCGGCCTGGGAAATCCGGTTGGCGTTGAAGGTATTGGTCTCGATCAGATCCGCGCCGGCCTTCAGGTAGGCGCGGTGGACGGACTCGATGATGTCCGGCCGGGTCAGGCAGAGGATGTCGTTGTTTCCCTTCAGGGGATGGGTATGGTTGGTAAAGCGGGTGCCTCGAAAATCGGATTCTTCAAGTCGGTGCTCCTGGATCATCGTGCCCATGGCCCCGTCGAGGAGCGCGATGCGCTCTTTCAGGATGGTCCGAAGTTGATTCAGCGTTGGATTGGGCATGAGGTCGGGCGGGTCGAGATTTGGTTATCCGACGAGGACAACCCATACATATCGACGTATCTAGATACGATGATATGAAATTTGCAAGAAAAGGATTTGCCGGGTTTGCGGGATGGAGCAGGTGAGCGGCGGCTCAGGAGGTCCGCCATCCGAAGGGATCCAGGCGCAGGTTCCTGCTCCCCGGGCCTTTACCGGGTCCCGGGGCGGGCCTGTCCTGGAGTGAACAGAGGAAGTGGCCCGTCACCGGTGCGGGCAGGCAAGCCGAATCCGCAACAACCGCTTCAGCGATTGAAGGCGAAATAGATGATCACCATCAGGGCGATCGCTCCGACCACATAGAGAAGGGTCTGCCAGTCAAAGCGGCTTTCCTGCCGATTCAGTGTCTCGGCCATGGGCGAGTAAAGGGGGTGGTGGCATTTGGGGCACTCGCCGTGGTAGTGGTGACCCGCTTTGGAATTGGCGTGGGTGAGACCGATCAGATCCACCGGGTTGGCGTATTCGATGCCGTCGGCAACCAGATGGGGAATGACATCTTCCCGGCAATGGGGACAGAAGGTTTTTGAAGGCTCGACGATAGGCTTGGATTCCAAGGTGCGCATGATTTGAGCGGGGTTGACGCCTGAAGCGCAAGGTAGCGGAAATGGCGATTGCTGTCAAAAAGACGCTGGCTCTGTTTAGCCCATGGTCTAGGCGCTATTACGCGGGCGAATAGGTTCGCCGCACTTTGAACATTTTGAGCGAACGCGAATCTACCGCATTGCAAGTCGTTAACAGAGTTCCCGCCTACGGGCGGGAGTTTTGGGGTTAACACAAGTAACAGAGTGGCGGGTCGTTTGGGGTAGGCGACCCGCCTTTCTGTGTCTGCAGGGTGGGGGATTCCGGCGGATGAAGCAAGCCTAATCTTAAGAAGTAGCCTGGCTGATGCAATCGAAGGCGTGACGATAAGAAGGATTGCTGCGCAGGTCCAAACCCATCGGCCGGACGCTTCGGGCGAAATGGACCAAGATCCCGCCCCGGATGCTTTCGGGCAGGGCGTGCGTTTCTGTCGCCCCTCAACCAGGTCCGATCCGGCGGGCGGCCAACTGGGCCTTCACGCAGAGTTCGGCGGCCTTGAAGGCGTGGGCCTGGGTCATGGCGTTCTCGGTCCGGTTCAGGCTGTCGAGAATGAGCCGGCCAAAGAACGGGTAGCCGACTTTGCCGGCCAGTTCGAGGTGCTGTTCCCCATCGCCCGTGACGAGGAAGAGATGATCCCCGGTGGCCCGGGTGGCGACATTGATGTACTTGCGCAATTCGATGTAGCCCTTTGTGCCCAGGATGATGGTACGGCCGTCGCCCCAGGTGCCGAGTCCGTCGGGGGTGAACCAATCGACCCGGAAGTAATTGGAGGTCCCGTTGTCGGCCACGAGGGAGGCCTCCCCGAAATCCTCGAGTTCCGGTTTGTCCGGGTTGTTGAAGTTGCCGACGGCCGCGTTGGTCACGGTGGCGTCGGTCGCCCCGCTGAAAAAGAGGAACTGTTCGATCTGGTGGCTGCCGATATCGCAAAGGATTCCGCCATACTGCCGGTGGTTGAAGAACCAGTCCGGACGGGAGGGCTTGCTCAGCCGATGGGGGCCGAGTCCGAGCACCTGGACGACCCGTCCAATGACACCGTCCTGAACGAGGTCGCCGGCGAAGATGGCGGATTCCACATGGAGTCGTTCGCTGTAGTAGACCATGTAGCGCCGACCGGTCGTGGCGGCGACTTTCCGGGCTTCCTCGAGTTGATCGAGGCGGGTGAACGGGGTCTTGTCGGTGAAATAGTCCTTGCCGGCCTGCATGACCCGGCAGCCGAGGGGGCCCCGGTCGCAGGGGATGGCGGCGGCAGCCACCATCAGGATTTCGGGATCGTCGAGGACCTGTTCCAGGCTTTCAGCCACCCTGACCTGGGGGAATGCCTTGCGGAATGCGTCCACCTTGGCTGGATCGGGATCGAAGACCCATTTGAGAGTGCCCCCTGCCTCGACCAGGCCGTTGCATTGTCCGTAAATGTGACCGTGTTCGAGGTGGACGGCGGCGAAGGGAAACTCGCCCGGTTTGACCACGGGAGAAGGTTTGCCTTTCGGCGCGTAGTTCATGCCATCGCCTTTACTCATATCAATTCGCTTTCCTCAGGTTCTTCCGGGTCTGTTTCTTCAGTCTCTTCACCGCCTGATCGATTTCCGCCAGACTGCTCCGGTGCATCCGGTCGATGAAAAGGACGCCATTGAGGTGATCGACTTCATGCTGGATGCAGCGGGAGAGCATGCCATTGCAGGTCAGGAGGTTGTCTCGCCCTTCCAGATCCTTGTACCGCACCTCGATGAAGTCGGGGCGATCGATGTCGCCGTGGATCTCGGGGAAGGAGAGACACCCCTCACTCGCGGTGGTCACGGGCTCTGTTCGGGCTGTGACCATGGGGTTGGCCACGTAGAGGGGCATAATCAGATCCAGAGGAGGGTTGACTGATCCGTTCAGTTCAAAATCGAACGTCCAGTCGCCTCCGCGAAGGTCGACCACGCAGAACTGGAGGGCGAGGCCGACCTGCTGGGCAGCCAGTCCGATCCCTTCGGCGCTGTGCATGGTCTCGACCATATCGGCGCCAAGTTTGCTCAGGGCTTGATCAAACGAGACGACAGGTTCGCCCTTCTTGCGCAGAATGGGATTTCCGTAGTGAACAATTTCGAGTTGCGCCATGTCGTGAAGAAGGAAATTACGGTCCGGACGGTGCCACCGGCAAAACAATTTCTTGTTGCGCGGGCACGTTCGGGCTCCTCGCTTTCCCGTTGTGCGGTCGCGACGGCAATGGCGGGTCCAGGTTCGATCGGATAACGGACGGTCAAGTTTGAAAAAAATTGATAAATAGAGGTTTACACAGGTGTCGCCGACCTGGGGATCTTCCCGGTCACCGAGAGCCGGGTTGACGAATTCGGGATTTCGGTTCGGAATTCTTTCTTTTCGGGTATGGATTCGTTTGGATCGCGTCCGAAATCGCCACATGAACACACCCGGATCATTCAAAGTGCAGGCAAAGAGGTGGCTGCTGCTGCTCCTTATCTGGACCGTCTCGAGTTCCGAGGCGCTCGATCGGGTCCGTGTCGATCTCGATTTCGTCCGGAAACAGGCCGAAGAACGGGCGCAGAAGCCCTTCAAAGAACGTCGCGATCGCCTGCCGTCCTGGCTCAAGGACCTCGACTACTCGCAGTATCAGGACATCCGCTTCCTTCCGCAACAGGCGCTCTGGATTGATGAGGGCCTGCCGTTTCAGGTTCAGTTCTTCCATCCCGGCGGGATTTTCCAGGATCCGGTCCAGATCTCGGAGTTTTCCGACGCTTTCGCGCAGGAGATCCCCTTCGTCTCGGATTTCTTCTCCTACGGTTCCCGGATCGAAGTCGGGCGCCTCCCGCGGAACCTGGGGTATGCGGGCTTTCGTCTGCACCATCCCCTGAACCGGCCCGGTTATTTCGATGAATTGGTGGTCTTCCTCGGGGCCAGTTATTTTCGAGCCCTCGGCATGGGGCAGGCTTATGGGATTTCGGCCCGGGGCATCGCCGTCAACACCGGTCTGGGCGGGCCGGAGGAGTTTCCGGCCTTTGTCGCCTTCTGGCTGGGAAAGCCGGAGGCGGATGCCACCTCGATCACGGTCTTTGCCCTTTTAGACGGACCGAGTCTGACCGGTGCATTCCGCTTCCGGATTGTTCCGGGCGAGACATCGGTCATCGAGGTGGCGGCTTCGCTTTTCCTGCGGCAAGAAGTGGAGGCGATCGGCCTCGCTCCCCTGACCAGCATGTTCTGGTACGGCGAGAATACGATTCAGCCGGGCGACGATTTCCGCCCGGAGGTCCACGATTCGGACGGCCTCGCCGTAAGGGTGGCGGATGACAACTGGATTTGGCGGCCACTGAACAGTCCGCCCACGGTTCAGGCGACGGATTTTCCCGTGGCCGACTTGAAGGGCTTCGGGCTTCTGCAGCGCGACCGCGATTTTGACCACTATCAGGATTTTGAGGCGAAGTTTGATCTGCGACCGACGGCCTGGGTGGAGCCGAACGGAACCTGGGGCGCGGGCCGGGTGCGGCTGGTCGAGCTCCCGACCGGGAACGAGTACATGGATAATGTCGTGGCATTCTGGATACCTGATGAGCCGCTTCAGCCGGGCCGGAGGTTCGATCTGGAGTACAACATTCTCTGGGCCCTCGACCGGGGCGTGGTCACGCCGGTGGGACGGACCGTCAGCACGCGCAGCGGAAGTCTTCCGGGCAACGGATTGTCGCGGCTCTTCGTGGTGGAATTTGCAGGAAGTCACCTGGCCGGCATGGCCGCGGACAGTCCGATCGACGCGGTCATCGGCGTCCCCGAGGGAGCCCGTTTCCTGCACTCGGAGGTGAAGAAGAATCCGGTCACGGACACCTGGAGGGTATCCTTCGGGGTCGAGGCGCTCGAGGGTGGAAAACCGATCGATCTCCATTGCCATCTGCGTTCGGGCTTCGAAACCCTGACCGAAACCTGGGTCTACCGATGGCATCCGTAGGTTCATCGGGGACGACGGTCATTCCGCATGCGTCGGAATGGGATGAGGCCTACTCCCGGGTCGAGAGTTATCTGCGGGCGCATCGCATCCGGAACCGCATCCTGCTCAGCGGTCTGGTCAACGGGATCGTGAAGCGGGCGGTTGAGGAATCGAAGGAGCAGGGCGGGGATCCGGTCACGTTGACCATGCAATTGGCGGACCGGACCATGGCCGTCTGGTTTCACCATGTCCTCGGGCAGGACGAGGTCACCCAGAATCGGCTGTCGATTCAGGGACGCCTGGCCCTGACCATGGCGGATGTGCCGGACCGGTGGCCGGAGCATTTCCTCGGCCCCGACCCGCTCCCTGAAGAGATGGCCGGGTTGATGCGGGACTGTTTCCTCGAAGCGGGTCCCGATTTTCAGTTCACCAACATGGCTCCCCGGCCGATCGACCTCGGCCCGATCGTGAGCGCCGCCGGCGGGACCTGGGACACCTTCCAGCGATGGCCACTGATTCGGGCACTCTTCCTGTGGATCCTTTTCCTGTCGGGCCTCGGCGCGCTTTTCTATCTGACGCGCTGATGGATTCCGCCCCGTTCACCTTTCCGTGATCCGATGACTCTTTTTGAACCGGACAGATTGAACCTGGCGCGTAGCACCCGGCGCCGGATTTTCATCGGAACGGTTGTTCTGGTCCTGACCGGCCTGGCGGTGGTCATGATGGCCGATCTCTTCTGGCGGTCCGGATTCGATCGGCTCAAGGCCGTCATCCTCATCCTGTTCGCCGTTCTCTTCGCCAATATCGCCTTTGGCTTCGCCCAGGCGTTGCTGGGCTTCTACCTTCGGCTGAGAGGCGGGGATTTCTGCCGGGTGACCCGCAGCGTGGACTGGTCCGAGCCGGATGACGCGACCGAACTGGCCCCGACGGCGATTGTCATGCCGATCTGCAATGAGGAGGTCAGCCGTGTCTTTGAGGGTATTCGGGTGATCTACCGTTCGCTGGAGAAGACCGGGCGGCTGGAGCCGTTTGATTTTTTTATCCTGAGCGACTCACCCGATCCCAATCGCTGGATCGAGGAGGAGGCGGCCTGGGTGGCTCTGGCGCAGCAGTTGGGGGCGCGCGGGCGGCTTTTTTATCGAAAGCGGAAGGTCAATATCAACAAGAAGAGCGGGAACCTGGCGGATTTCTGTCGCCGCTGGGGAAGGCGCTATCGCTACATGGTGGTGCTGGATGCCGACAGCATCATGTCGGGCCGTTCCGTGGTCCAACTGGTCCGGATGATGGAGAAGAATCCGGGGGTCGGCATCATCCAGACCGCGCCCAGGCTCGTCCGGGGCACCACCCTGTTCTCCCGGATGCAGCAGTTTGCCAGCCGGCTCTACGGCCCGGTCTTTCAGGCCGGCCTCAACTACTGGCAGCAGGGGGAGGGAAATTACTGGGGCCATAATGCGGTCATCCGTCTGGCTCCGTTCATCGATCACTGTGCCCTTCCCGATCTTCCGGGAAGCGAACCGTTTGGCGGAAAGATCCTGAGTCATGATTACGTCGAGGCCGCCCTGATGCGGCGGGGCGGGTGGTCGGTCTGGCTGGCTTATGACATTGACGATTCCTTCGAGGAGGGACCGGCCAACCTGATCGACTTTGCCAAACGCGACCGGCGGTGGTCGCAGGGCAATCTGCAGCACAGCTGGCTTCTGGCGGCCCGGGGTCTGAAGCCGGTCAGCCGTCTGCACCTTTTTCTCGGTATCATGGCCTACGTGGCATCGCCGCTCTGGCTTCTCTTTCTGCTCCTGAGCACCCTGCTGGTTTATCGGTTTGAGGCGACGGGGCTCACCCTGATCGCCGGCGACAGTTTCTGGGATGTTTTCGATATCAGCATCGGCGAGCAGGGTTTCCTTCTGCTCCTGGGGACCGTGGTCATCCTGTTTCTACCCAAGGTGCTCAGTCTGCTGGATCTGGCGAGGCAGGGCGATGCCGCCCGGACATTCGGAGGCTGGAGACGAATCGCCCTGGGCGTGGCCCTGGAGAATCTGGCGTCCCTTTTGATCGCGCCGGTCCTGATGTATTTTCACAGCAAGTTTGTCGCTTCCATTCTCCTGGGCCGGAGCGTGAGTTGGGCGACTCAGCGACGGGGTGGATCGACGGGACCGGATTGGCGGGAGGCGATCCTGACTCATGCCGGCCAGACCCTGACGGGACTGGTCTGGGGAGCGGCGGGTTTTCTCATCAATCCGGCCTTCTTTTACTGGATGTCTCCGGTCTTTCTGGGCTTGCTCGGTTCGATCCCGGTTTCTCTGGTCACCGCGAGCGAACGTCTCGGGCAAGCCGCCCGGCGGGCCGGTATTTTCCTCACGCCCGAGGAAACCGCTCCACCGGAAATCCTCGTCCGGCTGGAACATCATCTCGAGGCCTGCCGCGAGAGTCCCCGGCCGCTGAGTGAATTGGCGGCGGACTATGGTCTGATCCAGGCGGTGCTGGATCCCTACGTGAACGCCGTTCACGTCTCCCTGCTTCGGGAAAAAGACCAGAGCCGACGGCCGGAAACATCACATCTGGATGAGCTGCGGGAACGCCTCCTCCGGGCGGGTCCCGGATCGCTGACCGCCCGGGAAAAAACATCACTCCTGATGGACCCCGACTCGGTCATCTGGCTGCACACCCATATCTGGTCGCGACCGGCGGCCGCGCTGGCCTCCTGGTGGCAGCTGGCCATCCGACAGTACAATATGCTCACCCCGGTTCCCCCGACCGGGTTGTACCGGTAAGGCGGCCTCTCAGGTCAGCTCCACCATGGCGTGGCATTCAAAGCGGGGGACGCGGACAATGGTGCGGCCCCCCGACTGGCTGATCTTGAGTTTCCTCCCACCGGGGACCAGACGGGCCCCGGTCACTTTTCGGGGCAGCCTGAGCGAGACTTCGACCGGACCGATGGGAATGAGATCCTCGATCACCTCGATCTGCTTCGGAGGGTGGGAAAGGAGCGGGGAGGGCTTTTCCAGGCTCCCGCCGCGCGCCACGGTGGGGGCGTGGAGAAGATGGAGCACAAAGCGTTTCTCACCGGGCTGATCGTTGATGGTGGCACGGGCGGTCGAGGGCAGATCGACGCGCAACGATTCGTCGTTCCCGATCAGGGAGCGGACGAGGTTCTCGAAGAATTCCTTGAGGGCGACCGTCCCGTAGGCCTGGTAGAGAGTGAAGATCGGATGAGCGAGGTAGGTCAGTCCGCCATGGGTCACTCCGAGGTCGTAGCCGGAGGCTTCCGGACGGGCCGGGGCGTGCTGATGACTGCAAAAGTGGTCCCAGGCCCGGTTGAAGTAGGGATCGAAAACCTGGCCCAGCGATTCGCCCCGGGTGGCTCGAATCCGTTGTGACGGCAGGTAGGTGACGAAAGGGGAATCAACGAAGGAGGGCCGCAGTCCGGCCACAGGCAGGATGAAGTCGGGCTGGTATTCACTTTGCCCCGACCAGGTGGCCCCGATGTTCAGGGCAAAACCGGATCCGTCGGGTTTGAGTCCGCTCTTTCCGGACAGGAGGATCCTGCCGCCCTTCCGAAGATAGGCGCGCAGTTTGCGGGCCAGGCTCGGATCCACGGCAATATCATCGGGAAGGATGAGCAGGCGGTAGGGGGAAAACGCCATGGACCGATCGATGACGGTGAAAAGAAAATGTCCTTCGAGGAGCAGGCGGGTGGCTCCGGTATCGGAAGGCCGGTTGCGATGGTGGGGGTCGGGATTTTCGGATTCGCTGGATAGGATGGCGATATCGGCCAGCGATCGGGCCCCGACGCACCAGGGTTCCCTGGCCTCGACCTCGGCATAGGCGATGCCGATCCCGCGGTAGGTCGACTCGTCAAGGGAGCCCGCGGGATGGAGTTGATCGCCGATGCTGCACTTGGCGCCCCAGGCAAGCATGGACGCGCATTCGTAGCGGAGGGCGTTGGGGTGTTTGTAGCCGCCGAACTCGCCCCACGTGGTGTGGAACTTGCCGGTCATCCCCAGGTAATCCAATCCGAGATTGGAGACGTATTTGGCTGAAAGCGGGAAATGGTCATACCCCCATCCGCCGGTCGGAAGCGACTCGAGTTCGAGATGGCTGAAGAAGGGCAGTATATCCCGGCTGCCCGGGGTGATATGTCCGGAATTATGGAAAACCGGCATCTTCCGGTTGGGTCCGGAGAGGCAGGCCTCGGTCGTCCGCTTGAAGTATTTCAGGAGGGCCTGGCGGCTGGATTCCTCGCGATCCCCTTCCTTCGTCGGATCGAGCCCGTTGGCTTTCATGAACTCGATCGACCAGCGGCCGCAGGATTGGTGCTGGTGGATGATGTCGAGGAAGATGCCGTCGGCGTCGGGATAGGCGGCGACCACTTCGGCAATCTGCTCGCAGAGATAATCGAGGTAGGGGGAGTGGAAGTCCATCATGTGGAAGCCCGCATCGACGATGCGTCGGTTCCAGCCGCAGTACTGGCCGTTGGCGTCGACTTCGCGCCATTCCGGATGCTCGTGGGAAGCGACATTGTCGACTCCCGCAGAGATGTAGATGGGCGCCTGTACACCGATCTCCTTGCAGGCATCGAACTGAGCCCGGAGCAGGTCGAAGTCGAGATGCGGATGGGTCTGACCGACTTTGGTCGGGTGGTAGCTCCAGCCATGGTGGCATTTGGAGAAAAGGGTGATCGAGTCGACGTGGCCCGTCTTCAGGGTCTGCTGCCAGTGTTTGCGATCGAAACGGGCGCCGATCCCGGGGATCTGTGGGGCTGTGTGGAAATCAAGATGGATCTGGCGGAAGCGGAGGTTCTTTCGTGCGGGCATGGGGTTCTTTTAGGAGGAAGCTTCCTCCGGGTCGAGTGGATAAGGATTTGAGACGGTCATTCCGCCTTGTTTTTCCGCAGGAGCCTCTCATCTTTGGCCCATGGCAAAGAAGCTTCGGGTTGGTCTGATCGGGGTTGGCGGGATCGCCGCCGGGCAACACATTCCTGGATGGCTGGCGGTTCCGGATGTCGAGATCGTCGCCATCTCCGATGTCTCCGCAGAACGCCTTGTCGTGGTGGGTGAGCAGTTCGGGTTCAAGAAGCGTTTCACGGATTACCGGGAAATGCTCGGACTGGAGCTCGACATTGTTGATGTCTGTACGCCGAACAAGGTTCATACCCCGGCGGTCACCGCGGCTCTCAATGCAGGTTGTCATGTCATCTGCGAGAAGCCGCTCGCGGTCACAACCGAAGAGGTCCGTTCGATGGGCGAATTGGCCGACGCCAAGGGACTCAAGCTGATGACGGCCCAGCACATGCGTTTCACCCCGGCCGCCCAGGCCGTTCGCAAATGGGTCGATGCGGGCCGACTCGGCAAGGTTTACCATGCGCGGGTCCACGCCACCCGCCGCAACTTGATCCCGGTTTCTCCTGGATTTCTCAAGAAGGAGTTGTCCGGCGGAGGCCCCTGCATGGACATCGGGGTTCACGCGCTCGACCTCTGTCTGTGGTTGATGGATCATCCGACCCCTTCGCGGGTCACAGGCACCACCCGGACCAATTTCGCCAAGGGACACAAGATACCGGGAGGGTGGGGTGAATGGGACCGGGACCTCGTTTCCGTCGAGGATTTTGCGAACGGTTTTGTCCGCTTCCGGAACGGCTCAACGCTGGTCCTCGAGACCAGCTGGCTTGGTCATCAATCCGAAAAGGAAGACATGAGCTGCCAGCTTTTCGGACTGGAGGGCGGGGTCAAGTGGCCCTCGACCGAATTTACCGGGGTGACCGAAGGCGCGCTCGAACAGGGGACACTGGAAAACCCCGGCCGAGTGGTTCCACCACACCATGCCGAACTGGCCGCCTTCGCCGACTGTGTGCGCCGGGACCTTTCATCTCCGGTTCCCTGGACTGAATCCATCCGGGTCATCGCCATCCTCGAGGCGGTCTACCAGAGTCAGGCACGCGGGCGCGAAGTGACCGTCCGGACCGGTAGTCTGCCCAAGATCGCCCGGCGGAAGTAACGCAGAGCCGGATTCGGCGAGTTCGCTTGCAGGGACCCCTGGGTGCTGTCTGAGACGATCTGAGGCTTATTCTGTAGCCACGTCGCTATGTCGACGTGCCTTTGGCGGAGTTGCTTTCGGGAACGCCGACCCAGCGGCGTGGCTACACCGGATTGTCACGCGATGCTCTGAGAAAACGGTGGGACGTTGCCGCTCCCCGGTGCTTACTCGGCGACGATGTAGTAGTACCCGCCGGCGATGGTCCGCAGTTTTCCGGTCGAGAGGCTGCCGTCGTCGAACTTGGATTCGATGTGCATCAACTGGGCGTTGGTCGCATTGTGACCGGTGGCACCAAAGGCGGAGACGATTCCATCGCTGTTTTTCAGGAAATTCCAGCTTCCGCCAATCGGGGTGGGCGCCGTCCATTTCATGGTGGGAATGTATTCGCCGAGACCGGTCGGCATGACGCCGGCTCCGGCCGCCTCCGGGTAATCTCCAGTTTCAAGGCTGAAGACTTCGGCAGCGGCGCCATAGGTGCGGACGTCATTGATGAAGGTGGCTCCTTTGGCCGCCCGCTGGGAGTTGTGAATCGCGGGGATCGCCAGGGCTGCTAGCAGGCCGATGATGATCACGACGATCATGATTTCGACTAGGGTGAATCCACTGCGGGATTCGTTGGAGGTTGGTCTGTGCATGGTGTGGTATGATGAGGATGAATAATATCGTAACGCTCCTATATACGCACCCATGGGGAAAGCTCACAAGGGGAAGAAGGGCCGGTTCCCGCTTTTGATATTTGATTTAAGCGCGCCAATCCATTCTTGTATCCACCTCAATGTAACAGGACTCAGTTGGTCTGAGTATTCTTGCTCAAGCTGATCCCTGTCCCGCTGAAACCTCAACACGACCACCTCTTCCTTCCCTCCGCTCGCCATGGCACAAATCGCCCTTCTCTCAACCGCCCATATCCACACCCGCGGATTCCTCACCAACATCATCAACGCCTCCGACGGCCGGAAGATTGCGGGCATCTGGGATGATGATCAGGAGCGCGGCTGGCGCTACGCCGAGGAATTCGGCGCGCCGTTCGAGCCGGATATCGATACGCTTCTCGCGAAGCCCGAAGTCGATGGCTTCATCATCTGCGCCGAGAACACCCGGCACCTGCCCCTCCTGAAGAAGGCCCTCCCGGTGGGCAAGCCCGTCTTCTGCGAAAAGCCGCTCGTCACCACAGTCGTCGAATTGCAGGAGGTGCAGGCGCTCCTCGCCAAGTATCCGACGACTCTATTCTGCGGTTACTTCCAGCCCTTTGACGGACTCATGCAGCGGGTGGCCCGGTTGATCGAGGAGGGTGCCTTTGGGACAATCACCCGGATCCGCTACCGCAACGCCCATCATGCGGCCTATGGGCGGTGGTTCGACAACCCGGACCTCAACTGGTTCTACCAGCCGGAACTATCCGGCGGCGGGGCTTTCATGGACATGGGCACGCACGCCCTCCATCTGGTCCGCACCCTCTTCGGCCCGGTCAGCGAAGTCTGGGCGACCATCGCCAATCATTCCGGAATCTACCCGACGACCGATGATTATGGCCTGGCCGAGTTGCGCTTCGCCTCCGGCATCCTCGGGACGGTGGAGGCCGCCTGGACCCAGACCGGCGGGATCGGCGGTCTCGAAATCACCGGATCGGAAAAGACGCTCTGGAATCCCGGTAGCGGCTACGTCATCGGCGGACCCGACGGGAAGTCTCGGCCGGTCGAGTCCGTCGAAGGACGTCCGACCCGGGTGGACCGCCTGGTCGCTGCCATCCGGGGCGAGATCCCCGCCGACGAACTTGCGGCCGACCTTGCCGCCACTCAGGACGCCGTCTCCATGATGGAGGCGGCCTACCGTTCCTCAGCCGAAGGCTGTTGGGAGCCGGTGGTGTGATGACGGCGCTTCAGGAGCCAAGCAGGCTCATGCGCGCAAGTTGATGGATGCTTACCGGAAAGTCTGTGTCTTGCTGCTCGGGGCGACGGTCTCTCTAGAGCTGCCTGTCGAAGTGATTTCGGAGGTTCCGTTTGATTACCATCGCGGGGAAATCCTCGTTTCCGTCCGCATCCTCGTGCGCTGTAATCATCAGGTGGCAACGACTCGGGTCGGCCCTTGAAGGGAGGCGAGGCCAGATTCAAACTCATCGGGGACGATGAGGACGAGAGCGGGGGCCTCGGTTTCGGTTCCGGGGGTCAGCTCGCAGCTTTCGATCGTCTTGTCGACGTGGACCCAGCCCTGGTGGGTGCGGAGGGTTCCCTTGACCCGGAGGATGTCTGGTGGAAGGGCGTCGAGCCAGGCCTCAAGGGCCGGCTTGGAGACGGGAGTGGGGAAGGGCAGGGTGCGGGTGGTGTAGGGGTTGGACGCGGCGGTGGCGAGTTCGGCCAGGGGCAGGTTGGTCTGGCGGGTGACGAAGGCGAAGGGTGCCTTTCCGAAGGTGCAGCGGACCGACTCCACGCCGGGATGGATGGCCTGGATACGGCTCTCGGTTTCGATGATCGCGTCCTCGGTCGCGAGGTCGGTCTTGTTGATCAGGACGAGGTCGCTGGTCCGGATCTGGGCCGCGATATTGGGCAGGGTGTGGACGAGTTTGAGGAAGGAGGTGGGGGAGACGAGGCTGACGATGCGTTGGATCTGGAAGGCGATATCGAGGCCGAAATCCCGCATGATCCGGCCGATCGCCTCGGGATCGGCGATGCCGCTGGTCTCGATGATGACGGCGTCAAGAGCCTGGCGGCGGTTCTCGGCGAGAACGTCCTGCTCCATCACCCGCACGAAATCCGCTGCCTTGCATTCACAGAAAAGACTGCCCCCGACCACGCTGTGGGTGGGGCGGCCGGTCGATCGAAGAGCCAGGCTGTCGTGATCGGTCCGGGCGAATTCGTTGACGAGAAAAAGAAGGCGCTGCTCCGGCCGGGTCCGGGCGATTTCCCTAAGGAAGGTGGTCTTTCCGCTGCCGAGAAAGCCGGTCACGAGGATGACGGGAATTTTCATTGCTGAAAGAGAAGGCGGGTTCGGTGGTGACGGGATTCGGCGACCGGCAGGAAGAGTTCGCGGATGATGGTCCGGCCGAAGGTGAGGGCGCGTTCGTCGTGGTCGAGTTGGAAAACGGCGGCGAGACCGCAGAGCAGGGCGTTGTGACCACCGATCTGGTTTTCATCGACGCACCCGGTTGGAAGGATGGTGCCGATATAGCCTCGCGAGTTGAACGCTTCGGGCAGGCGGTCGAGGATCTCGAGACGATGGGGCGCTTCCCGGTCGAGGGCGTGGGCGTGAAGTTTCAGGCCGAGGAGAGCGCGACCGATCCAGTCCCCGGGCGCCTCACGGGCGGTCGAGCAGACGCGCATGGAGTCAAAATGAAACTCGGAATCGTGGAGCCGCCGGAAATTGAGCTCCATCCGCCGGCGGAGGTCGCCGGCGGGTTGGACAGTTGCGAGAGACAGGGCAGGCATGGCAATCCGCGATCAAGCAAACCGTAGTATCCCAGAATGGCGCCCAGTTAGCGAATGAACTGGATGAGCCAACGAGCTGTCGGTTGCGCTTCGACGGCGGGTCCGGAGGCCCTCGCCCTACCACCGGAAACCAAAGCATCCGGGGTAGGGCTGGACGTCCCCGGCCAGCCGCGACGGTTGTCCGAGACAATACTACGACAAGCACCCTCAACTAAGCGCCATTCCAGTATCCTACGGTTTGTTTTTGATCCGAAAAGAATACGTAGGTTGCTACGTTGCATGCTACGTTTTGTTCGTCGGCTAGAACAGCGTCGGCTGGTCGCCGGTCAGGGCCTTCAGGCCGATGGCGCGGTAACCCTGTTCGGTGAGGACGCGCCCCTGGGCGGTGCGCTTGAGGTAGCCGCTCTGGATGAGGTAGGGCTCGTGGACTTCCTCGAGGGTGTCCGGTTCCTCGCCGACGGCGACGGCGAGAGTGGAGAGACCGACCGGGCCCCCCTTGTATTGGTTGGCGATGAGGCGGAGGATGCGCTTGTCCATCTCGTCGAGTCCGGCGGCGTCGATCTCGAGCAGTTCGAGGGCGGCCATGGCGACCGGCTTGGTGATGATGCCGGCGGCCCGTTCCTGGGCAAAGTCGCGGACGAAGGAGACGAGGTTGTTGGCGATTCGGGGCGTGCCCCTGGCCCGGTTGGCCAGTTCGCGGGTGCCTTCGGCGTCGGCCTCGATCTCGAGGAGCTGGCAGGTGCGTTTGACAATCTTGATCAGGTCGTCGGCGTCGTAGTAGTCGAGTCGGGTCTGGAGGATGAATCGGCTGCGCAGCGGGGCGGTGAGCAGGCCGCTGCGGGTGGTCGCTCCGATGAGGGTGAACCTGGGGACGTTGAGCCGGACGGAGCGGGCGTTGGGTCCCTGGTCGATCATGATGTCGATCCGGTAGTCCTCCATGGCGGAATAGAGGTATTCCTCGACCGTCTTGGAGATGCGGTGGATCTCGTCGATGAAGAGGATATCGCCCTCCTCCAGGTTGGTGAGGAGCCCGGCGAGGTCGCCGGCCTTTTCGATGACGGGACCGGAGGTGACCCGGACGTTGCGCTCGAGTTCATAGCCGAGAATGAAGGACAGGCTGGTCTTGCCGAGGCCCGGAGGTCCGCTCAGGAGGACATGGCTGAGGACGTCGCCCCGCCTCTTGGCCGCACCGACCATCACCTTGAGCCGCTCGACTGTCTTGCGCTGTCCGGTGAAATCGTCGAATGACTTGGGGCGAAGGGCGGCCTCCTGCGGGGTGATGGCGGATTGCAGGGTCGTGGAGATGAACTGGACGCCTTTTTCGGTCACGCGGTCAGTCTTGGTTCAGGGAGCGGATAGGGTCAAAGCATTCCGCTGATAAGAAGGGGTAGAGGGCAGAGGAGAAATTGTGCCATGGAGGCGCGCCCGGCGGTCGCGCCCTACCGTTTTGGCGGCGGGCGGGCTTGGCCGGGTTTCATTCAAGGCCGGAGGCGAGGTAATCGGGGAGGGCTTTGGAGGGCAGGCGTTGGATGGTGGCGCCGAGAGCAGTCAGTTTCCGGTCGATACGTTCGTAGCCGCGGTCGATGTGGTAGACGCGCTGGATCCAGGTCTCTCCCTCGGCGGCCATGGCGGCGAGGACGAGCGCGGCACTGGCCCGGAGATCGGAGGCCATGACGGGGGCTCCGGAGAGACGGGCATGACCCTTGATGATGGCGCTGGCCCCTTCGATGGCGATGTCGGCGCCCATGCGTTGGAGTTCCGGCACATGCATGTAGCGGTTCGGAAAGACCTTTTCGGTGACGATGCTCAGTCCCGGGGTGATGCTCATCAGGGCGCAGATCTGGGCCTGGAGGTCGGTGGGGAAGCCGGGATGGGGCAGGGTGATGACATCGACCGGCCTGAGCGGCGTCTTCCCCGCGACGATCCGGACGGACGGGCCGGGAAGGATCTCGAGGGTGGCGCCGGCTTCCCGGAGTTTGTCGAGGAGCGCGGCCAGGTGGTCGGGCCGGGCCTGCCGAACGGTGACATCGCCACCGGTAATGGCGCCGGCGAGAAGGAAGGTGCCGGCTTCGATCCGGTCCGGGATGACGGAGTGGTCGGTTCCGTGGAGTTCCGAGACGCCCTCGATGATGAGCGCATGGCTGCCGATGCCCTCGATCCTTGCTCCCATGGCGGCGAGCATGTGGCAGAGATCGACGATTTCCGGTTCGCAGGCGGCGCTGTCGAGGCGGGTAATGCCGGGAGTGAGCACGGCGGCCATGACGAGATTGGCCGTGCCAAGCGCGGTGCTGCCGTGACGTCCGCCGAGGAAGACATCGGCTCCCTTCATTTCGGAGCCATCGAGATGGACATAGCCGTTGTCGATCGAGACGGCGCAACCCAGACCGGAGAAGCCCTTGAGGTGGAGGTCGATCGGCCGCGGGCCGATGACGCACCCACCCGGGAGTGAGACGATGGCCTGCCGGAGGCGACCGAGGAGGGGCCCCATCAGGCAGACGGAAGCCCGCATCTTGCGGACGAGGTCGTAGGGGGCGGTGTGAGTGAGGGAGGCCGCGGTGATCTGCCAGACGCCTTCGCCCCGATCGATGACCTGGGCACCGAGGTGCCGGAGGATATCGCCCATGAAACGGACATCACTCAGATCCGGGACGTTGCGGATGGTGCAAGTCTCGGAGGTCAGGAGGGTGGCGGCAAAGATGGGCAGGGCGGCGTTCTTGGCCCCGCCGGCCGTGACAGTTCCGGAGAGGGGGAATCCCCCTTCAATTCGCAATACGTCCATGGTGGAATTGAGTGTTGGCTGTTCGCCGGTCGGGAAGCAAGGGGATGTTTGGCCGGGCGATGCCTTGAGTGATTGGAGCCCAAGAAAAAGCCCCGGTCAGGTGCGGACCGGGGCTTTCGAAAAGCGGGATCGATTTTCTGGAGAGCCGGAATTCAGCCCTCCCTCGGGGGGCGTCGATTCCCGTCGGGCCGGCCGCCGCGACTACGGCCACCGCCGCCACCGCCACCGCCACGACGGCGTCGGCGCCTGGGGCGACCTTCTCCATCCGATCCTCCGGACTGCGGGCCCTGATTGGGTCCACGCCCGCCCTGGCCCCGGCTGCGGGAGCCGCGTCCGCGGTCGCCGGACCTGCCTCCGGAGCGACGGTCGCCGGACGGGGTTTCGGACGGTTTTGATTCGGGGGTCTGCGTCGACTGTTCTCCGCCGGTGAAGACCGACTTGATCCAGCCCATGAGCGAACCCTTTTTCTCGGGACCTGTTTGCCCGGATCGTGACGAAGTGGAGCGGTCGGCGTGTCTCGAGGGCTTGAATTCCTGAATGAGATGTGACCGGTTGGAGGCTTCGTCGTCGGCAGCCTCGAAGCGGGGGCCCCGGCGCCGGCGCGGGTTCCGTTCAGTCTCTTCGATCTCCTCGTCCTGATCCTCCTGTTCGGTCAGGTCGGGCGATTCATCCGGAACGAGATTCCTTTCCGCAGGCTCAAAATCCGCCTCGGAGGGCGTCTCTTCCGCCGGTGCTTCCCACGTGGTGGCGGGTGGGCGGTCATCCGAATTGCGTCGATCGTCGGATTGGCGCCGGCCGCGGCCTCGATCATCCCGGCCTCCGCGTCCGCCGCGTTCGCCCCGGTCGTCACGGCCGCCGCGTTCGCGGCGTTCATAACGACTCGGCCGGTCGGAACCCTCACGGCGTTCGGATCGCTCGGGCCGTTCGTCGCGTGATGGACTGCCGTCCCCGACCAGATGGGCGGGTGCGGTGGCCCGAACGGGCAGGTTGTCTATCTGGGTCACGGGCTCGGCACTCAAGGAGGCGCTGGCCGGTGGTGGTGGGCCGACTTTGTCGCGGCGCATTCGCGCGTAAAGGCGGGAGACCTGCCTGGGGGCTGCCGAAGTCTTCGGCGCAGCCGGTTTCTGGACTGCGGCGGCAGGTGAGTCCGCGGTGGTGTCCGGGTTGTTATCGTTCGCTGACATGTACTGTTTTCAGGGCTGGCGGCGGCAAAAGTTGTGTGCCGACCGATACTTTTGGAGGGAGGCTGGGGCCGCCGGAGTGGCGGTGACTGTGCCTCAAAACCCGAAACCTTACCGGGCCGCGGGCCATATCCGCAATCTCAAATCCGCATTCCTGTGGTCGACGGGGCTCGGTTATGGACTTGCCGGGATTTGGACAGGTCGGTAGGGACTGGGCTGATGGACAAGCTCGAGCAGATTTTTGACATGCAGGAGGCCTTGAATTCCCGGATCGGGGTCCACCTGCGGGACCTCAATGAGGAAGAGCGGACGAAATGGGTGCTCAACTACACTCGCGCGATGCAGCAGGAAATGGCCGAACTGATCGATTCGGTGCCTTGGAAGTGGTGGGCACGCTATCAGGAATTCGATCTGCAGAACGCCCGGGTCGAGGTGATCGACCTGTTTCATTTTCTGATATCCCTGGCCCAGACGCTCGGAATGTCTGCGGATGATGTCTTTGCGGCCTACGTGAAGAAGAACGCGGTCAACCACCAGCGTCAGGATTCAGGATACGAAGAAAAGGATCACGACGACTCGAAACATATTTGAGTCAGGACGAAGAAACGGATGACCTTCGGAGGGCCGGGTCCCGGTCCTGTTTCTTCGCTTCCAGTTCCTGCATCAACCGACCGGGGGTATCGGGCAATCGAGAGTGGCGCTGATGGCCCGCAGGAGTTCGATTTCAGAAGCTTCGATGGTTCCGTCGAAACCGGCGGTCTGGACGCACGCGTCAAGGATACGCTTGCAGATCGGAAGGGACGCACGGGAGAGGTGTTCGAGGGCTGCCGCGACCTGATCCGCCTGGAGGCCGGTCACTTCGGGTTTGGGCAGGGTCTTGACGTCATCCATCCGGTCGGCGCCGGCCTGGTAGGCGCGGGCCGCCATTTCGGGATTCCCGTGGTGAGCTGAATCAGCCAGGGTGGCGAGAAGAAGGGCGATGTCCTCCGCGAGGGGCTTGATCGCATAGAAGTCCGGCAGGCGGGGCTTACCGGGTTGGGGGTTCAGGGGAACGTAACGGCGGAGGAGCTGCTGCACGGCAAACTCGAAGAGGGAGACCTCGCGGTTGGCATGGATCAGGTCGTCGATCACCTGGTGAAAAACGGGCCGCTCACTCACGGGAAGGCTCTTGAGAGTGGGCAGGGCGAGATCGAGAACGGTGAGGCGCTCTTCCCGGCCGAGGCCCTCGGTCAGGGCGACCGTCTGCGTCGCCCGGTGCGAGAGTTGGGCGCCGAGGTGGTTTGTGACCACGGTGATCTGGCGGTCCCGGACGGATGGATTCCGATCGAGGAGGAGGGCGAGTACCAACACGCGGGAGGATTCGGGATCGCGGGCCGCGTTCCGGATCTCCGGGGAAATGGACCCGAGGGCATCGGCGGCGGTGGCGAGGGTGAGACCGGCCATCATGCCGACCCGGGTGATGAACTGGTCGCGATCGACGGCGGCGACACCGGTTTTTCGCCGTCCGGGCGAAGCCGGTTGCGCAGGGTCCGGCCGGTCGGAGCCCGGTGCCTCGATGGTCCCGAAATCCCCGTTGAAGGAAGGGTCGATCGCGCGGATCCGCTCGACCAGGGGCGGATGGGTCGCGAAGAGACTCATGAAGGAGCTTTGCAGGCCGTTGGCGAAGAAGAGATGACTGGCCTCGGTCGCGTGGTTGTTGCGCAGAACCGAGCCGGATGCATGGGCCCCGATCCGTTTGAGGGCGCCGACCAGCCCCCCGGGATTCCGCGTGAACTGGACGGCCGAGGCGTCGGCCAGAAACTCGCGCTGTCGTGAGACCGCGCTCTGGATGAGGCGTCCGAAAAAGACCCCGATATAGCCGATGAGAATGAGGGCGAGTCCGATCAGGGCGATGACCATGACGGCGCCGCCGCTCTTGCTGTCGCGGCGCCGGCCTCCGCTGTAGAAGGTGGACCGCAGCAGGATCTGACCGGTGATGGCGAGGAGGAGGATGCCGAAGAGGAGTCCGATCAGGCGGATATTCAGGCGCATGTCCCCGTTGAGAATATGGCTGAACTCGTGGGCGATGACGCCCTGGAGTTGGTCGCGGTTGAGGGTCTTCAGGCAGCCTTCGGTCACGGCGACGGCGGCGTCGTCAGTGGAAAAGCCGGCGGCGAAGGCGTTGATGCCTTCTTCGGGCAGGACGTAGATTTCCGGGATGCGGACGCCGGAGGCGATGGCCATCTCCTCGACCACATTGACGAGGCGCCGTTCCTCTGGCCGGGTCGTATTCGGTGCGACCTGACGTCCTCCGAGGAGGCGGGCGACCGCGCCGCCGCCGCTCTTCAGGCTGGCTGTCTTGAAGAGACTGCCGGCGGCGACGAGAACGAGCACGCCGACCGCGACGATGCCGAGAAGGTCGGGCTGCCAAAGGACGAGCGGGGGAGGCTTTTCACCGGCGGCGAAGTGGAGGATGAGGACGGCGGCCAGATAGACTCCGGCCACGATGAGGACGACGGCGATCAGATAGAAGACAACCAGACGCGACGTCCGGTGCCGTGCGTTTTCCTGGGCTTCAAAGAAATCCATGGCGGGATCCGGCCGGCGGCCGGGGACGCTTCAGGAAAAGGAAACCTTGGGGGCCTGTTTCTCGGCTTCGGATTCGACCTGAAAGAGCTCGGCCTCGGAAAAGCTGAACATTCCGGCCAAGACGTTGGTGGGAAAGCTTTCGCGGGTTGTATTGTAGGTCATGACGGAGTCATTGTAGGCTTGGCGGGCAAAGGCGATTTTGTTCTCCGTCGAGGTCAGTTCCTCGGTCAACTGCATCATGTTCTGATTGGCCTTGAGGTCGGGATACGCTTCCGCCAGGGCGAAGAAACGCCCCATTGCCCCGGTGAGGGCCGTCTCGGCACCGATCAGGCCTTTGACGGCGGAGGCATCCTCGGGATGGGCCGCGGCTTTCTGGCTGGCCTGCTGGGCGGAGTTACGAGCCTGGATGACCGCCTCTAGTGTCCCGCGCTCGTGCTGCAGGTAGGCCTTGGCGGTTTCGACGAGATTAGGGATGAGGTCGTAACGACGCTTGAGCTGGACGTCGATCTGAGCAAAGGCGTTCTTGAAGCGATTTCTCAGGGCGACGAGTTTATTATAGATGCCGGCCACCCAGAGGGCGAGAACCACGACGATGGCGAGAAGGATGATCAGCGGTAGCATAGACTTTCCGGATATGAGGTTGAGGGACGGGCAGAAGGGGTCTGAAAGGCCCCAGGTGCACGGTGATGATCACTCTAGAAGTGATTGAGCCTGGTGGGCGAGTCATTTTGAATCTCGCAAGAACGGCCGGAAGATGTTGTCCCAATGCATCAGGCATTCGGCAGGTATGACAGGAATTCCCAACAGAACCAGAAGCGGATGGATCCGGTTTGTGTGCAATCCGGGGCTTCTGCTGCTCCTTTTGTCAGGAATCGTTTTGCCGGTCATCGGATTTGAAGGGTCGGTCCCGCTGGACCTGGGTCGCATCGACCGGAGATCGGATCCCACCTCGATGCTCTGGAATGCCACGGTGGCCGACCGGGCCCTGGAAGCGGGTTTCTACACCATCGCAGAGGGCCTTTACCGCGACGTGCTGCTCGACGAGCGAATCCCTTCCAGTCAGAAGCACCGTCTGGCCCTTAATCTGATCACGGCATTGATCGGACAGGGCAAGATCGATGAGGCGAACGCGGCCTTGGAGGCCTTTGACGGTCCGAGGGAGGACCGTTTTCATCTGCGTGAGGCGATGGTCGCGATCGAGCATTCCGATTTTGACGGACTTGGTCGGCAGCTCCGCTCGATCGATGACGAGCGTCTTCCGGAGGAGGATGTGGGCTGGTATTATTTCCTTGAGGCGCTGGCCTACGAAAACCGAGGGGACCGCCGGCGGGCGGATGCGTCGTTCAGTGAAGCCATCGGTCTGGCGGTTTCCGCGGCGCAACTGGCCCAGTTCCGGGCCGGGCAGTTGCGCCTGCGGCTGGTCTCGGGCGAGGCCACGACGGCTCTGGCGGGAGATCTCAAGAGACAGGTGGATGAGTATCAGGGCCGGCGTCTGGGGTTTCAGTTTGTCCAGCAGTATGCGGTTGTGCTGGATCAATTGGGGCAGAAGGCCGAGGCGATTGATGTCCTGCAGAAGAACGCCCAGCTGATTCCGGCTGATGAAACAGAGATCCGCGACCAGGTTCTCCTGCTGCTCGGGATGATTGCGGGTGCCGATTCGCCGGTAGGCCGGGATGCCTACCGCGATTTGCTCGTGAGGGGAATCGAACCCGACCTTCAGGCGGTGGCGCTGCAGCAGACGGCGGAGGCGGTGGTTGATCCGGCGTCGACCCAGGCGAGCGCTTTTCTCAATCTGCTCGGTGAACTGATCGGGCGGGATCCGCCCCACCAGCTGATCGAACAGCTTCTCTACTACCGATCCGAGTTGTCCCTTCAGCGGGGCGACTTGGACCTGACGGAGGCGGATGCCCGGGAACTGCTGGCCCGATTTCCGGGATCCTCACTCAAGCGCAATGCCCTCGCCATCATGGCCGCGGCCTCCTGGCAACGGCAGCGTTACCGGACTGCGGCAGATTTCATCGTGCAGGTCCGGGCGGAGATGCCCGCGGGAGAGCAACGGGCCAATCTGGCAGTTCTTTTGGCTGACGGCCATTTCCGGGCCGGCCTTCAGGCCAACAACCCGGAGGATTTCCGCAATGCTGCCAATGCCTACGGCATGGCAATCGCGGAGGGAGCCACCGCCCTGACTCGCGGAGAGCTCTTTTTCCAGCAGCTGGTTTCCGAAATCAGTGCGGGTTCCCTGGACCGGGCGACGGCGATGCTGGACGATCCGGCCAACATTTCGGTCATCGCTCCGGGCGACCGCTGGGTCGCCGAGTGGAATCTGATCAAGGCGCTGCAACTGGTCGGGAGAATGGAGGATGCCTATCGCCGGGTGGGGGGATTCGTTGACAGCGACGATCTCGAAGTGGCCCTGCGGCTGCGGTTTCTCTGGCTGCGGGCCCGTCTCTCCCTGGATGCGGGGGAGTCCGGGCGGACCCCGGGACTGGCCGATGCGGTGGATGCCTATCTGAACGAACTGGACAACCGGTCCATCGACGCGGAGACCCGCCGGGAAGTCGCCAGCAACACGCTTCTCCTCCGGGCGGAGGCCGCTTTTGCCGGCGAGGACACCGAACAGGCGATTGCCATCCTCGACCGATTGAAGCAGGAATATCCTGACAGTCGGGCTGCCATTTTCTCCTATATCATCAAGGCACGCTTTCTCTCGGCCAACAACAAGACGGTGGAGGCCCAGCAGGAATTGATCGAGCTGGCCGACCGGTTTCCTCAGAGCGACTATGCGCCGATGGCGCTTTACGAGGCCGCGCTCAACGCCGAACGCCGGGGTCAGGATGCGTTCCTGACCGAGGCCAACCAGCTCCTTGAACGATTGGCCCGTGACTACCCCAACGACAACTTTCTTTTTCACGCCCGATTGAAGCAGGCGGACCTGCTTCGGAAGCTCAATCAGTTCAGCGCGGCCCAGCAGATCTACGAATATCTGGAAAACAATTACCAGGATCGGCCCGACCGGCTGGTGGCCCAGCTCTCGCTGGCCGACTGCCTGATGGCGCAGACGGCGACGGATCCGGTAAAGTTTGAATCGGCCATTTCGAGGCTGGAGCGCCTGGTTGATCTGCCGAACGCGCCGGTCGACCTGAGGGTGGAGGCCGGGGTCAAGCTCGCTCTGGCCTGGGAAGGGCATGGCGACCGCGCCCGCGCCCGGGAGATTCTCTGGTCCGTCGCCACGCAGTTTCTGCTGGACGACGCGGTCGCCGCGGAATTGCGGTCCGAGGGGCGCTACTGGGTTTCCCGGGCCCTGTTCGAGCTTGGCCAGTTTTCCGAACTCGACGGGCAGCCCGACAATGCCCGCCGATCCTACCAAATGATTCTGGATTACCGTCTTCCGGGCGACACCCTGGCGAGGGCCCGCCTCTCCCGGGTGAGCCCGTGACGGGCGCAGGCCCCAATCAATAACGCGCACATGAGCATCGACCAATTCAGCCTTCTGGAACTCTTCCAACGCGGTGGACCCATTATGTGGGTGCTGCTTCTGATCAGCGCGGTCGGACTGGTCATCTTCGTTGAGAGGGCCCTTTTTCTCCACCGCGGTCATATCCGGTCGACCGAGTTTCTCGAGGGGATCAAGAACATCGTGCAGAAGCGTCGGTTGGTCGAAGCCCTGACCGTAGCCGAGGAGACACCCGGGCCGGTGGCCAACCTGGTCAAGGCCGGTCTTCTTCATTATGAAGACGGGGAGGAGAAGATCCGGTTTGCCATCCAGGAGGCGGCCCTGGTCGAGATCCCCGCGCTCGAGCGCAGGATCGGCTCGATCGGTGCGATCGCCCACATCGCCCCGCTGCTCGGCCTGCTGGGCACCGTTCTGGGGATGATCGAAACCTTTTACCAGTTCGAGCAGGCGGGGGTCTACGCCAACTCGGCCGTCTTGTCGAACGGACTCTGGCAGGCGATGCTGACCACTGCGGGCGGACTGGCTGTCTCCATCGCGGCTCATCTCGGGCACCATTTTCTCGCGGGACGGGTCCGGGCGCTGGTCTATGACATGGAGTGGGTTGGCAGTGACCTGGTTGAGTTCCTGGTCAGCGACCCGACGGCCCCGGCGCCGGCCGGGGGAGAGGGAGAGCCGTCGTGAAAGCCCGTCCCTTCGATTTCGAAGCGCAGCTTCACCCGAAGTCGCGGCGGATGGATCCCGTCCCGTTCATTGACGCCTGTCTGATCGCGATCTTCTTCTCGCTCTTTGGTTCGAGCTATGTCTTTGCCCCGGGGATCACCCTTCGTCTTCCCCATAGCCGGACGGCGGCGGCGGACGCGCTTCCCATCTACGAAGTCCTGACCGTCGGGGAGATCGAGGGTTCGGAACGGATCCTGTTCGATGGCCGGATCTTCAACCTGGAAACATTCGGGCAGAGTCTGCTCAGTGCCGGACAGGAGCGGAATGAGACAACCCTGTTGGTCCGGGTAGGCGAGGACGTTTCGGTCGGCACCCTGTCCCGGGTCTGTGATATCGCTCGAGCGGCCGGCTTTCTCGAAATACAGATTGCTGCGGAACCCGAGGTGGAAGGGGGGGCGGGTTTTTGAGATGGGGTCGACGCTCACAGCCACGGTGGGGGAGGCCGGACCCGGACGTCAGCGGCGTGTAAGGATCGTCCGTTGGCTGGTCGCGATCGTGGTGGCCTTCCTCGTTCACGGCGCCGCTCTTGTCGTATTTGATCTGCCCCGCAGGGAAACCCCCGCCCTGCCCGGGCGACTGGCGCCGATCACGTTTCTTTCGACCGATCGTGAAGGGCAGGGCCAACTATTGAAGGAGCAGCTCGAATTTGCCGACACGGCCCCCCTCTATTTCCCGACCCGCTGGAATGTGGCCAATGCGGAAAACATCCGGCTCCCCCTCAAGTCACCGGGTGACATCTTTCCGTCCTATCCGCCGCGACTGCTTGGCTCTGATCTTTCGGCAGGCGGGTTGGTCCAGCTGCCCGAACTGGCGATTTCCTCTCCCGTTGGAGCCCTCGCTTCCTTCAAACCGGATTACACCCGAGTGGCCGGGCAGGTGGACCGGGTGGTTGTGGTGCCGGAACCGAGGGTCGCCATGGTCGAGGTCTTTGATCTGCGAAGTGGTCGGAAGGTCTCGGAGACGACGGTGGGCGAATCCGGGGACGGATCTCTGCAGCTCGACGTGGTCTGGCGACCCGCCGAATGGATGGTGCTGGTGGATGCGGTCGGGCAGGTCGGGGAGGCCATGATGACCCGGTCTTCCGGTTCGGATCTGGTCGACGCGACCCTTGGAGATCTCGTCAATGAAGGCCTCGACCTTGATAAGCGGCTCGATCCCGGCTACTATTCGGTCCAGATCGGACCTTGAACCGGAGAAAATCGGGCTGGCTCAAGAAATAAGGAAGTTTGCAGTTGACGGGGAAAATCCGGTTATTCAATTTCTCCCTTCTTTTTCATATTTACTTTCCCTGAATCCTAGTGCCCTTGTAGCTCAGTCGGTAGAGCGCATCCTTGGTAAGGATGAGGTCGGCGGTTCAAATCCGCTCGAGGGCTCCAGTCCGGGTGGCCGCATGATTCCAAGGCCCTAAATAAGGAATTCAATTTGTTAAATAGTTAATACACAACGAAATGGCTAAAGGAACCTTCGAACGAACCAAACCGCACGTCAATGTCGGTACCATTGGACACGTCGACCATGGGAAGACCACCCTGACGACGGCGATCCTCTCTGTTCAGGCCAGCAAAGGCTTGGCTGAAATCAAGTCCTACGCTGACATAGCGAAGGGTGGAACCGTGCGGGACGCATCCAAGATCGTCACGATTTCGGTCGCTCACGTCGAGTACGAGTCGGAAAAGCGGCACTATGCGCATGTCGATTGCCCGGGCCACGCCGACTTCGTCAAGAACATGATTACCGGTGCGGCCCAGATGGATGGTGCCATTCTGGTCGTGAGCGCGGCAGACGGTCCGATGCCCCAGACTCGTGAGCACATCCTGCTCGCCCGTCAGGTCGGAGTCCCGAGCATGGTTGTCTTCCTGAACAAGGTTGACCTGATCGACGACGAGGAACTCCTCGACTTGGTCGAGATGGAAGTCCGCGAACTGCTGAGCAAGTACCAGTTCCCCGGTGATGACATCACCATCATTCGCGGGTCGGCCACCGCCGCCCTCGAGGGGACGGACACCGGCAAGGCCGCCATCCAGGCGCTGATGGAAGCTCTTGACAAGGATATCGCCGAGCCGGAGCGCGAAATCGACAAGCCTTTCCTCATGTCGGTCGAGGACGTCTTCTCGATCACAGGCCGCGGCACTGTCGCGACCGGTCGTATCGAGCGTGGAATCTGCAAGGTTGGGGACACTGTCGAGATCGTCGGTCTCCATGACACCAAGTCGACGGTTGTAACCGGTGTGGAGATGTTCCGCAAGATGCTCGACCAGGGTCAGGCCGGCGACAACGTCGGTGTGCTTCTGCGTGGTGTGGAAAAGGAATCGATCGAGCGCGGCCAGGTGATCGCGGCTCCCAAGTCGATCACCCCGCACACCCAGGCCCGTGCCGAGATCTACGTCCTGTCGAAGGATGAAGGCGGCCGTCACACGCCGTTCTTCAACGGTTATCGGCCGCAGTTCTATTTCCGCACGACCGACGTCACGGGTGTCTGTGATCTTCCCGAGGGTGTCGAAATGGTCATGCCGGGTGACAACATCAATCTTGTGATCAACCTGATTGCGCCGATCGCGATGGAGAAAGCCCAGCGTTTCGCCATCCGCGAGGGTGGCCGCACCATCGGTGCCGGTCGTGTGACCGAGATTCTCAAATAAGCGACCCGATCCATTCTATTCGTCGCCGGGGTCCCGAAGATCGGGGCCTCGGCGCCTCTGTTTTAATCGTCCACAGGAAGGACAGTAGCTCAATTGGTAGAGTAGCGGTCTCCAAAACCGTTGGTTGGGGGTTCGATTCCCTCCTGTCCTGCCATCTTTTTCAGGTATGAAAAACCCATTCCGCAGCGTCCGCATTTTCGCCGGTGAGACCGTTGGTGAGCTCAAGAAAGCCACTTGGCCGACTCGAACCGAATTGCGTGATTCCACCCTCGTCGTCATCATCGCCATGGTGATCCTCGGGTTTTTCACTTCCATCGCGGATTTCTCCCTCTATCAGGTCGTGAATCTCTTCACCTCCTGGATGCACTGAACCGATCAATGAGCGGACCCACCTCTAAACCTGTTGGTGCTCAGTGGTTTGCGTTGCATACCCTCTCCGGAAAAGAAGGGAAGGTCAAGCAGTACATAGACCGCTACAAGACAATCGAGGAACTCGACGACGAGATCCTGGAAGTCCTCCTGCCGACGGAAACGGTTTCCGAGGTCAAGCACGGCAAGAAGAGCACCATCGTCCGCAAGCTGATTCCCGGCTATGTCTTCGTGCACATGAAGCTCTACGACGAGACCGGGAAGGTTCTCAACAAGCCCTGGTACTTCGTCAAGGAGACCAACGGGGTGATCGGCTTTGTCGGCGGTGAGCGTCCTTCGCCCTTGAAGGAGTCCGAGATCGAGGATATCCGGGCGCGGGTCGAGGCTGCGACGGGCAAGGAGACACCTAAGGTTCAGTTCGAGACCGGTGAGGAGGTCAAGATCACCGATGGACCGTTCCTCAATCTGACGGGTCGGATCGATGAGATCGACCCCGAGCGAGGTAAGCTCAAGGTCTCGGTATCCATTTTCGGGCGCTTTACTCCGGTCGAGCTCGAATACTGGCAGGTAGAGCGAATGACCGGCTGATATCTATACTTTCCCTTTAATCACATGGCCAAGAAAATTACTGGATATATCCGCTTGCAGCTGCCGGCTGGAGCCGCCAACCCGGCACCGCCGGTCGGTCCGGCACTCGGTGCCCAGGGCGTCAACATCATGGCGTTCTGCAAGGACTTCAACGCCCGTACCAAGGAGCAGGCCGGACTGATCCTTCCGGTTGTCATCACGGTCTATGCGGACAAGTCATTCACTTTCATTCTCAAGTCCCCTCCGGCGGCGGTCCTCCTGAAAAAGGCGGCCGGTCTGGCCAAGGGGTCGGGTGTCCCGAACAAGGAAAAGGTGGGCAAGGTTACCCGGAAGCAACTTCTCGAAATTGCCGAGACGAAGAAAAAGGACCTCAATTCCCGCAGCGACGAGGCCGCGATCAAGGTGATCGCGGGCACCGCCCGCAGCATGGGTATTGATGTGATCGACTGATCAGGAGACGCAGGAGCCCGAACGGCGTTTGCACTGCAAGGAGTAATCAATGGTAAAACTGCACAAGAAGTACAAGGCCGCTCTCGAGGTGGCTGACCTGAGCAAGGAATTCCCGCTGGAAGAAGCGGTTGCCGTGCTCAACAAATTTCCCAAGGCGAAATTCGACGAAACCGTCGAAGTCTCCTTCCGCCTGGCGGTCGATCCCCGTCAGGGTGATCAGATGGTCCGGGGAACGGTGGTTCTTCCCCATGGCAGCGGCAAGAAGGTCCGGGTCCTGGCGTTTACGACCGATGCCGACGCCGCAATCGCGGCCGGCGCGGACTTTGCGGGACTGAAGGACTACATGGAGAAGATCCAGAACGGATGGTTCGATTTCGATGTGGCCGTGGCCACTCCGGAGGCGATGCGCGAGGTGCGGACGATCGCCCGGGCCCTCGGACCAAAGGGTCTGATGCCGAATCCGAAGTCGGGAACGGTAACCGACGACCTGGCCAAGGCGATCAAGGAAGTCAAGGCGGGCCGGGTTGAGTTCAAGGTCGACAAGACCGCCAATATCGGCGTGGGCGTGGGCAAGCGCTCCTTTTCCACCGAGCAACTGATCGAGAATGTCCGTTCCCTGCTGACCGCAGTCGGGGCCGCCCGTCCGGCGAGCGTGAAGGGGCGTTTCATCATGTCGGCCACCCTGACCGCGACAATGACACCCGGAGTGCGCCTGGCCGCTTCCGACTACAACCAATTCTAGACCCTGTAACCTGATGAGAGCAGCGAAAAAGTACCTCGTTGAAGAGGTCACCAATCATCTGTCCAAGTCGGACTACGTTTTCCTGGCCAATTACGACCGGATCACGGTGGGCGAGGTTTCGGATCTGCGCGACCGGCTTTCCGAGGAGAAAGCCGAATTTCACGTGGTGAAGAACAGCATCCTCAAGGCGGCGGCCAAGAGCCGGGGTCTTCCCGATCTCGATTCGTTTCTGACCGGGCCGACCGCGATCGTGGTCGGAGGCCAGAATCCCAGCGGCGTCGCCAAGATCGTCCAGAAGTTCTTCGATGAGAAGAGCCGACCGGTGGTCAAGGTGGGGATCCTCGGGGACCGGGCCATCGACGCGGGGAAAGTCAAGGAGTTGGCCGAGTTGCCCTCGATCGAGGTGCTCCAGGCCCAGTTGCTCGGTCTCTTCACCCAGCCGGCCCAGAGCCTTGTCCGGATCCTCAACGCCATCCCGTCGAGTGTGGTCAACGTCCTGCAGGCCAAGGTTCGTCAGGCCGAGGGTTGATCCTTTTCAGAAACCAGATACTTTTCCGGCAGGCGGGCGTCAGTGACGGCGAACGTCTCCGGGCTAACCACAAGACCAACAATCCAAAGAAAAAGGCCAGGGGCATCCGCCCTTAAACGCACCCCGTCGAGGGGTCACTAGCCATTCAAGGAAATACCATGTCAGACCTGACCAAAGAACAAGTGATCGATTGGCTTAGCGGCCAGTCCGTATTGGAAATCGCCAGCCTGGTGAAGGACCTCGAGGAGAAGTGGGGCGTCAGCGCCGCCGCTCCTGTGGCCGTAGCCGCCGCTCCGGCCGCCGCTGCCGCCGAGGCGGCCGAGGAGAAGACCGAATTCGACGTCATTCTCACCGGTGCCGGAGCCAACAAGATCGCCGTCATCAAGGAAGTCCGCGCGATGACCTCACTCGGCTTGAAGGAAGCCAAGGATCTCGTCGAGGGCGCACCGAAGCCTGTCAAGGAAGGTGTCACCAAGGACGAAGCCGAGGAAGCCAAGAAGAAGCTCGAAGCCGCCGGCGCCTCTGTCGAAGTCAAGTAACATTACGCCGCGTGCTCGCGCGAGCGACCGCGTTTTTTCGGGGCAGGCTCGGCTCAATGCCGTGCCTGTCCTCGCCATTTCTGTTGTTCGGCGATTTCCGGCCCGATTTCGCCGCTGAACGAATTCTGTTCACCAACTGTTTCCATCCGCACACCGAGCCGCCCACACGAGGGAAGAACCATGGCAGACCGCATCAATTTCGGCAAACTCAAGGAAGTCATTTCGCCGCCCAATCTGATCGAGATTCAGATCAACTCCTACCTGGAGTTTCTGCAGAAGGACATCGCCATCAATCAGCGCGACCCCTTCGGCCTGGAAGCCGTTTTTCGGGAAGTGTTCCCGATCGAGAGCTATGACGGACGCCTGGTTCTGGAGTATGTGTCCTACACGATCGGTGACTCGAAGAGCTCGGAGATCGAGTGTATCCGAGAGGGTATTACGTATGCCGTTCCCCTATACGTGAAGCTGCGGCTTCGCGAGGAGGACTTCATCAAGGACGAGGAGATCTACATGGGGGAGATCCCCATGGTGACCAAGCGGGGCTCTTTCATCATCAACGGTGCCGAGCGCGTCGTGGTCAGCCAGCTTCACCGTTCTCCCGGCATCTGTTTCGAGGTGACGACCCATCCGAACGGCAAGCTGCTCCATTCCTTCCGGATCATTCCCGACCGGGGAACCTGGCTGGAAGCGCAGTTCGACAACAACGATCTGCTTTACGTCTACCTCGACCGCCGCCGCCGTCGTCGCAAATTCCTTATCACGACGCTTCTCCGGTCGGTCGGCTACAGTTCGGACATCGACATCCTCGGTCTCTTTTACGAGATCAAGGAACTCCCGACGGCCTCCGCGCTCGACATGGAGAACGTCAGTTCGCTCGTCCTGGTCGAAGACGCGGTCGACGCGCAAAAGGGCGTCGTCCTGGCCCGTGCATTCGAGCCTCTGACCAAGGCGATCGTCCGCCAGTTCGAGAGCCACGCGATTTCCTCCCTGCGGGTCATCGACACGACGATCGACGAGGGCGCCATGATCCGCGCCCTGAAGAAGGATCCCACCCGCAACGAAGAGGAGGCGCTCAAGGAGATCTACCGTCGCCTGCGACCGGGCGAGCCGCCGACCACGGCCAACGCCAAGGCCCTGCTCAAGCGCCTCTTTTTTGATCCGAAGCGTTATGACCTCGGGCGGGTGGGGCGCTACAAGATGAACCAGAAGCTGAATCTGGAAACGGACCTCGATGTCAGGATCCTGAACGGAGAGGACATCGTCGAGGCGACCAAGTACCTGATCAAGCTGAAGAAGGGCGACGGTTTCGTCGACGACATTGACCATCTGGGCAGCCGGCGTGTCCGCACCGTGGGTGAATTGCTGGCCAACCAGTGCCGGGTCGGTCTGGCCCGGACCGAGCGCCTCGTCCGGGAACGGATGACCCTCTACGATCAGAGTGTCGACTCGATCACGCCACAGAAGCTGATCAACCCCAAGGCCCTGACCACGGTTATCCGGGACTTCTTTGCCCGGAGCCAGCTTTCCCAGTTCATGGACCAGATCAACCCGTTGGCGGAGCTGACCCACAAGCGGCGTCTTTCCGCTCTCGGTCCCGGCGGTCTCAATCGGGAGCGGGCCGGTTTCGAAGTCCGTGACGTTCATCCGTCCCATTATGGCCGGATCTGCCCAATCGAAACACCGGAAGGTCCGAACATCGGACTGATCAATTCGTTGTCCACCTACGCCCGGGTCAATGAATTCGGTTTCATTGAATCTCCCTACCGGTATTGCGAGGACGGCCGGGTGACCGACCGGGTGGACTACCTGACCGCTGACCAGGAGGAGGACCAGATCATCGCCCAGGCGAACTCGGAAGTCGGCGAGGATGGTCGGTTCATCGAGCGGGTCACCGTCCGTTTCCGTGGTGAATTCCTTGAAGTGGATCCGAAAGAGGTCACCTACATGGATGTCTCGCCCAAGCAGCTGGTCTCGGTGGCGGCGGGTCTGATTCCCTTCCTCGAGCACGATGACGCCAATCGCGCTCTGATGGGTTCGAACATGCAGCGCCAGGGGGTGCCGCTCCTGCGGACCGAGTCGCCCTTTGTCGGAACCGGGATCGAGGAACGGGTTGCTCGCGATTCCAAGACGGTCCTCGTGGCCGACACCGAGGGCGTCGTTGCCTCGGTTGATGCCAAGCGCATCGTGGTGACCAAGGACGGACAGCTTCCGGCCCGTTTTGACCGCAATCCCAAGTCGGACCCCAAGAACGGGGTCGTCGTGCATGAGTTGCGCAAGTTCATGCGGTCCAATGCCGGCACCTGTTTCAGCCAGAAGCCGATCGTGGCCAAGGGCCAGAAGATCGAGGTCGGGCAGATCATTGCGGACGGCCCGTCGACCGACCAGGGCGAGTTGGCTCTCGGACGCAATGTCCTTGTCGCCTTCATGCCGTGGAACGGGTATAATTTCGAGGACGCCATCCTCATCTCCGAGAAAGTCCTCAAGGAGGACATTTTCACTTCGATCCACATCCAGGAATTCGAGGTGACGGCCCGGGATACCAAGCTCGGACCCGAGGAGATCACCCGTGACATCCCGAATGTCGGGGAAGAAGCGCTCCACAACCTCAACCACGACGGAGTCATCCGGGTCGGAGCCGAAGTCAAACCCGGTGATATCCTGGTCGGGAAGATCACGCCGAAGAGCGAGACCGAGCTGGCTCCCGAGGAAAAGCTCCTCAGGGCCATCTTTGGCGAGAAGGCCGCCGATGTGAAGGACACTTCCCTGGTGGTTCCTTCCGGCGTGTCCGGCATTGTCATGGACGTCAAGGTTTCGAGCCGGATCGACTTCGAAAAGGAAAAGCTCAGCCCCTCCGATCGGAGACGCCAGGTCAAGCAGATCAACGAGGACTACAAGACCCAGATGGACAAGCTGCGGGAAGGCCTGACCGAGGCCCTCTCGAATATCCTCCTGGGCGAGAAGATCCCTCTCGATGTGATCAACGGCGACACCAACGAGGTGATCATCCCGGCCAACCGCAAGATCACCAAGACGCTCCTGCGCAAGCTGGCCGCGGTCAGCAAACATATCGAGATCGATCCTTCACCGGTTCGGATCAAGATCATGGAGATCATCAGCTCTTATCAGGGCAAATTCGATGAGCTGGAATCCGATCGTGAACGCAAGACGGTCAGCATCGAGGCCGGCGACGAGATCCAGCAGGGTGTGATCAAGCAGGTCAAGGTCTACGTCGCGACCAAGCAGAAGCTTGAAGTCGGCGACAAGATGGCGGGCCGGCACGGAAACAAGGGTGTGGTCGCGAAGATCGTGCCTGAGGAAGACATGCCGTATCTGCCGGACGGAACGCCGATCGAAATCTGTCTCAATCCGCTGGGTGTGCCATCGCGCATGAATGTCGGGCAGGTTCTGGAAACCCACATGGGTTGGGCCTGCCAGAAACTCGGCCTGAAGATCGCCACCCCGGTCTTCGACGGTATCCCCGAGGCCCGGGTCCGCGGCTATCTGGATGAGGCCAAGCTCCCGGGATCCGGGAAGAGTCCCCTCTACGATGGCCGGACCGGCGAACAGCTCGATCAGGAGGTTGTCGTCGGCTACATCTACATGATGAAGCTCAATCACCTGGTCTCCCACAAGATCCATGCCCGTGCCGTCGGTCCCTATTCCCTCGTCACCCAGCAGCCGCTGGGGGGCAAGGCTCAATACGGTGGCCAGCGTTTCGGAGAAATGGAAGTGTGGGCGCTCGAGGCCTACGGTGCCGCCTACACCCTGCAGGAGCTTCTGACCGTGAAGTCGGACGATGTGCAGGGACGGACCAAGATCTACGAATCCCTGGTCAAGGGAGACAACTCCCTTTCGGCCGGGACGCCCGAGTCATTCAATGTCCTGATCAAGGAAATCCAGAGTCTGGGGCTCGACGTCCGCCTGCAGCGGTCCAGCGCCCTCGATTTTGACGCCAAGTAACACCTGGAAAAAAAGTCATGAGCCACACTGAAGAAGCACGTCAGGTTCTCGGCCTGGAGAAGGAAGGCAATTTCGACAACGTCACCATCTCGGTGGCCTCGCCGGACACGATCCGTTCGTGGTCCCGGGGAGAAGTTAAGAACCCGGAGACGATCAACTACCGGACTTTCAAACCGGAACCGGGAGGTCTGTTCTGCCAGCGCATCTTTGGCCCGGTCCGGGACTACGAATGCGCCTGCGGCAAATACAAGAGGATCAAGTACAAGGATGTCGTCTGCGATCGCTGCGGCGTTGAGGTGACGGTGTCGCGGGTCCGCCGCGAACGGATGGGTCACATCGACCTGGCCGTTCCGGTCACTCACATCTGGTTCCTCAAGAGCATGCCGAGCCGCCTTGGCCTGCTCCTCGACATGACGGCCCGAAGCCTCGAACGGGTCATCTACTACGAGAACTTCATGGTCATTGACCCGGGCAAGACTCCGCTCGAGCAGAAGCAATTGCTGACCGAGACCGAGTATGCCCAGGCAATTGACGAATACGGGGACGATTCCTTTGTCGCCCGGATGGGTGCCGAGGCGGTTCGCGATGTCCTCAGCACCATGGACCTGGAGGCGACCGTGATCGAACTGCAGGAAGCGATGCGCAGCACCCGCTCCAAGCAGATCAAGAAGAAGCTCTCCAAGCGCCACAAGGTGATCCAGGGTTTCATCAACTCGAAATCCCGCCCGGAGTGGATGGTCCTGGAAGTCCTTCCGGTCATCCCGCCGGATCTTCGTCCGCTCGTTCCCCTTGAAGGGGGACGTTTTGCGACCTCCGATCTGAACGATCTCTACCGCCGGGTCATCAACCGGAACAACCGGTTGAAGAACCTCCTTCTGCTCAAGACACCCGACGTCATCATCCACAATGAAAAGCGGATGTTGCAGGAGGCGGTCGACGCACTTTTCGACAACGGTCGCCACGGTCGTCCCGTCACCGGTGCCGGCAACCGCCCGTTGAAGTCGCTCAGCGACATGCTGAAAGGCAAGCAGGGTCGCTTCCGGCAGAACCTCCTGGGCAAGCGGGTCGACTATTCCGGCCGTTCCGTCATCGTCATCGGTCCCGAGCTCAAGCTCAACCAGTGCGGTCTCCCGAAGAAGATGGCCCTCGTCCTCTTCGAGCCCTTCATCATCCGGCGCTTGAAGGAGCTGGGATTTGTCCATACGGTGCGCGGCGCCCGCAAGATGATTGAGAAGCAGTCGCCGGAGGTCTGGGATATCCTGGAAGAGGTGACCAAGGGGCACCCGGTCCTGCTCAATCGGGCGCCGACCCTGCACCGACTGTCCATTCAGGCCTTTGAACCGGTCCTGATTGAGGGTGAGGCGATCCGGGTCCATCCGCTGGTCTGCACCGCCTACAACGCCGATTTCGACGGTGACCAGATGGCGGTGCACGTGCCGCTCTCGCTCGAGGCCATCATGGAGTGCAAGCTCCTCATGATGTCGACGAACAACATCTTCTCGCCTTCGAGCGGAAAGCCGATTCTGACCCCGTCCCAGGATATCGTTCTGGGCGCCTACTACCTGACGGTGGAACCCCGGGAGCCTGCCACGGCCGACAAGCGGGTCTGCCTATTCGGGACTTCCGATGAAGTGGTCTTTGCCGAGCTGGACGGTGCGATTTCGGTCCATGACTGGATCGACATCAGGAACCCGGATTACGGAAAACAGACCGTCTACGGGAACAGCGAGCGCAAGATCCTTCGGACCACGGTCGGCCGGGCCAGGTTCAACCAGATCTGGCCTTCCGGTCTGGGTTTCATCAATTTCCCGGTGCCCAAGAGCAAGTTGGGTGACCTGATTCTCAACACCTACAAGGTGGCGGGTGAACAGGCCACCGTGGTCACGCTCGACGCTCTGAAGGAGCTCGGCTTCGCTGTCGCGACCAAGGCGGGCATCAGTATCGGGATCGACGACATGATCATTCCGACCGCCAAGGGCGATATCGTGATTGCGGCCCGCAAGCGGATCGAGGAGGTCGAAGGCCAGTACAAGCGCGGTATCATCACCACCGGCGAGCGCTACAACAAGATCATCGATATCTGGACCAGTGCCACCGACCAGATCGCCAAGGCCGTGTTCGAGAAACTCGAATCGAATGACGGCAAGGGCGGTGTCAATCCCGTCTTCCTGATGATGGATTCCGGGGCCCGGGGAAATCGCCAGCAGGTCCGTCAGCTTTGCGGAACCCGCGGTCTGATGGCCAAACCGTCCGGTGAGATCATCGAGCGCCCGATTCTTTCCTCCTTCCGAGAGGGGCTGACCGTTCTGGAGTACTTCATCTCGACCCACGGCGCCCGCAAGGGACTGGCCGACACGGCTCTGAAAACGGCCGACGCCGGTTACCTGACCCGCAAACTCTGCGATGTCGCCATGGATGTCATCATCACCGAGGAGGATTGCCTCTCCCGGGACGGTATCTGGAAGCGAGCCATCTTCGAGGGTGACGACGAGATCGTGAGCCTGCGCGAGCGGGTGGTCGGGCGTTTTGCCAGCGAAGACGTGTTCAACCCATCGGATCCCGACGAGATCGTCGTTGCGGGCGGTCAACTCATCACCGAGGAAATCGGCGAGCGGATCGACGAGTGCGGGATCGAGCGGGTCAAGGTGATGTCACCTCTGACCTCCACTTCCCGCAACGGGATCGATGCCAAGTCCTACGGGATCAACCCCGCCACCAATGAGGTGGCCGCGGTCGGAGCATCAGTCGGAATCATCGCCGCCCAGTCCATTGGTGAACCGGGCACCCAGTTGACCATGCGGACCTTCCATATCGGCGGTATTGCGAGCCAGATCTTCCGCACGCCGGAGATCCGCGTCCGTAATTCCGGCCGGGTCCGTTACCGCGGGCTGCGCCTTGTCTCGACCTCCGAAGGGGCCAATATTGTCCTGAACAAGACCGGCACTCTTCAGATTCTCGATGAGAGTGACCGGGAGCTCGAGGTCTACAATATCGTGGTCGGGTCCGTCCTGACCGTGGGCGACGGCGAGATGATTGAGAAGGGTTCGGTTCTCGCGATGTGGGATCCCTACAATATCCCCGTCCTGTCGGAGAAGGCCGGCACGGTCGGCTTCCGCGACATGATTCCGGGCGTCACCGTCAAGCGGGAGCTTGACGAGGAGACGGGTCGGATCGCCACGGTGGTGATCGAGCACAAGGAGGACCTCAATCCCCAGGTGGTCATCCACGATGGAACCGGGAAATCAGTCGCGGCCTATTCAATTCCGACCGGGGCCCAGGTGGCGGTGGCCGAAGGTGACATCATCAATCCTGGAACCCTGCTGGCCAAGACGCCGCGTCAGGCCTCCAAGACTCGTGATATCACCGGTGGTCTTCCCCGGGTGGCCGAGCTCTTCGAGGCCCGCCGGCCGAAAGAGGCCGCCGAGATGGCCCGGATTGACGGTGTGGTTTCCCTTGGGGGAACGGTTCGGGGCAAGCGCAAGCTGATCGTGACGAACAATGACTCCGGCCAGGAAGAGGAACACCTCATCCCGCACGGCAAGCAGATCATCGTTCAGCCCGGCGACCTCGTATTCAAGGGACAGCACCTGACGGAAGGTTCGGCCGATCCTCATGAGATCCTGGAGATTCTCGGGCCCAGCGCCCTCTACGATTTCCTCATCTCGGAGGTGCAGGAGGTCTATCGTCTCCAGGGTGTCACGATCAACGACAAGCACATCGAGACGATCATCCGCCAGATGTTGAGGAAGGTTCGGATCACCGATCCGGGCGACACCGAAGCATTCTGGGGCGAGCAGATCGAGCGGTCCCAGTTCCGCGAGGAGAACGAGCGGGTCATCGAGGCGGGCGGCAAGCCGGCCGAGGCTGAACCGATCCTTCTCGGAATCACCAAAGCCTCGATCGAGACGGAATCCTTCATTTCCGCGGCGTCCTTCCAGGAAACCACCCGTGTCCTGACCGATGCGGCAACCCTGGGCAAGTCGGACAACCTGAAAGGGTTCAAGGAGAATGTCATCATGGGTCACCTGATCCCGGCCGGAACCGGCCTGCCCAAGTATCGCAAGCTGCGCATTTCCCTGCCCTTTGGCGCGGAATTGATCGAATCAGTCGAGACGAAGGGCGAGGAAGTCGGCTGATCCGCCCCGAAATCCGAAATTCCAAGCCCCGGCCGTTGCGACGGCCGGGGCTTTTTCGTATAGGGATTGCCGTCCCGGGGCTGACGGGTTCAGATTCGGCGGTATGTCATCATCGAATCCATTGATCAAGGGATGCGGGTTTCACCACGTGGCGATCAAGACGGCGGACTGGAACGCCACGATCCGGTTTTATACCGAGGCCATCGGTTTCCGGGAAAAAATCAGTTGGGGAGGGGATGGCAGACGAGCGATCATGCTCGACACCGGGGACGGCAATTACCTCGAGGTTTTTGAAGATCTCGAGTATCGCCCGGATCCCCGCGGGGCGTCATCCATTTCGCCTTGAGAACGGATGATTGTGACGCCGCCCTCGAACGTGCCCGGGCGGCCGGAGCGAAAGTCACGATCGAGCCGAAGTCGATCGATATTCAGTCGACTCCGCCCACGCCGGTTCGGATCGCCTTCTGCGAGGGACCGGAGGGGGCCGTGATCGAGTTTTTTCAGAACGAGGTCACCTGACCGGTTCAGGCTCCGGGGCAAAGCGGGGCTGGAGTCGGTGACCGGGGCGTCCTGGCCAGCGCCGGATCCGGCGCCGTCCGGTCAGCGCCACCGCAAACACAGTCCCGAAAAAAAAGCGCTTACCGTGAAGATTGTGGAAAAACAGGCTTGATCGGCGAATCGGGGACGGCTTTATTGGTCGTTTTCTCTCGTTTCTCCTGATGGCAATCAGTCAGGTCCAAGGAAGGAGAGGCCATTTTTCTCAGCTGTTTCCACGTTTCCCGAAGTACGATTTGGGGTTTTTGCCTCAGTTTGTACTTGCGAGGGGGTTGCGGTGCTCTAGCGTCCTCCCTTTTTCCTCTTCTTTCATCACTTTCCCGTCTCGAATCATGCCAACCATCAATCAACTCGTCCGCAAAGGACGTCGACCCATCAAAGCGAAGTCGAAATCGCCGGCCCTGGCCGGCAATCCGTTTCGCCGTGGTGTCTGCGTTCAGGTGATGACCCGCACCCCGAAGAAGCCGAATTCGGCTATTCGCAAGGTGGCCAAGGTCCGCCTGACCAACGGCAGTGAAGTGATTTCCTATATTCCGGATGAAGGTCACAACCTGCAGGAGCACAGCATCGTTCTGGTCCGAGGAGGACGGGTGAAGGATCTTCCGGGTGTCCGCTACCATATCGTTCGCGGTACGCTGGATGCGATGGGGGTCGAGAAGCGTCGCCGGAGTCGCTCGAAATATGGGGTCAAACGTCCGAAAGCGAAGTAACCATGTCACGCCGTAGAAGAGCAACCAAACGGGTCACCAAGCCCGACGTCCGCTACAACAGCACCCTGGTGGCCAAGCTGGTCAACATGGTCATGCAGGCGGGCAAGAAATCTGTCGCTGAACGCATCGTTTACGGAGCGTTTGAGCGTGTCTCCGAGAAGCTGGAGAAGGGTGATCCGGTCGATCTTCTTCTCGGTGCTCTCGAAAACATCCGTCCCCGCCTCGAGGTCAAGAGTCGCCGTGTCGGCGGCGCGACCTATCAGGTGCCGGTGGAAATCCCCTTCGAGCGCCAGGAAGGCCTCGGCTTTCGCTGGATGGTGGCCGCGGCCAATGGCCGTAAAGGGGTCCCTTTGCGCGAAGCCCTCGCGCTTGAAATCATCGATGCCTTCAACAACACGGGCTCGATCGTAAGAAAGAAGGACGAAGTGCACAAGATGGCCCAGGCCAATCGTGCGTTCGCCCATCTTCGCTGGTAATCCAAAGACCATGGCTGTCGTATCCAGGGACAAACTGTCCTCCGCGAACTCGTCGAAGCGCGAATACCCACTTGAGTGGACGCGCAACATCGGCATTGCCGCGCATATCGATGCGGGCAAGACGACCACGACCGAGCGCATTCTCTACTATACCGGTGTCGTTCACAAGATGGGCGAAGTGCACGAGGGCACGGCCGTGACCGATTGGATGGAGCAGGAGCGCGAACGCGGCATCACGATCACCTCCGCAGCCATTTCCTGCAGCTGGACGAACGTGACGGGTCCGTTCGCCGACATCAAACACCGGATCAACATCATCGACACCCCGGGCCACGTGGACTTCACCGCTGAAGTCGAGCGCTCCCTGAGGGTTCTCGACGGAGCTGTCGCCGTCTTCTGCGCGGTGGCCGGTGTGCAGCCCCAGTCGGAAACCGTCTGGCGCCAGGCCACCAAATACAACGTCCCCCGGATCGCCTTCGTCAACAAGATGGACCGGACGGGTGCGGATTTCTTCAGTGCGATTGACGACATGCGCACCAAGCTCGGCGCCAACGCTCATCCACTTTTTCTGCCGATCGGCGCGGAGGAGAACTTCAAGGGAATGGTCGATCTGGTCACCCTGGAGGCCTACCAGTTTGACGAAACGGACGAGATGGGCGTCAAGTCGATCGCGATTCCGATTCCGGATTCGATGAAGGACGACGTCGCCGCCTACCGCGACGCCCTGATCGAGGCTGTCTCCGATTTCGATGACAACATCGCCGAGAAGTATCTGGGCGGCGAGGAGATCTCGAGCGACGAACTCAGGCTCGGTATCCGCAAGGCCACGATTTCACTCGCGTTTGTCGGGGTCATTCCCGGTTCGGCCTTCAAGAAAAAAGGGGTGCAGCGCCTCCTCGACGGAGTCATCAATTACCTTCCGAGCCCGCTCGACCTGCCCCCGGTCAAGGGACAGAACAGCGAGGCGGAGCCGGTTGAAGTGGTGGCGGATGACGCCGGAAAGGCCTCGGCCCTGGCCTTCAAGCTCTGGAGCGATCCCTTTGTCGGCAAGCTCGTCTTCATCCGGGTCTATTCCGGCTGTATCAAGAAGGGCAGTACACTTTACAACCCCCGGACACGCCGCAGCGAGCGGGTCAGCCGTCTCATGGTGATGAAGGCGGACAGCCGGGACGACGTGGAGGCGGTTTATTCGGGGGACATCTGTGCCGTGATCGGCCTCAAGGACGTCATCACCGGTGACACCCTTTGCGACGACGGCCTCGACCTCCGTCTCGAGCCTCCGACCTTTCCGGAGCCGGTCATTTCGATGTCGGTTGAGCCGAAGACGAAGGCTGACCAGCAGAAGATGTCCATCGGCCTGGGCCGCCTTTCCGAGGAGGATCCGACCTTCCGGGTCACCACCAACCAGGAGACCGGCGAAACCATCATCGCCGGAATGGGCGAGCTTCACCTGGAGATCATCCGCGATCGCCTTTTCCGCGAGTTCAAGGTCGAGGCCGATTCCGGCAAACCGCAGATCGCCTACCGCGAGACCATCGCGGGCTCGTCCGAAGGGGTGGGCAAGTTCATCCGCCAGAGCGGCGGCCGCGGCCAGTACGGTCATGCCGAGATCAAGCTTGAGCCCAACGAGAAGGGCAAGGGCATCGAGGTGGTCAACGCGATCGTCGGCGGCGTCATTCCCAAGGAATACATCAAGCCGACCATCGAGGGCATCATGGAGGCGTCGAACAACGGTGTGGTCGCCGGCTATCCGGTCATCGATTTCAAGGCGACCATCGTTTTCGGCAGTTTCCACGAGGTCGACTCCTCGGAAATGGCCTTCAAGATGGCGGGCATCTTCGCCCTCAAGGATGCCATGGCGAAAGCTTCGCCGATTCTGCTTGAGCCGGTCATGAAGGTCGAAGTCACCACTCCGGAGGAGTACCAGGGCGAGGTCATCGGCGATCTCAATCGCCGCCGGGGTCGTATTCAGGGCATGGATGCCAAGGGCAATGTCTGCATTGTGACCGCCTTCGTTCCGCTCGAAACCATGTTCGGCTATGCCACCGATGTGCGCTCCCTCTCGAAAGGGCGTGCCAGCTATTCGATGGAGCCATCCCACTTTGAACAGGTGCCCGCGGGCATCCTCTCGAAGATCGTAGAAACCACTTCCCGGGCTCCAGCCCGCACCTAACCAGGGTTGCCATCATGAAAGGCCAGAGAATTCGCATCAGACTGCAGGGTTTTGATTACCGGGTAATCGACCAGTCCGCATTGGAGATCGTCGACACGGCGAAGCGATCGGGAGCCCGTGTCTCCGGACCGGTTCCTCTGCCCATCCGGATCGAGAAGCTTTCCGTCAACCGCTCCCCTCACGTGGACAAGAAGTCGATGGAACAGTTCGAGATCCGGACGCACAAACGTCTCCTCGACATCATCGAACCGACCGCCCAGACCGTCGACGAATTGAAGAAGCTCAACCTTCCTTCGGGCGTCGATATCACGATTAACGTATGACCCGATAAAGGAAGCAAGGCCGATGGCTCCGCACGGGCGGAACCTGGCTAATGTAGGTTTCAAACGGAACCATCCACCTACCGCTTAGCATCAAATGATCCAAACAATTTTAGGCACAAAGCTGGGCATGACCCAGATCTACGACGAGAACCATGTTCTCGTTCCGGTGACCGTGGTCCAAGCCGGCCCCTGTCCGGTGGTGCAGGTCAAGACCGTCGAGAACGACGGATACTGCGCCGTCCAGATCGGCTACGGGGTGACCCGTGAGCATCGTTCGACCAAGGCGGAGATAGGCCACCTGAAGAAGGCCGATCAGGGACCGCTCTCCCGGTTGACCGAAGTCCGCTGTGCGACCGCACCCGATTGCAAGCCGGGCGACGTGATCACGGTGGCGGCTTTTGCGGAAGGCCAGATGGTCGACGTCGTCGGCGTGACCAAGGGCAAGGGCTTCCAGGGCGTCATGAAGCGTTTTCGCGTTGCGGGCGGTCCGGCCAGTCACGGATCGATGTTTCATCGCCGGATCGGTTCGGTCGGCATGCGCCAGACCCCCGGCCGGGTCTTCAAGAATCAGAAGATGCCGGGCCATATGGGCTCAAAGCGCCGCACGGTTCAGAATCTGCGCATCGTCAAGATCGATGCGGAGCAGAACGTTATCCTGGTACGCGGGGCTCTCCCGGGCTCCGTGGGAAGCGCCGTCATGGTCCGGGCGGCCATCAAGACCCGGAAGGCATAAGGGGGACGTGGATATGAAACTCAAGGTTTTCAAGACAGATGGTTCCTCGAGCGAGGAACGGGAATTCGAAGGTCTGCCGGTCTTCGAGGGTATCAAAGGCCAGCAGGCCCTCAAGGAAGTCGTGGTGGCCCAGGCGGCCAACGCGCGCCAGGGGACCCGCTCGACCAAGACGCGCGGCGAGGTCAGCGGTGGCGGCAAGAAGCCGTGGCGGCAGAAAGGCACCGGGCGCGCCCGGGCCGGTTCGAATCGCTCCCCGATCTGGGTTGGCGGCGGTGTGGTCTTCGGACCCCGTCCTCAGGACTTTTCCAAGAAAATGAACAAGAAGGTCCGTCAGCTGGCCTTCCGTCGGGCCCTTTTTGACCGGGTCCAGGCGGGCGAGCTCGCGGTGATCGAGTCGTTCGACCTCAACCCGGCGAAAACCCGGGTGATGAATGATCTCGTCGGCCGGATTGCCCCGAAAGGGACGGTCCTCCTGGTGGACGACACATTCTCCGACGATGCGGTCCGGGCGGGTCGCAACATCAGGCGGATTGATTTCGCCGAGGCCGCCCATCTCAACACGACCGAACTCTGTCTCTTCGACCATCTGATTGTGACCGAGCGGGGGCTCCAGAGTCTTCTCGCCCGCGTGAACGGAGGTGCCGCATGATTCATCCCGATACCATTCTCAAGACACTCCGCCTGACGGAGAAATCCAACAAGGCCTCCGCCGAGTTGGGTCAGTACACCTTCGAGGTCTATCCGAAGAGCAACAAATTCGCCGTCCGTGAAGCGGTTGAGCGGACTTTTGGTGTCACGGTGACCCGGGTGAATATCATCAACGTGAAGGGCAAGATGGTCCGGAGCCGCAAGGGCGGCGTCGGCTACAAGCCCGAGATCAAGAAGGCGATCGTCACCCTTAAGGAGGGCGACAAGATCGAAATCCTCTAAACGGGGCTACCCACGCCATGGCCATCAAGCATTCCAATCCCCTCACGCCGACCCAGCGTTTCCAGCAGCTCAATCATCAGCCGCACCTGGAAAAGAAGCGCCCGGAGAAGCGCCTCACCAAGTCGTTCTCGAAATCGGCCGGCCGAAACTGCCACGGGCGGTTGACTTCCCGGCGACGGGGCGGCGGGCACAAACGCCTTTATCGGGTCATCGATTTCAAGCGGTCCAAGCTGGATATTCCAGCCAGGATCCAGGCCATCGAGTATGATCCGAACCGCTCGGCCAACATCGCTCTGCTGGCCTACGCTGACGGAGAAAAGACCTATATTCTGGCTCCCCGCGGTCTTCGCCCGGGGGATCAGGTGATCTCCTCGGCGGTGGCTGACTTTCAACCCGGCAATTCCATGCCTCTGGCTGTGATCCCGCCCTCGACCCGCGTGCATGCGGTGGAGCTTTATCCGGGGCGCGGGGCCCAGATCGCCCGGTCCGCCGGCAACGCGGTTGAACTGATCGGCGTGGAGGGTGGTGTCGCCACCCTGAAGATGCCGAGCGGAGAAATCCGCGTGGTCCGCTCGGATTGCCGCGCCACCATCGGTGAAGTCGGCAACAACGAACACGGCAACATCAAGCTGGGCAAGGCCGGTCGCAACCGCTGGCTGGGCAAGCGACCGCGTGTCCGCGGCATGGTGATGAATCCGATCGACCATCCGAACGGTGGTGGTGCCGGCAAGAGCAAGGGCGGCGGTGGCCGTCAGCAGCTCATGTCGCCGTGGGGCCAGCTGGCCAAGGGTTTCCCGACCCGGCGCAAGTCCAAGGAATCGAACAATCTGATCATCACGCGGCGCAACGGTCGCAAAACCAAGTCCAAGTAAACATGGCTCGCTCAATCAAGAAAGGGTTCTTTGTCGATCCGCATCTCGCGGACAAGATCGAGGCTGCGGCCAAGAGCAGCGCCCGGCGTCCGATCACGACCTGGTCGCGCCGCTCCACCATCACGCCCGATTTCGTGGGCAATACCTTCAACGTTCACAACGGCAAGAACTTCATTTCGGTCTACGTGACCGAGAACATGGTCGGCCACAAACTGGGCGAATTCGCGCCGACCCGGACCTTCCGATCCCACGGCACCCACACCAACAAGACGGCTTGATCGACAACTTCTGATCACATGGAAATCCAAGCACTAACCCGCTACGCCCGCATGTCGCCGAAGAAGATTCGGGAGGTGGCGCGCGTCATCGTGGGCCGCCCTGCTTCCGAAGCGATGGAACTGGTTCGGTTCATTCCGCGGAAGTCCGCCCGCCTGGTCGCCAAGACACTGAAATCGGCCATCGCCAACGCGGAAAACAACAATGAGCTTTCGGTCGAGAATCTCGTGGTGACCAAGGCCATCATCGAGGAAGGACCGGTCCTCAAACGTTTCAAGGCTGCCGCCCGCGGTTCTGCGGCTCCCCGCAAGAAGCGCATGTCACATATTCGCATCATCCTCACGGATAAAGCAGGAAGCAACTGACCCATGGGACAAAAGACACATCCGATCGGCTTTCGTCTGGCCGTCCATCGTAACTGGCAGTCGCGTTGGTACGCGAACAGGAAGGACTTTCCGAAGACCCTTCTGGAAGACCATATCATCCGCTCGACGCTCTTGGAGAAGCTGCGCTTTGCGTCCGTCCCGCGGATCTTCATTGAGCGCGCCTCGAACCGTGTCCGGGTCAAGATCTTCACCGCCCGGCCGGGCATCGTCATCGGTCGCAAGGGACAGGAGATCGAGAAGATCAAGGAAGACCTCGCCAAGATGACCGGCAAGGAGATCCTTCTCGACATCCAGGAGGTCAAGAAGCCGGAGATTGAGGCCCAGCTCGTCGCCGAGAACGTCGCGCTCCAGCTTGAGCGCCGCATTTCCTTCCGACGCGCCATGAAGAAGGCCATCCAGATGGCCATGAGTCTTGGCGCGGACGGAATCAAGATCCGGGTATCCGGCCGCCTCGGCGGTTCGGACATCGCCCGGACGGAAACCCAGCGCGAAGGAAGTGTTCCGCTGCACACCCTGCGCCAGAACATCGACTACGGCCAGACCGAGGCGCGGACCATTGCGGGCATCATCGGGGTCAAATGCTGGATCTGCAAAAAGGATTCGGACACGAACTGAGGTAACTATTAGTCATGCCACTCACTCCTTCACGCACCAAGTACCGCAAGACCCAGAAGGGTTCCCTGGCTGGAAACGCCAAAGGGGGCAACACGCTGGCCTTCGGCGATTTCGGCATCCAGGCCCTCACCCGCGGTTACCTGACGTCCGCCCAGATTGAAGCCGCTCGTGTCGCCATCAACCGTCACATGAAACGGCGTGGGAAAGTCTGGATCCGGATCTTCCCGCACAAGCCCGTCACCAAGAAGCCCCTGGAAACCCGAATGGGCAAGGGGAAGGGACCGGTGGAATACTATGTCGCCGCGATCAAACCCGGCGTGGTCCTCTTTGAGCTTTCCGGTGTCTCGCTGACCCTTGCCCGCGAGGCCTGCCGTCTTGCCGACAACAAAATCCCGCTCCGCTGCCGCTTTCTGCAGCGTGCGGACTGAACCGCCGGCCAATTGTCCATGAATACCAAGGAAATCCGCGAACTCGCACCGACCGAACTCGAAAAGACGATTCGGGACACCCGCGAGAAACTCCTGCACCTGCGTCTGCGCAAGCAGACCGGACAGGTCGAGAAAACCAACGAATTGCAATCCCTGCGTCGCGACATCGCCCGCCTGGAAACCATCCATTGCGAAAAGCAGCGTGCCGGTCAGGCCGCCGCTTCCCAATCCTGAACCGATGCCTGACATGGAATCGCCGACCCGCAACACACGCAAGAAGCTCCAGGGCACTGTGACCAGCCGCATGGGCGACAAATCGGTCAAAGTGACGGTCCCCTACAAGATCCCGCATCCCCTTTACGGCAAGGTCATCAACCGGAAGACCGTCCTTCATGCCCACGACGAGAAGAACGAGACCCGGCCGGGTGACCTGGTCGAGATCATGGAAACGCGGCCGCTCAGCCGCCTGAAGCGTTGGCGCGTCATCCGGGTGGTCGAGGCCGCCCCGGTTCTCGACGCGACGACCCCGACCGAGGCCGACGTGGTCGCGGCGGTTGATGAGAAGCAATCAACCGAGGCTTCAAAGTCATGATACAACTCCTTTCCACTCTGCAGGTCGCGGACAATACGGGAGCCCGCAAGGCCTCTATGATCCAGCGTCTCGGCCAGCGCAAGAAGACTGCCTCGGTCGGCGACATCATTGTCGTCAACATCAAGGAGAGCAGTACGGATGCCAGCGTGAAAAAGGGCGAGGTCGCCCGCGCGGTGGTGGTCCGGACGAAAGCACCAATTCGTCGGGCGGACGGCTCCTACCTGCGCTTTGATTCGAATGCGATCGTGATCATCGATGCCCAGGGCAACCCGAAAGGGACCCGCATCTTCGGTCCGGTTGCCCGCGAGCTGCGCCAGAAGCAGTTCATGAAGATCGTATCACTTGCTCCGGAGGTACTCTGATGATCAAGACCCATGTGAAAAGAGGCGACGAAGTCGTCGTATTGGCGGGATCGAGCGCCGGCAAACGCGGCCGTGTCCTGGAGGTGATCTCCCGGAAGCACCGCGCGGTGGTTGAGGGGCTGGCCATGATGAAGAAGCATCAGAAGAAGACCCAGGATCAACCCGAAGGGGCCATCATCGAACGGGAGGGTTCCATCCACCTTTCGAATCTCATGCTGGCCTCGCGTTTCGACGCCCGCCAGGAACGCCGCAAGCCAGCGGGCAAACCCGCGAAATAAACCCATTCCATCCGGAGCCGAAACCGTCAGGTCGGTAATCTGACAAATCATCCATGACTCCCTTTCTCAAAACATTCTACGCCGAAGAGGTCGTCCCCGCCCTGATCAAGAGCCGGGGCTACAAGAACCCGCACGAAGTGCCTCACCTGGAGAAGATCGTTCTCAACACCGGCATCTCGGCCGCGGCCGACAAGTCGGTCATGGCCGATGCCCAGAAGGATCTGAGCCTGATCAGCGGCCAGCAGGCGGTGGTGACGACGGCCCGGACCAGCATCTCGAACTTCAAGCTCCGTCAGGGCATGCCCATCGGATGCAAGGTCACCATGCGTGGTGACCGCATGCTCGAGTTCTACTACCGTCTGGTTTCGATCGCTCTGCCGACGATCCGCGACTTTCGTGGCGTTTCCTCGAAGTTGGACGGACACGGCAACTACAACCTCGGTATCGCCGACGTCACCATTTTCCCCGAGATTTCGATCGAGGGGCACAAGACCCCGATGGGTCTCGATATCACCATCGTTACCTCCGCCAAGACCGACGACGAGGGCAGGGAATTGCTCAGACTCCTGGGGATGCCTTTCCGCCGTCCAGAAACCGCCAAAGTGAACGCAGCCTGATTGATATGGCCAAGAAGTCATCCATTGAAAAGAATCTCCGCCGTCAGAGACTGGTCGAGCAGTACGCGGCCAGACGGGCCGAACTCAAGTCCATCCTCGCGAATCCGGAGAGCACCGACGAGGAATTCTTCAACGCGCAGCGCAAGCTCTCCAAGCTGCCGCGCAACTCGTCCAAGATCCGCCTGCGCAATCGCTGCTCGATCACCGGTCGTCCGCGCGCCTTCATCCGCCGCTTTGGCCTTTCCCGCCTGACCTTCCGGGAGATGGCCCTTGAGGGCAAGATCCCCGGAGTCACCAAGTCCTCCTGGTAAACACCCATCCATTTCCGCCCCGGTTTCGGGGCAACCCGGTGGAAGTCCTGATATGATCCACCGACTCTCAGCAAACCATGAATACCGATCCCATCAGTGATTTCCTGACCCGCATCCGCAACGCCTCTCAGGCGAGGCTGGCGCAGTGCTCGGCTCCCCACTCGAAACAGAAACTGGCGATTGCCCGGATTCTCAAGGAGGAGGGCTATATCGCCGACGTGACCGAGGCGAACGATGACCGCGGGCACAAGACGATTGTCGTCCGCTTGAAATACCTCGACGGTCAGCCGACCATCACCGGCCTGAGCCGGGTCAGCAAACCGGGCCGGCGCGTCTACATCGCCGCGACCGACATTCCCAGGGTCCTCAACGGCCTTGGACGCAATATCCTGTCCACGTCCCATGGACTGATGAGCGGTTCGATGGCCCGCCGGAAGAATCTCGGCGGCGAGATCGTCTGCAACGTCTGGTAAGAGGAGAATCCCACCATGAGTCGAATTGGAAAAAACCCGGTCGGAATACCGGACAAAGTCAAGGTCAGCCTGAGCGGGACGGAAGTCTCGGTCAAGGGGCCCAAGGGCGAGATTTCCCAGTCGTTCAACGCCGCGATCAGTGTTGCGGAGGAAGACGGAAAGATTGTGGTCAAGCCGACCAACACGTCCCGTTTCGCCAACGCGATGACGGGGACGGCCCGCTCCATCATCAACGGAATGGTCGAGGGCGTGACCAAGGGTTTCTCCAAGGAGCTCGAGATTCACGGAGTCGGCTTTCGCGCCGCCCTCAAGGGCAAGTTCCTCGATCTGAGTCTCGGCTATTCCCACCCCATCAATTACCCGATTCCGGATGGCATCACCATCACGGTGACCGACAACACCAAGCTGAAAGTTGAAGGAATCGACAAGCAGAAGGTGGGTGCCGTCACCGCCGCCATCCGGCGCTTCTACCCGCCGGAACCCTACAAGGGCAAGGGTGTCCGCATTGTGGGTGAGCGGGTCCGCCGCAAGGAGGGCAAGACGGTCGCCTGATGCCCTTCGGCACTTAAGCGATCGAAGAAAAGGATCCAGCATGAAAATCATCAAGAAACGGCTACTGGAACAGAAGCGGCGCTGGCGCGTCCGCCGGAAGGTCTCGGGCACGGTCGAACGGCCCCGCCTTGCGGTTCATTTCAGCAACAAACACATCTACGCACAGTGCATCAACGACGAGAACGGGACCACCCTGGTCAGCCTCTCGACCTTGGACAAGGCGCTGCGCAGCGACAAGAATGCAGCCAATGTCCAGGGCGCGGTTTCCCTGGCAAAGGCCTTCTCGGAAAAAGCCAAGGCCGCGGGCGTCACCAAGGTCGTCTTCGACCGGAACGGCCGTCGTTATCACGGCTGCGTCAAGGCATTTGCCGACGCCGCCCGTGAAGTGGGACTCGAATTCTAATCTATTATGAACTACGGACAACGTGGAGGCCGCGACAATCGCCGTGGCAATCGGGGGCAGCCCAGGGACGAGACCCCACCGGAATTTTCCGAGAAGGTCGTCTTCATCAATCGCTGTGCCAAGGTGGTCAAAGGCGGACGGCGTTTCAGTTTTTCTTCTCTGGTCGTCACCGGTGACCAGAAGGGTCGGGTCGGCGTCGGTTACGGCAAAGCCAATCAGGTTCCCGAGGCGATCCGGAAGGGTTCGGAGCAGGCTCGCAAGAACATGATTCCGGTCCGACTCAAGGGGGACACCATTCCCCATGAGGTCATCGGGCAGGCCGACGGCGGACGCGTGCTTCTGCGTCCGGCCACGACCGGAACCGGCGTCATCGCCGGCGGCGGCGTGCGCGCCGTGCTCGAGGCGGCCGGGGTGAAGAATGTCCTGTCCAAGTCCCTTGGCTCGAACAACCATATCGCGGTCGTCCAGGCGACCCTCGACGGTCTCCGGCAGCTCAAACTCGCCGAGGACTACCAGAAACTCCGCGGCGTAGGCGCAGCCTGAGCGGACTTGTAACCACTACACATCATGCGATTGCACGAACTTTCCAATCGACCCGGCGCGGTCAAGCGCCGCAAGCGTGTCGGCTGCGGCGAGGGTGGCGGCCACGGCAAGACCAGCGGACGCGGCGGCAAGGGCCAGACTGCGCGGTCCGGCAGCAGTATCCGCCCCGGTTTTGAGGGTGGCCAGATGCCCCTTTACCGCAAGCTGCCTCATCGCGGTTTCAACAATGCGAACTTCCGGACCTCCTATGACACGGTCAACCTCGGCGAGCTCGCCCGGCTGGACGAGTCCATCGTTGAGGTGGATCGCGACGTCCTGATCAAGGCCGGTCTCATCCGCGGCGAGTTTTCCGGACTCAAGGTCCTCGGTGGCGGTGAGTTGAACCGTCGCCTGAAGGTCACCGCGGCCAAGTTTTCGGCTGCAGCCAGGGAAAAAATCGAGAAAGCGGGCGGCGAGTCCTTGGTGGCCTCCTGAGGCGACGGTTGAACCTGATATCCGATGCTCTCAGCCTTCACCAATTGCCTTAAGATTCCCGAGCTCCGCTCGAGAATCTTTCTTACCCTGGCGCTCCTGTTTGTCGCCCGGGTGGCGGCCAATATACCGCTTCCAGGGTTGGATCCGGCTCCGCTGCAGAGCTTCTTCGCGGCGCAGACTTCCGCGGGCGGCGGCAGTGTGGTCGGCCTCTACAATATGTTCACGGGTGGCGCCCTCCTGAAGGGTGCGGTTGGGGCCCTCGGCATCATGCCGTATATCTCCGCCTCCATCATCTTCCAATTGATGGCTGCCGTGGTGCCGTCGCTTGCGCGCCTTCAGCAGGAGGGCGATGTCGGCCGGCAGAAGCTCGCCCAGTACACCCGCTACGCGACCGTGGTCATCTGTCTGGTCCAGGGAGTTCTCCTCCTCCTTGCCCTGGAGAATCCGGCCAAGTTGTTCCCGGGGTATGACGTCAATCTCTACGGGTCGATCGTCATCACGGGCAAGGCCATGTTCCTGGTCAATTCGACGATCATCCTGACCGGCGGAACACTTCTGCTCATGTGGCTGGGAGAACAGATCACCCAGCGGGGAATCGGAAACGGAATCTCCCTGCTCATCACGGTCGGCATCCTCTCGGATCTGCCCGGGGCAATCGCGGCCACCTACCAGCTCTTCTTCGCCCCGGTCGGAGTCAACCGGCTCGGTCTTCCGGAAGGCGTTTTGATGCTCTTCCTCCTGCTCGCGGTCACCGCCGGCATCGTTGCCGTGACCCAGGCGCAGCGGAAAATTCCGGTGCAATATGCCAAGCGCGTGGTCGGGCGGCGCGTTTATGGGGGCCAGAGTTCCTTCCTGCCCCTGAAGGTCAATTATTCGGGAGTCATGCCGGTGATCTTTGCCAGCGCCATCCTCCTCTTCCCGCAACAGATCTTTTCCCAGTTGGGGGCGGCCCTCAACCTCCGCTGGCTGACCGACATCTCCAACAACCTCGGACGCGGGCATTGGATCTACTACCTGACGATGTCGTCGCTGATCCTCTTTTTCAGTTATTTCTGGGTCTCGGTCATGTTCAAGCCGATCCAGATTGCGGACGACCTGAAGAAGTACGGCGGCTATATCCCGGGTGTGCGCCCGGGGGAACCCACTGCGCGATTCCTCGATTTCATCATGACCCGGCTGACTCTGGCCGGTGCCATCTTCCTCACCGCCATCGCGATTTTTCCGGACGTCCTGCTCTTCGAATACAACGTCCCCTATCGCATCGCCGTCTTCTTTGGCGGGACCGGCATGTTGATCACCGTGGGTGTTCTCCTCGATACCATGCGGCAGATCGAGACCTTCCTCCTCCAGCGTCACTACGACGGATTTCTGAAGAAGGGGCGGATTCGGGGCCGTGGGACCAGTCGACAGACTGCGCTGGGCGCAGGGGTCGGATTCAAGAACGTGGCCGTGCTTTATGCTGTCCTTGGAGCGATCTTTCTGGTGGGAATTCTTGCCTGGGGGTTGCAGAAATTTTGAGTTCCCTCTTTACATCGGCACCTGACCGTGCCAATTCGGTTCCCTTTGCGGCGCTTGCATCCTCGCGGTCACGCGTCGTCCTTCTTGGGGCCCCGGAATCCGGTCACGACCGGGATCTGGAGCCTCTTCGTTCTTTGACTTTTGAGCACGTTTCGGTTTCCCGCCTGCTGCAGGCGGAGATCGAGCGCAATACCTCCTTTGGCATCCGTGCCGCCCGATCCCTCATCGAGGGCCGTCCGGTCGCGGCCGACATCCTGTTGGCCGTGGTGCGGAAATGGTTCTGGTCGCGACGCTCAGGCCGCGGCTTTCTTCTCGAAGGTTTCCCGACCAACTTGGGCCAGGCCCTCATCCTCGACGAATGGCTCGAGGCCCGGGGAGAATCCCTCGATCAGGCGGTTCTCTGTTCCTCCGACGGATTTGGAGTGGACGGAGCCGATCCGGTCATCCGTCACTACGACCGCCAGGCCATCCTGACCCGGCTTTCTCCTGAAACGAACCGTTGCGACGACCTCTTCGAAGAGGAACCGGATCTCGTCCCCACCTGCTCATGATTCCAATCAAGAGTCAGGACCAGATCGAACGGATGCGCGAAGCCTGTCGGGTTGCCGCGGAGGTTCTCGACGCCCTGAAGGGTTATGTCCGGCCCGGGATTTCCACCTTTGAATTGGACCAGATCGCCAAGAATCTGATTTTCGAAGGAGGAGCGGTCAGTGCCTGCCACAATTACAAGGTGGGCTCGCGCCGGTTCCCCAGCTACAGCTGCCTCTCGGTCAACGAGGAGGTGGTTCACGGAATCGGTTCGATCAATCGGGTCCTCCAGGAGGGTGATGTCGTGGCCCTGGACGTGGTGGTCTCCTACCAGGGGTTCATCGGCGACAATGCCTGCACCGTTCCGGTTGGAGAGGTTCCGGCTGGAACGCAGAAGCTTCTCGAAGTGACCGAGGAGGCTCTGCGTCGGGGAATCGCCCGGGCCGTCGCTGGAAAGCGGGTGGGCGACATTTCGTCCGCCGTCCAGCGTCACGTGGAGTCCAATGGGTTTTCTGTCGTCCGTGAATTCGTGGGTCACGGTGTGGGGGTCAGCATGCACGAGGAGCCGCAGATTCCCAATTTCGGGCGCCCTGGAACGGGTCCGAAGCTGAGGCCGGGAATGACCCTGGCGATCGAGCCCATGGTCAACCTCGGTGGACCCGAGGTCGAAGTCCTGGCCGACGGCTGGACCGTAACGACCCGCGATCGCACGCCATCCGCGCATTTCGAACACACCGTGCTCATTACGGAAGGGGCTCCCGAAGTCCTGACCGTTCCCGTCAAGAAGCCCATGATCTCGGGCTGATGAGATCAATCAACCATCCTCTTTCAAGAAATCAGTAACCCATATCATTATGCCACGCTTACTTGGTGTCGACATTCCCGGAAAAAAGAAAATCGAGTATTCCCTGCGTTATATTTACGGGATCGGCCCGGCGCGTTCCCGCGAGATCGTCGAAACGCTCAAGTTGGATCCCGACATGCGGGCGGATGATCTGACCGAGGAACAGATCAACCATATCATGGCCGCCATCTCCGAGAAGCGGTACATGGTCGAGGGTGATCTTCGCCGTGATATCACCAGTAATCTCAAGCGCCTTCAGGCGATCAACTGTTATCGGGGGATCCGTCACCGTCGCGGTCTTCCCGTTCGTGGTCAGCGCACCAGCACCAACAGCCGGACCCGGAAGGGCGCACGTCGCACCGTCGGCGTTGTCCGCAAGAAATAAACCCATTCAGCCATGGCCGAGGAAAAAGACACTCCCCAAACCGCCCCCAAGGGCGAAGAATCCGTAAAGACGGCACCCGCCAAGGGCGGTGCTCCCAAAGCGGAGAAGCCGCAGGCCGAAGCGCCCGACGCCGAAAGAGCGGAGGAAAAGACCGAACCCGAGACCATCGGCGGTGTGCCCAAGGCGCCGACCGCCCAGGATCTGCTCAAGGACGAGATCGGCCTGATCAAGGTCCGCAAGGCCAAGGGCAGCAAGAATATCTCTGCGGGGGTGGTTCACATCGTGGCCACCTTCAACAACACGATCGTTTCGATCACCGACCAGAAGGGAAATCTCATCTCCTGGTCCAGCGGCGGGAAAATGAATTTCCGCGGATCCCGCAAGTCGACTTCCTACGCGGCCCAGGTAGTTGCCCAGGACGCCGCCCGCGCCGCCATGGCCCACGGCCTCAAGGAGGTCGTCATCCGGGTCCGCGGCCCGGGGATGGGACGCGATTCCGCCATCCGGGCGATGCAGGCGGTCGGTCTTGAGGTCACTTCCATCATCGATGTCACGCCGGTGCCCCACAATGGCTGCCGTCCGCCGAAGCGCCGCCGCGTCTGATCCTTTTCAATCCGTCTTTTTTCCCGACACACCATGGCTCGTTACACAGGTCCCACCACTCGCATCAGCCGCCGGTTCGGCCAGCCGATCTTCGGTTCCAGCAAGGCGTTTGAAAAGCGGAGTTATCCTCCAGGAATCCACGGCCCCCGCTCCCGCCGCAAGCACAGCGAGTATGCGATCGGTCTGATGGAGAAGCAGAAGCTCCGCTACATGTATGGCCTGCTCGAGCGCCAGTTCCGCCGGACCTTTGAGAAGGCCAAGCGCGAGCGTGGTGTCACCGGCGAGCGATTCCTCCAACTGCTCGAGACCCGCCTTGACAGTGTCATCTATCTTCTGGGTTTTGCCCGAACCCGCCGGGCCGCCCGGCAGTTTGTCAATCACGGCCATGTGCGGGTGAACAACCACAAGGTGGATATCGCCAGCTACCAGGTGAAGGCCGGCGACGAAATTGAAATCCGCGCCAACACCTCGGCCCGCCAGCTGGCCACCCGCTGCATGGAGGAGACCCGCATGCGGGCGATCCCGGCCTGGCTTACCCGCCATGATGATTCATTCCGTGCCACCGCCAACCGGCTGCCCACCCGGGAGGAGATGGAGCCCTCGATCAACGAACAGCTGATTGTCGAGTTCTACAGCCGGTTCTAGTCGACCACTCATGCCTCTCCCGAAGGAAGAGGTCCCCCACGTTCGTTCTGCCACCATACCATCATCGCCATGCCAAAACGTATTGGAAAATTCGAATTGCCGAACCGACTCGTCAAAATCGAGGAAGGCGCGACCGATACCTACGCCAAATTTGTCGCCGAGCCCTTTGAGACCGGTTACGGCCATACCATCGGGAACTCGCTCCGCAGGGTCCTGCTCAGTTCGATCGAGGGTGCGGCCATCGCCTCGATCAAGATCGACGGAGTCAACCACGAGTTTCAGAGTGTGGACGGAATTGTTGAAGACGTCACCGATATCGTCCTCAACCTGAAGAAGATTCTCTTCGTTTCGCATAAGCGCGAGGTCGTGAAGATGCGGATCAACGTCACCCGCGCCGGTGCCGTCACGGCCGGTGACATCGAGCCCGATGCCAATATCCAGATCGTCAATCCGGATCAGGTCATCTGCACCTTGGACAAGGAGATGACGTTCTCGGCCGAACTTGAGGTTCAGGTCGGTCGTGGCTATTGCCCGGGTGAGAGCAACAAGTCGGAGGATCACCCCATCGGGGTCATCCCGGTCGACTCCCTCTTCAGTCCGGTCCGACTGGTCAAGTATGTGGTCGAGAACACCCGGGTCGGGCAGATTACCGATTACGACAAGCTGATCCTCGAGGTCTGGACAGACGGTCGGATCAATCCGGACGATGCGCTCAAGCAGGCGGCCGCCATCCTCAAGCATCACCTCGATGTCTTCGACCGGGTCTCCGAGGAGGCCTACGAGTTTGAAGACGAGGGGGCGGAGGTCAGCGAAGAGCAGAACAAACTGCGCAAACTGCTCAACATGAGCGTCAATGAGATCGAGCTCTCGGTCCGTGCCGCCAACTGCCTGAACAATGCCAACATCACCACGGTCGGAGAACTGGCCATGAAAACCGAGCAGGAGATGCTCAAATACCGTAATTTCGGCAAGAAGTCCCTCAACGAGATCAAGGACAAGCTCGAAGCTCTGGGCCTCTCCCTCGGGATGAAATTCGACGAGCGCCTGCTCGACACCAGGAAGGAAGCCTGAAGCCACCGGCGAGAACACCATGCGTCACCGCAAACACAATCACCAACTCGGCGTCAAGAAGGAGCACCGTGAGGCTCTGATGGCCAATCTAGCCTCTTCGCTGATCAAGAAGGGGCGGATCCAGACCACCCTGGCCAAGGCCAAGGCGTTGCGTCCCTTCGTCGAGCCCCTCATCACCCTGGCCAAGAAGGGTGACCTCCATCAACGGCGTATCGCGCTTGCCCGACTGCGTGACCAGGAAGCTGTCCGCCTCCTTTTCAGCACACGGGTGACCGAGTTTGCCAAACGCAACGGGGGCTATACCCGGATCTACAAGCTGGGCGAACAGAGAATCGGCGACGCTTCCGAGATGGCGCTGATCGAGTTTGTCGGCGCCGAGGATGCCGGCTACAAGAAGTCCCGGCGGCGGCCCAAGTCCCGCCAGGCCGCTCCCCCGGTGACCGAGGCTGAAGTGGTCAGCGAGTCGACGACGATCGAGGCGGCGGATGAAGCCGGAAAGCCGGCCGAAAAAGCCGACGCCTGATCCAGCGTTTCACCCGGCCATCACTTCAGGGCCCAAAGACCATTTGCCTTCTTCGAAGGGCGCGCCCAGAACTATCGGGGACGCGCCCTTTGCTTTTGGGGCCGCCCCCGGCGATCACGGAAAGACCCACTCGATCCATTCAAGGTGCCCATAACCGTCAATCTCAGCATTGGTGCCCTGATCTACACGGTTTCGGCCATCGTCCTCGTTTTCAGCCTGTGGATCTACTACGATGTGCGGGACCGCAAACTGATCGATGCCAAGCGGCGTCGGGTGGTCTTTCACTGCATTCGCTGCGACAAGCTCTACAGCGCCTCCGAGGGCACGGAAGTCTGTCCCTGTCCCCGTTGCGGATTTGAGAATGGGCGACTCAGGTTCTGAGGCATCCTCGCGAGGGTTTGCCACCGCCATCCTTGCCAATCTCCCTGATATTCCTTTCCTTCGTTTCTTTTCCCTTCTTCTCCCATCATGCATCAGACGATCGGCGTCCTTGATTTCGGCTCCCAGTACACCCAGGTGATCGCACGACGCATTCGCGAGTGCTCGGTTTTTTCCAAGATCTACCACTATTCCACGACGGCCGCGCAGCTGAAGGCGGACGGCGTTTGCGGGATCATCCTGTCGGGCGGCCCTTCCAGCGTGCTCTCGAAGAATGCACCGATCCCGGATCCGGAGATCTATCGGGCAAAAATCCCTGTCCTGGGCATCTGTTACGGCCTGCAGTTGATCGCCCAGCAACTGGGCGGCCGGGTCACCCCGTCGAAAAAGCGTGAATACGGCCACGCCGAACTCAAGATCATGAAAGGGGACGTGCTTTTCCGCGGCATGCCGGAGACCATCCGGGCCTGGAATTCGCACGGCGACCAGGTCATGCGCATGCCCCGGGGGTTCCGCTCCATCGGTTCGACCAGCAACTCGCCCTTTGCGGCGATCGAGCATCCGACCCGCAAGATCTACGGAATTCAGTTTCACCCCGAGGTCAACCACACCGAACAGGGGCTTCACATCATCGACAATTTCCTCAAGCGGGTTTGTGGTTGCACCGGGGATTGGTCGATGGCGGACTTCATCGATCAGTCGGTCGCTTCGATCCGGGAAACGGTCGGCGACGGCCACGTCATCCTCGGCCTGAGCGGCGGAGTCGATTCATCGGTCGCGGCGGCCCTGATCCATCGTGCGATCGGCCGGAATCTCAAATGCGTCTTCGTCGACAACGGGCTCCTGCGCAAGGATGAGCGCGCCTATGTGGTCGATCTCTTTCAGCGGAACTTCCGCATCGACTTGAGGGTCGAAAAGGCCGGACCTCTCTTTCTCGGCAAACTCCGTGGCATCACCAATCCTGAAACCAAGCGCAAGATCATCGGGCGGACTTTCGTGCAGGTCTTCAACCAGTCCCTCAAATCGGTTGGACCGGCGGAATTCCTCGCCCAGGGAACGCTCTATCCCGATGTCATCGAGAGCGTGGCCATCGCGGACAACCCGGCTGCGCTGATCAAGAGCCACCACAATGTCGGGGGGCTGCCCAAACGCATGAAACTCAGACTGCTCGAGCCTTTGCGCGAACTGTTCAAGGACGAGGTCCGGGCGGTGGGCAGTGCCCTGGGTCTGCCCAAGGAGGTTGTCTGGCGGCAGCCCTTCCCGGGACCCGGTCTGGGTGTCCGGGTGGTGGGGGAGGTCACCGCCCGCCGCCTGCGCATTCTCCGGGGTGCCGACGCCATCCTTCAGGAAGAGATGATCAACTCGGGTTATTACTACAAGGTCTGGCAGTCGTTCTGCGTGCTGGTTCCGGTGCGCACCGTCGGCGTGATGGGCGATGAGCGGACCTACGAATATGTCATCGCGATTCGGGCGGTTGAGAGCGTGGACGCCATGACCGCAGACTGGGTCCGTCTGCCCTACGACCTCCTCCGCACCGTCTCCAGCCGCATCATCAACGAGGTCAAGGGCGCCAACCGCGTCTGCCTCGACATCAGTTCAAAACCGCCCAGCACCATCGAGTGGGAGTGAACCCTCCCGGTGCCCGAACGATTCCCACCATGAAACAGTCCCTCTTCAATCTCGTGTCCCGATCGGGTTTTCTCCTGACCGGATTTCTCATTCCGACCCTGGCTTCCGGACTGATCGCGGATGACCGCACCGACGCCATCATCCAGCGGGCCCGAGCCTTCGTCGGTTCGGAGGAGGCTCTCAACCGGATCACCTCGATCCACTATACCGGCCGGTTGCAGTCGGAAGAAGGCACCACGGGAAGGGTCGATATCATCTTCCAGAAGCCCTATTTCCAGTCCATCGTGGTTGAAGTCGAAAACGTCAGGGAAACCACCGCCTTGAGTGGCTACGACGGGTGGCGGAAAATCGAGGATGTCACCAATGAATCCGACTGGGAACTGACTCTGCTGGAAGCACCCCAGATCCGGCGCCTTCAGGCCAATACCCTGGAGAACCTGAGCTTCTACCGTCCCGGCGAGAAGGATCCGGTTCAGGTGATCGATGACGGGGAAGTCGAAGTCGACGGCATCACTTGCGATAAGCTGGTTTTTCGTCACAGCGCTTCCATTCAGTTCATCCGCTATTTTGATGCCGCCTCCGGCCGCCTCGTCCTGACTGAGACCGAGCAGGGCGGGAGCATTCGCGAACTCGGTGAGATCCTCGTCGACGGGGTCCGTTTTCCCGAAAGAGTCATCACTCGGGTCGGCGACCAGAGCAGTACGATCATTTTCGAGTCGGTCGAGGTGAACACCGTTTTCGACGAGGACCGGTTTGATGTGCCCATGCTCATGCCGAAATCTTCCTCCTGACCGGCTCATGTCGGACGGTGAGAATCGATTGGACTGCCGTTGACCGCCCACATGCGCATCCTCGAATTTGCGTCTCCGGGTTTCACCCGCAGTTTCAGGGCTTTCTGCCGGAACGCGGAGCCTTCCGTGTCGCTGCGTCAGTCGGTCGCGAAGATTCTCGAAGATATCCGCCTTGGAGGTGATCCGGCCGTTCGGATCTGCCTCGAAACCCATGACAGGGTTCATCTCAAGACTCGTGATCTGGGAATCGACGCTTCCGAGATGCGGGCGGCGTGGAGCCGGCTGTCCTCGGGCGACCGCCGTGCGATGAAAGACGCCCTGCGCAATATCCGGATTTTCAATCGCGAGGGTCTGCCGGCCGACTGGGTGGGGAGAAATGCGCACGGAGCCCGGGTTGGCGAGCGCTTTCATCCTCTCGATCGAGTCGGCATCTACATTCCTCGCGGGTTGGTATCCACGGTCCTGATGACCTGTGGGCTGGCCCGCCTGGCCGGTGTCCCGGAAATTGCCGTGTTCACCCCGTCCGATCCCGAGGGAAACGTTGGTGAGGGCCTCCTCGGAGCTCTCCATCTGTGCGGAATCACCGAGGCCTACCGGATCGGTGGCGTTGCGGCGATCGGTGCGATGGCCTTCGGCACCCGCACGATTCGACCGGTGGCCAAGGTCTTCGGTCCGGGCAACGCCTATGTCGTTGAGGCCAAACGCCAGGTGTTCGGGACAATCGGGGTCGATCTTCTTCCGGGACCGAGCGAAGTCATGGTCATCGCCGACGCCTCATCGGCCCCTTCCGTCATCGCGGCCGACCTCCTCGCCCAGGCCGAACACGGCAGTGGTCAGGAGCGGGTCTTTCTGGTCTCTCCCTCGATGGCACTGATCCGCCGCGTTCATGACCGCATTCGGGAACGCATGGTTTGCCTCCCCAGGAAGGACGCCATCTTCAAGGTGGTGACGAACGGATTCCTCAGTATTCGGACCCGGGATCTGGCCGACGCCGCCGGGCTGGCCAACGAGGTCGCGCCCGAACATCTGGAGTTGGCCCTGCCGTCGAATGAGGCGAAGCGCATGCTCAAGCGGATCACCACGGCCGGTGCGGTCATGATCGGCCATTGGTCGGCGACCGCGTTGGGCGACTTTGTCGCCGGCCCAAGCCACGAACTGCCGACCGGAGGCGCGGGACGGTATGCCTCGGGTCTCCAGGTTCGTGATTTCATGCGTCGTTCCAGCCTGATTGAATACGATGAGGCCTCCCTCAAGGAGGCGGCCGCATCGGCGGCAGCCTTCAGCCGGATGGAGGGACTCGACGGACACGGCCGGTCGGTTGAATCGAGGTTTGAATCGTGAGCCGGACCTTTGATCCGTATTCAATCGCCCATGACACAATCCGGGCACTCAGTCCCTACACTCCCGGGTTCCAGCCGAAAGGGGAGGGGTGGGTCAAGCTCAACACCAACGAGAGTCCCTACCCGCCAAGCCCCCGGGTGGCGGCCGCGGTCGAAGCCGAGATCGACCGTCTGCGCCTCTATCCGGATCCGCGCAGCAGCCGATTGCGGGAATTGGTGGCTGCGCGGATCGGGTGCGGCGCGGATCAGGTCATCATCGGAAACGGCTCCGACGATATCCTCAACCTCCTCGTTCGGGTCTTTGGCGGGCCCGGACATTTGACCGGCTACACGGTTCCGGGATATTCCCTCTACCCCATCCTCATCGCGATGGCCGGCGGCCAGGCGGAGGTGGTCGAGTTCGACCGCTCCATGAGTCTGCCGGTCGAGGCGATTGCCGGCTCCGGTAGCGGACTTTTTTTCCTGACCTCACCGAACGCCCCCACCGGTGTGTCGTTCCCGGTCGCCGGGATCGAGAGTATCCTGCGGGCCTTTCCCGGTGTTCTCGCCGTGGATGAAGCCTATGCGGATTTCGCGGAGGAGACGGCGGCCGGATTGCTCGTCGATCACCCGAACCTGGTCATCGTCCGAACGCTTTCCAAGTCGCATGGACTGGCCGGCCTCCGGGTGGGCTATGCCGTCGGCTCGACCGAGGTCATCGGCCTCCTGGACCGGGTCCGGGACAGCTACAACGTGAGTCGGATCGCCCAGGCCGCGGCGGCCGCTTCCCTTGAGGACGAGGCGTATCTCCGCGCATCAGTTTCCCGCATTCGAAAGACCCGGGAAACCTGCCGCGGGATCTACGAGTCATTCGGGTGGTTTGTCTACCCGTCCTCGACCAATTTCCTGTTTGTGGAACCGAGGGATGCCGGAGGGCGGACGGGTCCGGCGGTTGCGGAATCGCTTTATGATCACCTGGTTTCGGGCAGGATCCTCGTCCGCCGCTTTCCGAGTCATGCCTTGACCGCGGGTTTTCTGCGATTCAGTGTGGGCGCCGATTCTGAAATGCGGGTCCTGAACAACGCGGTCGAATCATGGCTTCGAAACGAATAGCATCGCTCAGTCGAAGGACGACGGAAACCGAGATTGAACTGACTCTCGATCTTGATGGCACCGGCAAGGCACGGTTGGCCACCGGCATACCCTTTTTCGACCATCTGCTCGAACTCTTCGCCCGTCACGGACTCTTTGATCTGGAGGTCAGCGCTCGCGGCGACGTCGATGTGGATTACCATCACACGGTGGAGGATGTCGGCCTGGTTCTGGGGAATGCCTTTCGTGAGGCCCTTGGCGACAAGGTGGGGATTCGGCGCTACGGCTTTTTCATCCTTCCGATGGATGAATGTCTTTCCCGGGTCGCCATCGATCTGAGCAATCGCCCGTTCCTCGCCTACGATGTCGTGGTCGAGGACAGCTATGTGCGGGATTTTAATATCCTCCTGATCAAGGAATTCTGCCGGGCCTTTTCCAATTCCCTGGGGGCTAATCTTCATGTGCGCCTCGAGTATGGCGAAGAAGCCCACCATGCCGTGGAATGTGTCATGAAATGCCTTGCCCGGGCCCTCGACGTGGCCACTTCCATCGACCCCCGCGCGGCCGATGCACTTCCCTCGACCAAGGGGACGTTGACTTGAGGCCTGGCGCCTGAAGGCGTGGGGTTTGCACCAGGATGGATCCTCGAGAGCACGAGATCGCCGTGATCAACTACGGCATGGGAAATCTCCGGAGTGTCACCAAGGCCCTCGAGGCGGTCGGCGCCAGGGTCCGCCTGGTTGAGCGACCCGGGGAGGTGGAAGGAGCGGCCGGGATCGTTCTTCCCGGGGTTGGCGCGATCGGTGATTGTATCGATGCGCTCAACCGCAGTGGTCTGGCGGATACGATCCGGGAGTGGATCGCGGCCGACCAGCCCTTCCTGGGGGTCTGTCTGGGATTGCAGGCCCTTTTCGAGGCATCGGAGGAGGGCGGGGTTCGCGGGTTGGGCATCTTCCCCGGGCAAGTCATCCGGTTTCGGAGCCGGGATCTCAAGATTCCGCACATGGGATGGAATGACGTGGTGTTCCGGCCGGCGGCCTCCCCGCTGACGGCGGAAGTCTCCGCGGGGAACGGGCAGTTCTATTTTGTACACAGTTATTATGTCCGGCCGGAGGATCCGGATCTCATTGCGGGTGAGACGGACTACGGCGGGCGCTTCACGTCGATGATCGCCCGCGGACGCTGCTTTGCCACCCAGTTCCACCCGGAGAAGTCGCAGCAGGCCGGACTGGCGCTTTATCGTGGATTCGTCGAGATGGCCAAAGGGGCATAAGTTGACCTAATATCATTCATTGAATTGCCTTACATCAGGTCGCTTTGCAGGTGACATCGGCATTACCTGTTGGCATATTCCTCGAAAAGCTTCTCAATGGATCCGGTCGCCTCTGGTTTCCCGGGGGGGCATCCCACTGCCGCCGTAATTGATTGTCTTTGTCATGTCTGAAAACGCTGTTCTTAAGCTCAATGGTCGGAGTCTCGAGTTCCCCTTGATGAAGGGGTCGGAGGGCGAGGAAGCGGTTGATTTCCGCAAGCTTCGCGAGGCCTCCGGTGGGTTCATAACCTTTGACGAGGGCTACGGGAATACCGGCTCGTGCGTCAGCAACATCACCTTCATCGATGGAGACAAGGGCATCCTCCGTTACCGTGGATACCCCATCGAGCAACTTGCGGAGAAGTCGGACTTCATTGAGACCGCTTATCTGGTGATGTATGGCGAGTTGCCGACAAAGGAGCAGCGGGTCGCCTTCTCCACCCGTCTGGCGGATCAGGCCGGCATTCATGAGCGGATGCTCCACCTTTTCGAGGGATATCCCCGTGACGCACATCCGATGGCCATCCTCGGAGCCATGGTCAGCTCGCTCGCCTGTTACGACCCCCACCTCGCGACCAATGACCATAATCGCGACCTGGAGAACTTTGACGAAGCGGCGGCCATTGCTCTTTCAAAAGTGCGGACAATCGCGGCAGTCGCCTACCGGATGAGCCGTGGCCTGCCCACCATCTATCCGGACAGGAACCTCCGCTACTGCGAGAACTTCCTGCACATGATGTTTTCGGACCCTTATCGTCAGCATGTGGCTTCGGACGAAGTGGCCCGCGCGATGAACCTGATTCTGCTTCTGCATGCCGACCACGAGCAGAACTGCTCGACCTCCACGGTCCGCATGGTTGCCTCCAGCGGCGCCAACCTCTTTGCCTCAACGGCCGCAGGCATCTCTGCGCTTTGGGGGCCTCTCCATGGCGGTGCCAACGTCGCGGTGATCGAGATGCTTCAGTCGATCTACGACCGGGGAGACGATGGTTCCCGTTTCATTGATGCGGCCAAGTCAGGAGAAGCACGGCTCATGGGCTTCGGTCACCGGGTTTACAAGAATTACGACCCGCGCGCCAAGATCATCGGCAGGGCCTGCGAGACACTTCTGGCCAGCCTGGGTCATGTCGATCCCCTGCTCGATATCGCCCGCCACCTTGAGAAGGCGGCCCTTGGGGATGATTATTTTCTGGAGCGGAAGCTCTACCCGAACGTGGACTTTTACAGTGGAATCATGATGCGTGCCATCGGGATTCCCCTCAACATGTTCACGGTCATGTTCTCCATCGGACGCATGCCGGGCTGGATCGCGAATTGGCACGAGGTCGCTTCGGACAAGAAGGGTCGCATCTACCGTCCGCGCCAGATCTACGACGGTCCCGTCCTGCGGGATTATATTCCTGTCGACAAGCGGGCTTGAACCGGACCTGCCGCGGTTGCGTGAACGGGGTGGATTTCTGCTCCTTTCAGAGTTCCATCATCGGGTGACTTCCCCTCTCCGGGACCCGCGACCCAATGGATCGGAGAGCCGGCCGCTGGGGTGGTCTCCGCCTATTTCTTTTTTTCCGGTTGGGTCTTCAGGATATCGTCAAGTTCGAGTCCGGTCAGTTTCTTGATGCCATTGATCAGACGCCAGAGGGCGACGATCATGACGACGAGGACGGGAATGGTGATGACCGGCCAGCTCAGCGCTGTCATCCGTCCGAGTTCGGCCGCGAATTCCGGGGAGCCGCCCGGGCTCTTGATCACAAAGCGGGCGAGGGCGAAGTTGAGGACCGCGCTGACGAAAAACGCTGTGGCCAGGAGGTAGGTTGAGGTGGTCAGGAGACGTTCAAACGACTCGTGGTGAGTCAGTCGGTCCAACTCGGCGTCAACCCGGGCGACATTGATCATCCGGTCGTTGTAGAGAAAGGTCCTGACCAGGGGAAACGGGGTGAAGAGGGAACCGAGGACGGCCAGGCCGAAGGTCAGGGGGATGGCCGCCTCCTTGACCGCGAACCAGAAAGGCGAGATACCGAGAAGCCCGAGCCCACCCGTCAACAGGATGCTGATCAGGCCGAGGATGGAGAAGAAGTTCCATTTGCGGCGGACGACCAGATCATAGATCCCGTATCCCAGGGGCAGGCTGACGCCGATGATCAATGCCCAGACCGGTCCGAGTCGTTCCGGTTTGCTCAGGGTGGTCAGGATCAGTGCCGGAACCACGATATTGCAGAGAAGATTGAGCCAGAGATTCTCCTGGCGCACCTCGGTCGGATTGGTCTGGGCGGGATGGGTCATGGTTCGACGGAGATCATCGCGGAATGCAGTCGTTTCCGGCTATTCAAACTTCTATCTTCTGTTATTGTGACGGGTATGACTCCCGATCACGTTCTGCTTGGCGTCAACATCGATCATGCGGCGACCCTCCGGCAAGCCCGATATCGGGAATCGGGCCGCTCTTCGGGTTTTGTCGTCGAGCCCGATCCGGTCCTGGTTGGTCTGCTTGTGGAAAAGGCGGGAGCGGACGGAATCACCGTTCATCTGAGGGAGGATCGCCGCCATATTCAGGACGAGGATGTGCGCCGTCTTCGTCAGAGCATAGCCACGCGGTTGAACCTCGAAATGGCGGCAACGGACGCCATGATCCGCTACGCCCTGGATCTGGGACCGGATTCGGTTTGTCTGGTTCCCGAGAATCGGGAGGAGGTCACTACGGAGGGTGGGCTCGACGTCGTGGCCGCGTCCTCCCGGGTCGGAGAGGTGGTCGCGGCGATGAGCAGGGCGGGCATCCAGACGAGCCTCTTCATCGATCCCGATCCCGAGCAGGTTGAGCAGGCGGCGGCGTTGCAGGCGCCTTGGATCGAATTGCACACCGGTTCATTCGCCAATGCCATCGGCGCGTCACGGCGGGAGGAACTCGAGCGATTGCAGCAGGCGGCCGAACTCGGCGCGTCGCTCGGCCTGGTCATCAACGCGGGCCACGGTATCAACTACGTGAATATCTCCGAGATCATGCGGATCCCCCATCTGCACGAACTCAATATCGGGCACAGCATCATGGCGCGGTCCCTCCTGTTCGGACTCGACGAGGCGGTTCGCGAAATGAAGGCAAAGATGAGGATTCATGCCGGCGCCTGATCCACCGATGATGGATGCGGACGGAAGCCTGCCATCCGCGTTCGCGGACCCCATCCTCAGTTGCGCCGAGGCGCGGCGCTGGGAGGCGGATCTCCTGGCGGACGATGATGCTGCCACGTGGAAGGCCATGCAGGCCGCGGGCCGGGCTGTCGGGGCGAGCATTTTTCAGGACCTGCAGGAAGTGGGACTTCCGACCGTCGGCCGGATCCTTGTTCTGGTGGGGAAGGGGCACAACGGGGGCGACGCCCTCATCGCCCTTTCCACCCTGCTCGAGCGGAAACCGGAATGGCGCGCCCTGATCGTCCTTTCCTCCGGCACCGCGTCGCTCAGGCCTCTGACCCGCCGGGCGCTCGAGATGCTCGATTTGAATCGGAATCCAAGGATCGAACTCGCGGTGGCGGCCGGCAAGGGGGGCGATCGAGTGGCCGACAGTCTGAGTGAAGAATCCTTTGACCTCTGCCTCGACGGGCTCCTGGGGATGGCCTTCAAGCCGCCCCTGAGTGGCGCGACCGCCCGGATCATTGAATGGGTCAACCGGAACCCCGGAATCGCACTCCGGGCGGCTGTCGATCTGCCCAGTGGAATCGGCGATGCATCCGACCCTGGGGCGTTTCGGGCGGATTTCACCTACGCAACCGGCATCGTCAAGCGTCCGGTCGTCCTGGAATCGAACCGCGATAGAGTGGGGCGGTTCCGCTACCTCGACCTTGGTTTCTTCCGGGAGCGGCGGCCGACGGCGGAATCCTTGGTGCTCAAGGACGCCATCCTTGATCCGTTGCGCGCCCTTCGCCCGCCCGCAACGGACAAGCGGTCGTTCGGCCATGTCTTCGTCCTGACGGGAAGCCGGCCTTATCCTGGCGCCCTTCTTATGGCGGTCCGCGCGGCCCTCCAATCCGGTGCCGGCCTGGTCACGGCCTTCGCGCCGGAGTCCCTGGCGGCGGCCCTTCCCGCGCATGCGCCCGAAGCGATCTGGGTGCCCTGGCCGGAGACGCTGGCGGGCTCCCTCGCACTGGAGGGGCGCCACCTGCTGGTCTCCCGGAGGGAACGCTGCGGGTCCCTCGTCATGGGTCCGGGTTTGGGCCGGGAAGAGGAAACCCTTCGCCTCGTGGCCGAGGCCGACCGTCTGGTCGACGTGCCGGTCGCTCTCGATGCCGATGCCTTGCAGAAAGGGCTGGTCGACGAGCTCGCCGGTCGTAGAGACCGCGTCGCGCCCCTCGTGTTGACGCCCCATGCCGGCGAATTCGCCCGGATAGCGGAGGAGGATCCGAATGATCGGTCCCTGCTCGGTTATTCCCAGCGTCTGGGAGTGATCACCTGTCTGAAAGGACCGGTCACGCGGATATCCAATGGAAACCGGATCTATCTGAGCCCCTACGGCGGACCGGTCCTCGCGCGGGGCGGAAGCGGCGATCTGCTGGCCGGTATTCTTGGAACGGCTCTGGCCGGTTGTCCGGGCGCCATCCTCGAGGCGACCTGCCGCGCTGTTGTCTGGCATGGACGGGCTGCGGATCTGCTGGCCCGGTCCCGCGGACCCGTGGCCGTTCGCACCGGCGAGGTGCTTGATTTTCTGTCCCCCGTCCTCAGGCGATCCGACCATGGCTGTTGAGTTGACCCGCCGACAGGCCTTCATGGTTCTGAACGGACTGCCCTCGCTCGGCCCCGTCACCCTCAAGCGGTTGCTCGACGCTTTTGATGATGACCCGGTCGCGGTCCTTGCGGCCCGGCCGGCCGATCTGCGGGGTATCTCCGGGGTGGGTCCGGTCATCGGTCGGACCATTGAGGACTGGCCGACCCACTTCCGGCTGGACCGCGAGGAAAAGAAACTCGAAACAAGCGGAGCCCGTTTCCTGACCAGGGAGGACAAGGATTATCCGGTGCTGCTCAAGGAGATCCATGACCCGCCGATCGGACTGTATTCACTTGGGAATTACACATGGGCCGAGCGGGCCATCGCCATTGTCGGGTCCCGGCGGTGCACCCTCTACGGCCAGGCCGTGGCCAGGCGGTTCGGGGCGGAACTGGCCCGGGCCGGATTCTGCGTCTTCAGTGGTCTCGCCCGGGGGATCGACACCGCCGCCCACGAAGGTGCCCTCGGGGTGAAGGGCGGGACCGCCGCCGTGCTCGGTTGCGGGCTGGACATCATCTATCCGGCGGAGAACCTCGACCTCTATCGCAAGATCGGCGAATCCGGTATCGTCCTGTCGGAGTTTCCCTTCGGGCGACGGGCGGATCGCCAGAGCTTTCCCATGCGCAACCGCGTCGTCGCCGGTTCCTGCCAGGCGGTGGTCGTGATCGAGTCCGACCTCAACGGGGGTTCCATGATCACGGCCCGGTTCTCCGGGGAACAGGGCCGGATGATCTTTGCGGTTCCCGGAAGGATCGACCAGGCGAGCAGCCGGGGATGTCATGCCCTCATCCGCGATGGTGCCACCCTGGTCACCTCGGTCGATGAGATCCTCGAGGAGTTCAGCTATCTCGGAGGAATGCGCCCGCTGCCGATCGGCGCGGCCGGTGGCGGGGTCACCGCGCGGCCCGAACTGGACGGCGACGAATCCGCCCTCTACGCCTGTTTCCGGGGTGGGAGTATTCTGAACATCGATACAATGGTCGGTCTGACCGGGCTCCCCCTGCCCGCCGTCTCCGCCGCCCTCATGTCGATGGAACTCAAGCGGGTTGTCCGCAAACGGGCTGACGGCTGTTTCGAAGCCTGTCCGTGAGCCTTTCGCCCCATTGCCTCAGCCCGGCGGCCAGGACATCTGTCTTCCGGCGAGGAGGTGGATGTGGAGGTGGGGGACGGACTCGCAGCCGTGGGGTCCGTTGTTGATGACGAGGCGGAAACCCTTTTCGAGGTCGAGCTTGGCGGCGACCAGGCGGGAAACCCTGAGGAGGTGACCGAGGGTCCCGGTATCCTCGTCGGAGGCCGCGCTGATCCGGTCAATGCGTTTCTTCGGGATGATCAGGAGATGAACCGGGGCCTGCGGGCTGACGTCGTGGATGACCACGCAATGCTCATCCTCATATTCCATCCGGGCCGGGATCTCCCGGTCGATGATGCGGCTGAAGATCGTTTTGTCGGTCATGGGGAAAGGGGCTAGACGAGGAGGAGGTTGACCGGGCGGTGGGGCAGGGAGCGGGCGCGGACCAGATCACGCAGCCAGGCCACGGTTTCGGTGTAGGCTTCGCGGCGGGAAGGTGTCCAGCGTTTTCCGGGCGGCCGGAACAGGTCGGTCAGGTTGGCGATGAGCAGGGTTCCCTCCGGATGCCGGGCCAGTCGTTTCAGGCGATTGATGACCGAGGCCCGCAGCCAGAGCAGGCCGGCCAGACCGGGTTCCCGGCGTGCGTCGATCCAGGTGAAGCGACCAGCCTCGGGGCTCGGCCCGAAGTCCGCGGCCAACCGGTCCAGGGCGGCCTGATAGTCGGCTTCGGTGGGTTCCACCCGTTTCGCCAGGCTGGCCTCAACGGCATCACGGATTTGCCGGGCGAGATAGGGGTCGTCGCCGGTCAGGTGGGCGAAGAGGTCCTGAATCCGGAGGTTCCGGATGAGTTCTTCCGATCCTTTCATGCCGTCCGGCAGGCTGTCTCAAGGTTGATGAAATGTGACACGATTCAGAGGATTCATGGCAGCCTCGAATTCTCGAGAGCGGAGATTTCCTCGATCAATTCGGAGAGGTCGCGGAATTCCTTATAGACGCTGGCGAAGCGGATATAGGCGATCGGATCGATCCGTCGAAGGTTTTCCATGATCTTCTCTCCGATGGCCCGGCTGGGGATCTCGTAGTCGTATTGCTCCTCAAGGGCATCAATGACGTCCTCAATCAGCATGTTGAGCTGTTCAATGTGGATCGGTCGCTTTTCGCAGGCCTTCCGGATTCCAGTGAGGATCTTGTTGCGATCGAAGGGTTCCCGGCGCCCGTCCTGCTTGATCACCATGATGCCTTCGCGCAGCACCTGTTCGGTCGTGGTGATCCGGTGCCCGCAGGCGAGGCATTCACGGCGGCGGCGGATGGTGGCGCCGTCTTTGCTGATTCGGGAGTCGACAACCTTGTCGTCAAGGGAGTTGCATCGTGGGCAACGCATGGTGATTGGAGTGGCTAGAGCGCCAAAAAGTTCCGCAGCAGGGTCATTCCGTGCTCGGTTGCGATCGATTCGGGATGAAACTGGACCCCCCAGAGCGGAAGCTCGCGGTGGCGCAGCCCCATGATCTCGCCCTCTTCGGTTTCGGCCGTGATTTCCAGGCAGTCGGGCAGGGATTCACGTTCGACCAGCAGGGAATGATAGCGGGTGGCGTTGAAAGGGGAGGGCACATCGCGGAAGAGATCCGTGCCGCGATGGTGGATGGGTGAGGTTTTGCCGTGCATCAGCCGCCCGGCCCGGACGACTTTGCCGCCGAAATACTGGCCGAGACACTGGTGGCCCAGACAGACCCCGAAAACCGGTTTCCGACCGGCAAACGCCTCGACCATGGCCAGGCTGTTGCCGGCCTCGTTTGGAGAACAGGGACCGGGAGAGATCAATACCCGGTCGGGGTCCAGTGCGACGGCCTCCTCCGGGCTGATGGCATCATTGCGGACCACATGCTGGCGCACTCCAATCTGCCCGAAATACTGGACCAGATTGAAGGTAAAGGAATCGAAGTTGTCTATAACCAACAACATGGGTAACCGCGGTTAAATGACCAAACCACCCAAAGGTCAAGCGTGACGCTGTGGGCCGGGAATTGTTTTTTAGAATGCCACAAGATTTCCAACGGATGCCCCGACCTGCTCCATCTCAATAGCTTGCCCATCTCTCAGCTTCCCATTGCATGGTTCGGGCATATTGGTGGACGATCCCCGTCCATCCGGCCATCCATTCTTCCACCTCTCCTTACTTTTCCGTGTCCACCCAACATTTCCAGATTCTGGCCCGCGATCCAGTGACGGCGGCTCGACGGGGTCGGCTGCAGACGGCCCATGGGGTCGTGGAGACGCCGATCTTCATGCCGGTGGGAACCCAGGCCACGGTCAAGGCGATGACCCCGGCGCAGCTCGAGGAGATCGGAGCCCAGATCATCCTGGGGAACACCTACCATCTGGCCCTCAAGCCCGGACCGGAGCTGATCCAGCAGTTCGGCGGACTGCATCGGTTCATGCATTGGGAGCGGCCGATCCTGACCGACAGCGGTGGATTCCAGGTCTTCAGCCTGGCCAAACTCCGTCGCATCCGGGACGACGGCATCTTCTTTCAGTCCCATCACGATGGGCGGGAGTTCTTTCTGGGGCCGAAGGAAGCGATCGCCTGGCAGACGGCCTTTGGATCGGATATCGCCATGGTGATCGACGAATGCCCCCCCTATCCCTGTGAACGGGATGCGTGTCGCGAGGCCGTCGACCGGAGCCGCCGCTGGGCCCGGGAGTGTCTTTCCCTGGCCGGTGACAGTGGCATGCTCGAGCGGAGGAGTCACCTTTTTGCCATCGTCCAGGGATCGGTCTATGATGACATGCGGCGTGAGGAGGCGGAGGCGCTTGCGGCGATGGGCTTCCCGGGTTACGCCATCGGGGGAGTCAGCGTCGGGGAGCCGGAGGAGGAGATGCTGCGTCAGGTCGGGGTGACGACTCCCCATCTGCCCGAGGATCGTCCGCGATACACCATGGGGCTGGGGACACCGGCCCAGATCCTCAAGATGATCGCGCTCGGGGTGGACATGTTCGACTGCGTCATGCCCAGCCGGCTGGCTCGAAACGGTACGGTCTTCACGCCGGACGGGGTGATCAATCTGCGCAACGAGCGCTTCCGGGATCTGGATGTTCCCCTGGTCGAGGGTCTCGACAACTACACCTGCCGTCACTTTTCGGTGGCCTACCTCCGCCACCTCATCATGGCCAACGAGATTCTCGGCTCCACTTTGCTCACGCTCCACAATATCCATTTCTTCCTCGATCTCGTCCGTCAGGCCCAGGTGCACATCGAGGCGGGGGACTTCGGTCCGTGGCACCGCGCCTGGATCTCGCGCTACGAGTCGGGCGCTTCCTGAAGCCGGCAGACGGCCTGTTCAGCCGACGCTCAGGTCTGGCCATCCGCCCTCAGTCGGTGGCGCCAGAGAACCACTGCGATGAGGATTAGTGAGAGAATACTGATGACCCAGACCGGTTCAGGCACGGCATTGAGGGTGGCGAGGATGATGAAATCGTTGAAATCCCGGTAGGTGTTGTCGTTGGTGTCATCCAGCATCCAGAGAATGTATTTACGACCGGCATCGGTCGAGACATAGGTCCGAACATGGACATTGTCGGATAGAGGCACCAACTGGGACGTTCCATCGCCCAGGTCGACCGCGAACCCGAGCGCCTCGGTGCCGGACACTGGAAGATCAATCGTCGCGCTCTGTTTCGGATTGAGATTGGTCAGGAGAGCCTGGTAGCCGCCGTTCTCGTCAAGGAGACCGAAGCCGTTCTCGAATTTGGATTGCGCAAAGAGGCTCTCGATCAGCAGAGCTGTGCCTTCCGCAGAGGCGGACCAGTTGTCGTCGATCTCATCGTTGCGAACGAAGTCCGCATAGGGGGTCGAGAATTCCAACCCCTCTTTGATAAACCACCAGTTGGAAACACCGTAGTATCGAAGTTGATTGGCGAGCCGGGAACCTGGGCCCTCTAGGTCGGAAACGAGGTATGTTGTACCGTTCGAAAACTCCACGGTGTTGCTGTCGAGATTGTCTTGAAGGAACCAGGTCGAACCCTTCGCGAATCCGTCGATCGTCAGGACTCGATCGATGCGGTCCTCCTCCACCAGATACCGACTGTGCTCCACCAAACCCTGGTAGTATATCCAGCTCAGAATGCCGTTGTTGAACTTCAGTGATGGGGGACCGGAATACTCGAACCGATCGGCTATACTGAACGGCGTCTCGTCGATCGTAACGGTGAGCCAGCTGAAACCATCATATTCGGAGGGTCCCATCGGCCGGTCCTTATCCAGTTCACTGTCGAGCCTGAGCAGGAATTCGATGCCCGAACCCGTGAGATGGCGCTGGTCATAGCTGATATATCCGTCAAATTGCCGGCCTGCCAATGAGCCGCTGTCAAATTCCGTCGTGATGCCTTGGTAGACAACGAATCCTTCCGCTGTCGGAAGACTCCATTGGATCGCGGCCATTGCCGCCGATAGGAAGAGGCGACTTTTCATGGTGAATAATGGTTCTGGTTCTTGAACGCGTCCAAATCCCCGGTCGTCGGGTTTGAGGTCCAGCAACCCCAGTTGCTGTGAGCCAATCGGCGCACAGGGGTGGTTGAAAACGGGCACCGACCCGATCCACCGACGCAGAGATTCTGGACCATGCGGTAGAGCCAATTATCCCCAAAGAGAGAGGACAATCAAATGCCCAAGGCCCGTAATTAGCCGTCGTGATAGGGGTCGGTATATCGGTTAATCCTCCGGGACCGACTGCGATCGGAAATTCCCTGGCCTGGATGGGGCAGTCTCCACCTCCCTCCGCCGGCATGGCCAGGAGTTGGTCTCTTCGGCGATTGACACATTTCAGCTGACCTCGACCCTGTCCGATAGGAAGAAAACCATGCGTATACTTGTGACCGGCGGGGCCGGATTCCTGGGCAGTCATCTGTGCGAACGTCTCCTCAAGGACGGCCATGAGGTCATCTGCATGGATAATCTCTTCACCGGCCGGAAGGAGAACATCGCCCACCTGATGGACAATGTGCGTTTCGAGTTCATCCGGCACGACGTCATTGACCCCTTCAAGGTGGAGGTCGACCAGATCTATAACCTGGCCTGCCCGGCCTCGCCGGAATTCTACCAGTACAACCCGATCAAGACGGTCAAGACTTCGGTCATGGGTTCGATAAACTGCCTCGGGCTGGCCAAGCGTCTGCGGGCGCGGGTCTTCCAGGCCTCGACTTCGGAAATCTACGGCGACCCGCTCGTCCATCCTCAGACCGAGGCTTATTGGGGCAATGTGAATACGATCGGCCGTCGTTCCTGTTACGATGAGGGCAAGCGCTGCGCCGAAACCCTCTTTTTCGACTACCACCGGGAGAACGGGGTCGATATCCGGGTCATCCGCATCTTCAACACCTATGGTCCACGGATGCTGGCCAACGACGGGCGGGTCGTGTCCAATTTCATTGTCCAGGCGCTGATGGGACAGGATCTGACCCTCTACGGAGACGGCGACCAGACCCGGTCCTTCTGCTTTGTCGACGACCTGATCGAGGGTTTCGTCCGATTCATGGACCAGACCGAGACGGTTGGACCGATGAATCTGGGCAATCCCGGGGAGTTCACCATCCGGGAACTGGCCGAGCACGTCATCCGGCTGACGGGGTCTTCGTCGAAGATAGTCTTCAAACCCCTGCCGACCGATGATCCGAGGCAACGCCAGCCCGATATCTCCCTCGCCCGCCGAGTCCTCGGCTGGGAACCAACCATTCAGCTGGAGCAGGGATTGGGACGGACGATCGAGTATTTCCGCGGGCGCATCGGTGGCTGACGGTAAAGGGCGTTCAAGAGAGTTCCGAGTTGGAGCCACGCCGCTGTGTCGGCGTGTTGACCCCCAGGGCATGATCTCCGGTGCATCGCTGCGGTTCCGCCCAATGAGGAAGGAACCGTCGACTTCCCGGGTCCGCACCGTTATTGACATCGAGGGGGGCGAAAGAGGTCGACGTTCGTAATCCAGCTTTCCCGCGGTGAGGATTTGGAAAACGGCGAAACGGAGGGTTCGGGTCGAGTATCTTCGTTTTCTCGAGCACGTTCGCCGCGAAACTCGGATAGCTGAATACCGAACGGTGACACCTTTCCGTTACCCCTGAGGCGGGCCAGAGAGGTCCCGCCTCACCATGAAACCGAATCGGCGATCCGCTGTCCGACCTCTGACAACGATCTCCGTTCCTCCGACCGCCGCCCCTCCATTTGTCCGTTGCCAAGGGGGGACGGTGGGTGATAAGCGTTCTGTTTTTCCATGTTTTCTTCACTTTTCAAGCGATTCTCCGGCCGTCATCACCGCAAGTTCGTCAAGCGGTGCCAGCCTCTTGTGGACCGGATCAACCGGCTCGAGACCGAATACCAGGCCCTTTCCGAAGAGGAGCTGAAGGCAAAGACGCCGGAGTTCAGGAAGCGCATCGCCGAGGGCGCCACGGTGGATGACCTTCTCCCGGAGGCCTTTGCGGTGGTCAAGAATGCGGCCCGTCGCCTATGCGGCACCATCGCCACGGTTTGTGAGCACGAGTTGGAGTGGGAGATGGTTCATTTTGATGTGCAGTTGATCGGCGGGATTGCCCTGCATGAAGGCCGGATCGCGGAAATGATGACCGGTGAAGGCAAGACCCTGGTCGCGACCCTGCCGCTCTACCTCAACGCGCTGACCGGCCGCAACACCCAGCTGGTCACGGTCAACGACTATCTGGCCCGACGCGACTCCGAGTGGATGGGGCACCTCTACAAATTCCTCGGGCTGACGGTCGGCTGCATTCAGAACTCGATGGGTCCGCCGGAGCGCAAAGCGGCCTACGCCTGCGACATCACCTACGGGACAGCCTCGGAATTCGGGTTTGATTACCTGCGCGACAACGGCATGGCCATCCGCATGGAGGACCAGGTTCAGCGGGACCATTTCTACGTGATTGTCGATGAAATCGACTCCATCCTCATCGATGAAGCCCGCACCCCGCTGATCATCTCGGGCCCGATGGCCATCCAGCGCGAGCAGCCCTTCACCCGGCACCGGCCGGGCATCGAGCAGCTGGTCCGGGCCCAGGCCAAGATGTGCAATGAGCTGGTGACCGACGCCCGGACCGAGCTGGAAATGCCGGAGGACAAACGGGCGGAGCGGGATGCGGAGATCAAGCGGATCGATCAGGAGAACAAGGCCCGGGCATCCAGAGGTGAGGCGCCCCTCCCTTACCCCCAGGTTGTCGATTCCATGGTCAACCTTCTCAAGGTCAAACTGGGCATGCCCAAGAACAAGCAGTTGCTCCGATTGATGGAGACGCCCCAGTTCCGCAAGCAGCTCGACAAGTTCGATCTCGAGATGAACAGCGACATGAACAAAGAGCAGCTCTACCGGATGAAGGAGGAGCTCTACTTTGTCATCGACGAGAAGCAGCATCAGGCCGACCTGACCGAGCGTGGTCGGAACACCCTGCAGCCGGACGACCCCGATGGTTTCATGCTGCCGGATCTGCCCACCCTGTTCAGCGAGCTGGACAAACGGACGGATCTGGCTCCCGAAGAGCGTGAAGCGCAGAAACAGAAGGAGCAGGAGCACTTCGAGAAGACGAGCGAGGACATCCACGCCATCAGTCAGTTGCTTCGGGCCTACTGCCTCTACGAGCGTGACGTTGAATACGTCTTGCAGGAGGGCAAGGTCGTCATCGTTGACGAAAACACCGGGCGGATCATGCCGGGGCGCCGGTGGAGCGACGGTCTTCACCAGGCGGTTGAGGCCAAGGAAGGGGTCACGATCGAGCGGGAAACCCGGACCTACGCCACCGTCACCATCCAGAACTATTTCCGGATGTATCAGAAACTGGCCGGGATGACCGGAACGGCCGAGACCGAGGCAACCGAATTCTTCGACATCTACAAGCTGACCGTGGTGGCGATTCCGACCAACAAACCGGTGGCGCGGATCGACCTCAACGATGTCATCTACAAGACCCGGCGTTCCAAGTTCAATGCGGTCGTCCGTGACGTGGAGGAAGCCCACCGGCGCGGTCAGCCCGTCCTGGTCGGCACCGTCTCAGTGGAAGCCTCGGAAATCCTCGGACGCATGCTTCGCCGGGTGAACATCCCCCACACCGTTCTCAACGCCAAGTATCACCAGCAGGAGGCGGAAATCGTTTCGCGGGCCGGCTATCCGGGTGCGGTCACCATTGCCACCAATATGGCGGGCCGCGGCACCGACATCAAACTGGGGGAAGGGGTGAAGGAAAAGGGTGGTCTCTGCGTGATCGGAACCGAGCGGCATGAATCCCGCCGGATCGACCGTCAGTTGCGCGGCCGTTGTGCGCGTCAGGGAGACCCGGGGTTGACCAAATTCTTCATCTCACTCGAAGACGACCTCATGCGGCTTTTCGCCTCGGCCGGCCCGCTTTCGCGGCTGATGGAGCGGTCCCTGAAAGAGGACGAGGAACTCGAGCACCCCCTGCTCAACCGCTCGATCGAGTCGGCACAGAAGAAAGTCGAGCAGCAGAATTACTCCATCCGGAAGCGACTCCTCCAGTACGACGACGTCCTCAACCAGCAGCGTGAGATCATTTACGGGATACGCAACGATGCCCTCCACATTGACGAGCCGAGCAAGGTCATCTTTGAAATGGTCGAGGAGGAGATCAGCACCCGATTGGAGCCGGCCGGCCTCAATGGCAAGTCGCCGGAATCCGGCCAATCCCTCGAGGGATTCATCGGTTGGCTGAACGGCCACTTCCCGGTCGCGCTGAAACGTGCGGAAGTCGAGTCCCTTACCTTCGACGCGGCTGTCGACCTGATCCTCGAACGGATCCGCAAGGCCTATTCCCTCAAGCAGGCCATCGAACAGGCAGAGGCGCTCAAGGGTCTCGAGCGGTATCTCCTGCTCAACGCGATCGACAACCACTGGCAGGAGCACCTGACCGAGATGGAGGATCTGCGCCGCAGCGTCGGCCTGCGGTCGTATGGCCAGAAAGACCCACTTGTTGAATACAAGAGCGAGGCTTTCGGCTATTTCGAGGAATTGATGGACAATGTCCGTCTCAAGGTGTGCACCAGCCTGTTCCGCTCGGCCACCAACCTGGTGGCTCTTGAGAACATCAAGGCGATGCTGGCCCGAAATGCGCGGACCGAGGGGCCGGGCACGGAGTCGGCCTCGCCCTCGGCCTCCGCCGCCGGCAGTGCGGGCGGAGCGCGTCCGGGTCCCGGACCGGGGCGACGCGAAGTCACCCTCCCGAAGATTCCGGTCAAGCGCGACGTTCCGAAAGTCGGACGCAACGAGCCGTGCCCCTGTGGCAGCGGCAAGAAATACAAACACTGTCACGGGGCCTGACCTGCTTGGCCCCACTGGTCAAGGCATCCCCAGGGGTCGCCGGAGCGCCGGGCGCGTCCGGCCGCCCACTCGTCCTTTTGGCGGTCGGCGTGGCGGTGGCCACGGTTGTGCTGGTGGTGGCCTCGTTTCCTCCGGGTCGCTTTCCCGAGGCGGCCTATGTCTTTGCCGTGCCCGGTTTGCTCTGGGCCCGCCGGCGGCCGGCCTGGCCGATCTACCTGGGGGCCCTGTTTGCCGGTCTCTACATCGGGTGGTTTGTGCTCCTCTGGTGGTTGCGGCACGTGACCTGGTTCGGTCTTTTCGGGCTGACCGGGGTCGTCGCGATCTATCCCTTAGGCTGGTTCGCCGCGGCCCGTTGGGCACTGCCCCGAATGCAGCAGGCCGATGCGGCGGCGCGCCTGATCGGTGCCCTCGGTCTGGCCGGGCTCTGGGTGGCACTCGAAGCGCTTCGCATGCACCTCTTCACGGGTTTTCCCTGGTTGCCCCTGGCCGCCAGTCAGTGGGAGCGGCCGATTCTTCTGCAGAGCGCGGCTTGGGCGGGGGCCTGGAGCGTGTCTTTCATCCTGATCTTCTTCAACCTGGCGCTGGCGGCCTATCTGGTGCGCCTGGTCAATTTCGTCAGGAGACGGGAGAGCCGCTTCTGTCCGGAGTTTTACCTGGCGCTTGCCTTCGTCTTTGCCGGTTCCTTCGGGCTTTACCGGGCCGCGGTCGGTCAGGAGCGCGAGCCGCTCATGCGCGCGGGGGTGACCCAGCCCTACATTCCCCAGGTGATCAAGTGGGATCCGTCCGAGGCGCGTGGCATTCTTGACACGATCTACCGGACAACGATGAACCTGAAACCACTGGAGGCCGACGTCATGTTCTGGCCCGAGGCGGTCACTCCGCTGGCCGTGGTCGGGAATGCGTCGATGACCGGTTGGGTCGAAATGGTCTCGAGTGATCTGGGCGCCCCGGTGATCTTCGGAGGGATCGCCTTTGAGCGGCCGTCCCCGGCCGGAGGCGGGGAAATCTGGCATAACGCGGTCTTTCTGGTGCGGCCGGAGACCGGGCTGGCTCCGGATTACTACGCCAAGCGGCATCTGGTTCCATTCGGTGAATACATACCGTTCCGACGATTCTTCCCGTGGATGGAGAAGTTTGTTCCAATCGGCGGAGATTTCATTCCGGGCACGGATTCGGGTCTGATCTCGGTCAATCTTCCCGGGCGGACCCTGACGATCGGTCCGCTTGTCTGCTACGAGGACGTCTATCCCTCGTTGGCTCGGGAAACCACCCGTGACGGGGCGGCCCTGCTTTTCGTGGCGACCAACAACGCCTGGTACGGCGAGGGAGCGGCGGCCTACCAGCATGCCGCTCATTCCGTTCTCAGGGCGGTTGAGAACCGACGACCGCTCCTGCGGTCGGGCAATGGCGGATGGAGCGGATGGATCGACGAGTACGGCCTGATCCGCAATGTCCTTCTCAACGACAAGGGATCGGTTTATTTCCGTGGGGGGACCGTCTTCGAGATCGACCGGGATCGCCGCTGGGTCGGCCGGCTTTCATTCTACACCCGGCACGGGGACTGGTTTGTCCTGGTCTCCCTCGTGCTTGCGCTGATCGCGGCCCTGCAGTTGCGGGGCCTGCCGACGTTGTCACCCGATTCCCGCTAGGTTCTGCCGTTGACGGACCCTTTCCTGCAGGAGTCGTCGGTCGGTCGAAGTTACGGGAGGTTCCGGGTCACGGCTGGACATAGGTGTCCCTGAGACTGCGGACCCGGAGTTGACTTCTGAAGTCGGCCAAGCAGATCGGAGCGGCAGGTCGGGCGGTCACGGTGGTTGGGTTGTCCGGCCGGAGATGGAGGAAATTGTCGGAAAAGCGGCAATCCGTCCCGGTCAGTTCGAGCCAGGTCCAAAGGGCGGGGGCCTGCGCCTCGATTGTCACGGCAAAGGTGTCGCCGTCCCGGACGATCGAGGCCCGCAATTCCGGGTTGACCCATTCGATCTTCTTGGGACGGACAAAAAGAACAACCGACCGCGAGGTATGTCCGGCCCCGGTGGCGAGGTCGAGGAAGAGGATGACGCGATCGGGACCGTGTTCCCTGAGGAAGCCGGAGAGATCGAGGGTGGTCAGGCGGGTGTTGCGTCGTGGAGAGATGGATACGTTGAGTTCCCCTGAATCGAGGGTGCCGCCCTCCGGCGTGAAGACCTGCCAGCGGACGTGACCCCCGTCCTCGTGCAGGAGGTCGCTGGTCAGGTCGATCTCAACCGTTCCTTTGGCCCGATCCTCCACCCCGGAGATGATGACCGGGGAAAAGAACCGCTTGGCCATGTAGTGGAGGGCCTTCCAGCGGCCATACCCGTCGATCGAAGCCCAGCTGGTGACCGGCCAGCAGTCATTGAGCTGCCAGTAGAGGGTGCCCATCCCCCGCGGCATGCTGCGGCGCCAGTGTTCGACTCCATATTGGATGGCCAGCCCCTGGACGATCTGGGAGACGCGCAGGGTCGTCTCGAAGTCGACGGGCAGGCGGAACCAGTCGAGCATTTGGTGGAAGATCATCGAGTTGCCGGGCGGGCTCTTCTGATGCCACTCCATGACCGGCGAGGTGATGTTGTGATCCCGCGGCTCGGTGAAGCTTTCTACCGTGCGCAGCTCGGGAAAGGACTGGAAGCCGAACTCGCTGTTGAAGCGGTGTTCGCAAGTATGGTACCACTCGAACGGAGTGTGGGAGAACCAGACGTTCCAGAGATGGGCGTCCCCTCGGGTCGGGTCGTTGTGATTGCCTCGGTTCTCGCCCGGAGTGTGTGCGCTCGAAGGCCAGTAATCGCGCTGGGGATCGGTCTCGGAGACAACCTTCCCGAGGGTTCCGTCGAAGAATCGCTTGTAGTCTTCCCAGGGCATGCTCTCCGGCCATTGCCCGCCGTTCATGCCCTGTTCGATCTCGTTGTTGCCGCACCAGAGGGCAAGGGAGGCGTGGTGGCGGATTCGCCGTACATTGTCGATTGCCTCCAGTCGGCCGTTTTCGACGAAGGCGGGATCCCAAACCGGATAGGTGGAGCAGGCATACATGAAGTCCTGCCAGACACAGAGCCCGAGCTCATCGCAGGCGTCGAAGAAATGATCATGCGGGTAGTAGCCGCCGCCCCAGACCCGGATCATGTTCATGTGAACCTCAGCGGCGTCTTCAAGCAGTCTGCGGGTCCTGTCCTTGTCTCCCGGAGAGGTGAAGGCTTCGACCGGAATCCAGTTGGCTCCCTTGGCAAAGAAGGGAACTCCATTGGCGGAGAAGTGAAAACTCTCGCCCCACTGGTCCGGCCGGCGTTCGAGGCGCAGGGTGCGAAGTCCTATCCGCCGGGTCGTGCGGTCGATTTCTTCGCGGTTGGCATCGAGGAGGGAGACGGTCAGTTCGTAAAGGGGCTGTTCACCCATCCCCGCCGGCCACCAGAGTTCGGGGGCGGCGACGGTGATCCCGCCTTCGCCATGACCGGACGGAAGGTCGAACTCGCAGGACCCGACAGACCTGCCCTTACGTTTCAGTTCGCAGCGGGCGGACAGAGCTGAGGTGGTGACCGATTCGGTTGCGACGCGGAGGGAGAGGGCAACCCGGCCATCGGGACGGTGATCCTGGAGAATGAGGAGGTCGGAAAGTCGGGCCAGGTCGTAGGCCACGATCGAGATATCCCGCCAGATGCCGTAGGAAATGAGGTCGGGGCCCCAGTCCCAGCCGAAGTTGCAGGGTTGTTTGCGGACATAGGCCCGGCCGTAAAGGCCCCGGTATTCATTCCATGCGGCCAGCTTTCTCTCGGCGGTCTTTTCCGCCATATAGGGCAGGACGGAATCAAAGGCGATCTCGATGGTGTTGTCCGTTTCGAGAAGGCCGCCGACTTCGAATTCCCAGGTCCGGAACATATTGTCGGTGCGTCCGACAGTCTGACCGTTGAGCCGAATGGTGGCAAAGGTATCGAGACCCTCGCAGCGGAGGAGGATCTTTTGTCGCTTCCGCAATGCCCCGGTCAGGGTGAAGGCGCGCGAAAAGGTCCAATCCTTGGCCCCGACCCATTGGGCTCTGGCCTCATTGTCGCGGTAATAGGGATCCTCGACCCGCCCGGCCCGGATCAGATCGGACATGACCGTGCCGGGCACTTCGGCCGGAACCCTATCAGTCGAACAGGTCTGGGACAATTCCCAGCAGCCGTTCAGGGAGAAGACTTCGAGAAGCGTCGCAGGCATCCGCCCAGATCATGGGTGTGCGGCGGAAGGACAAGCCCCGATTCAGTCAAACGATGGTGCACCTGATTGTCCGCATCAGTTCCTCGACACTTGCAGGATGAAGACCTCCGTGCATGATCCGATTGAATGAAATCGGAAGAGGACGGTTTCGGATCATGCTATCCCCATTCGGAGCGCAAAAGCTGATTCTCGGCGGCCACACCTTCCTGGAGGAGTTGGGAAACGATCCCGCGGCGTCTCCCGATGAACAGATCGCCGTGGTTTCGGCCTGCCTGGAAGGGGGCGTCCGGGTGGTCGATACAACCTATGCAGTTGAGCGCCGGGGCTTGCGGACGGTTCTGATGGCGATCGATGACCCGGGTATCCGCCCGGTCATCTGGAATTTCTTCGACCATCCGGAGATGGATGGAAACTTGCCGGGTCCGGATCCGTGGACTGACGAACGCTTTGAACAGGCTCTGGTCGAGTTGGGTTTGACCGAGGCCCCTTTTGTGGTGGTCCATGCGGTTGGCGATGCGGTCGCCGACCGGGCCCAGATCGAGGTTGTGCGTCGATTGAGGGAAGAGGGCAGGATCACTCATCTGGGTTTCTGGGCGAATCTGGACGCGGATTCGAAGCAGGGTCGGGAGGCGCTCCTCCAGTGGGATCGGTTTCTTGAGGTGGAGAACCTCTGGAGATTTGTGGTGACGCCCTGGAATGTGATGACCTATCGGGAAAATGCGGAGATCCTCAAGGTGGCCAAGGCCCAGGGATGGACCACCTTGGGCACATCGCCTTTTGTCAGAGGATGGGAACTGGAGAGGAGGGCAGTTCGGGTCGCGGGGATTCGCCAGATCGGTCTCTCGGCAGCGGTCGCGCAGGTGGCCGATCATATGCTGCGTTTTTCCGCCTTTTCCCCGGGCGTGGACCATGTGGTGAACGCCATCCGCGCCCGGCGCCACGTGCGTCCGAATCTCGAATCGATTCGTCAGGGTCCGCTCGCGCCGAATGAGAGAGAATGGATTCTCGGACTCGGTTAGCCGGAGTTTGAACTGCCCGTTGGATGGCTGCCTTCCCCGGTCCTGTTCTGGATCCCGGTACAGGCCCGCTGAACCGCATCGCGCCGGGCATCGAATCAGGCGGGAATCCGATCGAGCGCAGTTGCACCGTCGATGAGGCGGGTTCGTTCCCGAACCGTCCTCAAGACTTTTCCAGAAGGAGGTCCTCGGGGCGAAACGCGTAGCCCCGGATTTGTCCGGTGGGGGCGTCGTCGAGGATGTAATTGACCACGTAGATCTCTCCGTCTTCGAACTGAACCCAACCGCTGTAGCCGGTATCGCTCTCGGGTGACCGGTCAAAATCGAGCGGCATGATCCGGGTGTGCGATTGTTCCCGCGTCGCTGCGAGGGCGGATTCGCGGTCGGTGACGGCGGCGAAGAGGTTCTGGGTCCACCAGCCGATCCAACCCTGGCCTCCCTGCATGAACCGATGGGTGATCAGGATGCGGCCATCCCGAAGAAAACCGGCCACCGGGCGATGACAGGCGGGAAGTGGAAAGCGTATGGGTTCTCCCCACGACTCTCCCCGATCGGTCGAAAGGGTCTTGTAGCAGTCCCAGCCCTGGCCCGAGTTCTCCCGGTGGAAGGCGACGAGGGTTGCACCGACTTCGAGAATCGAGACCTCGCAGAGGTTCAGACCGTCCTTCCGGCCGACAATGACGGGTCCGTTCCAGGTGGTCCCAAGGTCGTCGGAATACCAGAGGCGTTGTTCGAGGAACGCGCCGCCATCATAGCGGTCGTGGCAGCTGAGCAACCAGCGTCCGGACTGCAGTTCGACCAGTCTGTCCGGAACGATTCCCTCGGCGGGAGTCCGGACCGGCTCGGACCAGGTGGCGCCGTCATCGCTGCTGAAGAAGAGGAAATTCTCACCTCGCGATTCGTTGGCATCATTGATCCGGTCGGCCAGCGCGGCGATTCGACCGTCCCTCAATTGAATGATCCGTGCGCAGTTCCAGTAGGGCATGCCGTGGGTTGCCCCGGTCAGCGGTCGTTTTGGTGACCAGGTCCGGCCGCGATCCACGGAGTCGGTCAGAACCAATCGGGTATAGGACCGGTCCCGGTGGTGGGTACACTCCGCGAATATACAGATCAGTCTTCCGGACGATGTCAGGACGATATCGGGAAACGCTTCATAAATGGAGTCGTCGCGGCTGATGGTGAATTTCTCGATCATGGCTGGTTGGGTTTCAGGTTTTGCAGAAAATCCAGGATGGCGTGCGGCTCTGCAAAATCCGGAAACGCGGCAGCCGCGCCGGCTTGGCGGAGTCCTGCCCACCCCGCTCCGATGCCGACAAACGGGATGCCCAGCTTGCAGGTCGCCCGGTAGTCCCAAAGGGCGTCACCGAGATAGACCGCTTCGGTCAGGGACCGGCGGGCCCGTTCGGCTGCTAGGGCGATGATCTCTGCTCGTTTGTCGCGGTCGGCCGATGAGGCAAAGGCGAATCCATTCTCCGGAAAGCCGGCCAAACGGAGCTTGAGGCGGGCACTTTCCGACCAGCCTCCGGTCGCGATGGCCAGATCCCAACCCGGCCGAGTGAGGATCATGGAGAAAAACTCGACCGCTCCGGGAAGAGGGCGGATGACATCGGGGCGGGCGTCTGCTTCGGCCCGGAGGCTTTCGACAAAATGGTCCCGAATGGCCCGCTCGATTGCCGTGATTTCGTCATGCGGGCGGCCTTGGAGCAGGTGGCTGATGATGGCGGAGTCCGTGGTATCAGGGAAATCGTTCCAGTCGACGTCGCCCAATTCGATGTCCGCGATGGTGCGCAGTGACTCAAGAAAGAAGCGGGTGTCGGACTCCATGGTGTCACACAGAGTGCCGTCGATATCGAAGATGATGAGCATGGAGAAATGAGGAATCCGCAATGAAGACTGAAGAGGCGGGACCGATCCACCGAACGGCTTCCTTTGACCCTGGCCAGTGCGCCGCTCCTGAATTGTCGTTCCGCAATCTCAACCCATCCAGAACCCCTTCCGGTGGCTGACACCGAGAACCTTGCGGCAATGTTCGCAATAATAGACGAAGCGAACGCCCAGCGTCGCCTCCACTTTCCTGGCGTAGAGGCTTCTGATCTCCTTCTCGCAATGCGGGCAGATCGGATCCGGTGTATCCTGCTCCCGGATTCTGGTTTTTTCCGACATCAGGTCATTCCTTTCCAGGTTGGTTTTTCGTCGTTGTTTTGGGGTTCTTTCTTCCGTTGGCGGCAAGACGGCTCGCGCTGGAGCGGGGGCCATCCTGCAGATTGACAGGTTTCAGGTGTCCGGGTCGAGGCTGATTGAGCAAATCTGGGAAATCCCGTCGATCAATTCGGTGAAGTAGATCCGGTCCCGTTCGGTCGACATGAACGGATGGGCGTGGCAGTATTGGCCGGGCTGGTCTTTGGGATAGGCCGGCATTGTCCGGAGGACTTCCAGCGACTGGCGGACGGGATCTCCGAAGTGGTGCACGCGAACGAGCTGATGGGCATCGCCATGGTGCTCGAAGAAAGCGACCTCGCCAAGCGGGTCGAACCCGACGTGAACATAACCGGAAAACGGCAGTTCGGTTTCCGCGAAAGTGTCGGTCGGGATATCATACCGACCGAAGACTGATCGGTGTACCCGGCCGCTGATGGAGACCGCTTCATAGAAGATGCCCCGGGCGGTGACAACCTGGTGGACCACCCGGCCGTTGGCGTCGGCCGGTCGAAGGGTGCGTCGCCGGGTGCCATCGAGCCGGACCACCCACATGCCGGTGGAATCGCGGATGTGGTTGATCAGGAGGGTCTCGTCATCAACGAAAATCACGTGGTGCACGTGGAAATCGATCTCCAGCACATCCCGGCAGGCTCCGGACTCACAATCAACGACTCCGATCGTGGTGGGAACGGTGTTGCGCCACGGATCATGATGGGTCCAGTCCTGGTCCCGACGCCGGAGAGCCTCGTTGAATCCATTTCTGGCCGTGTGGACGAAGGCCAGCAGTCGGCCATTCGGGGAGGTGGCATTCTGGCTGATGCAGAGCCGGTCGCCTAGAGCGTGAACCCGCCGGTTATTCAGGGTGTCGAGATGGGTGGCCCTGATCTCGTCATCCTGGAAGTAGAAGACCTCGCGGCGCGGCCCGTTGAGAACACTGAGGTGGTCGTAGATACCGCTGGTGGGGCGCGGGCACCAGATCTTCCAATTGGAGTCGGGGGTTTTTCCATCGGTCAGACAACGGATGGCGCCGGAGGCGAGGTCCAGGCTGTAGAGCTGAACGGAGCCGCCGCGTTCGCTGTGGAAGACGATGCGGTCCCCTTCCTTGGTGATGCTCGGAATGAAGTAGTAGAGGGGGTAGCTGTGGGCGTGGGCCGAGGTGTACTGCCTGAGCGTCCTCCCGGTGACGGGATCCCGGTGGACCCTCCATTCGGGCGGCAGTCGATCTCCGATCATTCCGGGAAAGGGCAGCGCCCTAGAAATCGAACTCCAGGCTGACCACGCCGCCGCTCGAGTGACTGCGCTTCTTGAGTCGTGACTTATTGAATACATTGAGCATGGCGCTGTTCTCGCTCAGGACCTCGGCCGTGAAACCCTTGATTCCGTAGCGCCTGGCAATCCGGCTCATGTGCTTGAAGAGGAAGGTGCCGATGCCCTTGCGCTGCCAGTCATCCCGGACGGTGAACGCGATCTCGGCCTGATTGGTCTTGGGGTCAAGGAAGTAGCGACCGACCGCGATGATCTCTTCGCCCGCCGGGGTGGGGATGGTCCCGACAATGGCGACGTCGTTGCGGTGGTCCACGTAGATGAAATCCTCCAGCTGCTTGCGCGGCATCCGTTTCATATAGCGCATGAAGCGGTAATAGACGGTCTGTTGGGAAAGCGCATAGAAGAGGTGGCGCATCTTCGGCTCATCCGTCGGATGAATGGGTCGGAAGGTGATGCGGGTCCCGTCTTCGAGGTTCATGGCGGTCCGCATGCTGCGTGGTCCGATGATGAAGCGCTCGCCCTTGTCGGAAAGCTCGACCGACAGGTACTTGGCCTCGATGGCCTCCCGGAGCAGCCCGGCCCGGAAATCGGGGTGGGCGATGCAGATCAGGGCGACGGCACGTTCCTGAATGCTTTTCCCGTGCAGATAGGCAATGCCGTATTCCGTGGCGACGTAGTGGACGTCGGCCCGGGTGGTGACCACTCCGGCCCCGGAGGTCAGCTTGCTTGTGATCCGTGAGACCGTGCCTCCCCGGGCGGTGGAAGGCAGGGCGATGACGGCCTTGCCGCCCTTGGAACGGGCGGCTCCACGGTTGAAATCGACCTGACCGCCGACACCCGAGAAGAATCGCTGGCCTATCGAGTCGGCGCATACCTGCCCGGTCAGATCCACCTCGAGGGCAACATTGATCGCGACCATCCGGTCCTGCTGACTGATGATGAAGGGATCGTTGACGTACTCGGTCGGCTGGAAAGAAAAGACGGGATTGTCGTCCACGAAATCGTAGAGTTTCCTTGAGCCGAGGCAGAAGCTGGCGACAACCTTGCCCTTGTCCAGGGTCTTGAACTTGCCGGTCACGACTCCCGATTTGATCAGATCGACGATTCGGTCGGTGATCATCTCGGTATGGATGCCGAGGTCTTTCTTGTCCTTGAGAAAGGCCATCAGGGCGTGGGGGATCCTTCCGATGCCCAGTTCGAGCGTGGAGCCGTCATCGATGAGGGGGGCGATGTACTCGGCGATCTGCTCGGTCTCGGGAGTCACTTCGACCGGAGGGCGTTCGATGATCGGTGTGTCGGTCTCGACGAGAATGTCCAGGTCGTCAATGGAGAGGCTGGAGTTCCCGTGCGTGCGCGGCATATGGGGGTTGACCGCGGCGATGACCAGCTCGGCCGACTCACTGGCGCTTTTCACGATGTCCACCGAAACGCCGAGGCTGCACATCCCGTTTTCGTCTGGCGGGGTCACCTGGATAAGGGCGGCGTCGAGGTGGATTTCTCCCTGGGTGAAGAGCCGCGGGATGTCGGAGAGGAAGATGGGTGTGTAGTCGCCGAGTCCTTCGTTGATGACCGAGCGGACGTTCTCGGAAATGAAGAAGCTGTTGACCCGGAACGACTCGCTCAGGCGGGTGTGCGCGTAGGGTGCCTCACCGAACGTGAGGAGGTGGATGATCTCCACGTCGGCCAGCTCGCCGGCGTAGTCGGTCAGGGCCCGGACGAGATCGAGGGGTGCGGCGCAGCCGGTGCCGATGAAGACCCGTTGTCCGGCCTTGATATGGGTGACCGCCTCGCCGGCGGTCATTATCTTGGTGGCATACCGCTTGCGCCAGTCCTTGTCGGCCTTTGTTTTCTTTGTGGCTGTCCGCTTCTTCATCTCTCGAATCCGTCCTGGATTGAATGAGGCACGAGAATCAATGCCTCGCCGACGGTCGGTTCTTCCTTCCGGAAGAAGGGGGAATCCGGGTCCCAATGGCGGCAGGTTTTGACCATGGCGGTCAGCATGATCTCGTATCCGGCCGAAATCGAGAGGTTTTGGAGTCGGATCCGGGCTATTCGGCAGGTATTAGAAAAGAGGGACGGCTCAATAATTGAAGAGGTCCTCCAGCGTGAAGGCCTGGCCCGAAGCCGCATTCAGGGCATCAAGGACCTTCAGTTGGACCCGGCGGCTCAAGCGTCGCCCCTTGCAGGCCCGAGCGACCATCTTGTGGGTGATCGCCTCTGTGGATGCCGCCACGACCTGATGATGGGTCAATTGGCGTTTCGCCAGGATCGTGGCGATGGGTTGCGGGCCAAGGTCCCGTTCGATTGTCTTCACGGGTCGAGATTGATGAACCCGCTGTCGTTGACCAGCGCGCCCTCGAGACCTCCGTCGTTCCAGGTCTTTCCGAAGTCATCAGAGTAGAAGGTGCCTTCCTCGAAGGTGGAGGACCACAGGCGATTGGGCCTGGTCGGATCAAATGTCAGGGAGAACACGTTTGGAGTGGGCAAACCAGCCGTCCGGTCGATCCAGGTGGATCCTCCGTCGGTGGAAACCCAGGTGCCAACGCCCCAACCGGCTACTGCGAGATGGAGAGAGTCCGTCGGATCGACGGCGGCCCCATAGAGGTTGGCCTCGGCGAGGGACGAAGCGGTGGAGGCCCAGGTCGCTCCGTCATCGTGGGAGATCCAGGCGCCATGCCCTTCGGTCACTGCCAGCCAGACCTTGGGATCGGCCACTCCCCGGCGGAGCCGAAGGATGTGGGTGGGCGGCACATCCGTGATTCGGGTCCAGGTTTCGGCGCGATCGTTCGAGACATAGAGGCCGCCCGCCGTTCCGGCGAGCAGCCTCTCAGGTTGAATGGCATCGAGGACGAGGGTTTTCGAAAAGGTCTCGGTCAGGCCATTGTCCGCCGGGTTCCAGGTGTCGCCGCCGTCGTCGGATTTCCAGAGGCCCCAACCGGTCGAGGCGTAGACCCGATTGCCATCGATCGGATCGATGACGATGGCGGTGACATCGCTGACCTTCCAACCGGTCACGAGACGCCAGGAAACGCCCCCATCGCGGGACCGGATGATACCGTTGCCGCAGGCCAGGAAAATGATTTGCGGGTTCGAAGGGTCGACTGTCGCGCTGCTGACTGCCTGAATCTTGGGGCCGAAGGCGACCCATTCTCCATCGTCGGTCCGGAGAAACACACCGGAGTCGGTCGGGATGGACGAGTTCTTCTGAGCCTTGGTCATGGCGGCGGCTGCGAAGAGATGGGGACTCGGGGCGGTCCGCCCGGCCTGGGTGACAAGGGTGAGGGCGGTGAGGACAAGGAAGCAGAGTGTTTTCATCGGGTGGCAGGGCTGACAGTGGATTCCACGGCTCCGGTGACGAAGTCCAGTTTGAGCGTTTCCGGGCCGTGACGGATGAGGATTTTCCGGCTTTCCCGTTCGGACTGGGCGAAGGGCCCGTCGAAGAGCTTCCAACTGGAAAAGTCGACGGGAATGCCGTTGAGGACGGGCGCCATGCCATAACGGGCTTCGATCCGGTCGCCGTCGAGAGAGATGAAGTCCGCCGCAAGGGAGCCCTCGATGGAGAAGGAGACCGGGAGGTCGCGAACTGCGTCCTTGAAGGACTCGAAGCTGTCGAAGCTCGAGGCCGAAGCCACCTGGACAATATACCCATTCTTCGGGCTTTCGCTGACCAGGCATTGGTGGCCTTCACCCCATTCGTCGAATCCGGAGCTGATCCAGGCACCGGCACCTCCGGCGAGCAGGCCGGTCCAGGCGGCGGGTTTCCATTCTCCGGACGCAAAGGGACGGTAAGCGATGAAGCAAGGTCCGCCACGGGCGAAGATCCATCCGGATTCATCCTCATCAACCTCGGTCAGGTCGCGTGAGAAAAAGGTGGTGATGAAGGGGAAATCGGTTCCGATCGGAATGTCGTAAAGGGCGATGAGCGCCGATTTGTGCTGGAAGACCTGTTCGTAGGGTGACCCGCCCTTGAGCTTGTCCGGAGAGTTGTAGTCGACCTTGGAGCGGGCGATCAGATCGGTCACCGTGTCCCAGTCGGCTCCGAAGTACATGGTGCCTTCGAGCGGTGAATGGTAGGGATGGAGGGCGAAGAACGTATTGGAGACTCCAAGGTGTTCCTTCTCGGACCAGAGAAGACTCCAGGTCTGCTGCTGGATGGGTTGGAGCAGGCCGCCCTGGCTCGATCCAAGCAGATAATCGCTCGTCACATAACTGTATTTGTAGACCGGGACCGTCTTGTTCAGGCCGACGGTAAAGGCGTCGGGACCGGCGTGACGCATCCGCCAGCGGGTGCGCTTGAGTTCCCGGTGCTCATAGGGAACGGAACGATCGTGGGCGATCCGGTAGAGGATGCCGGGCGGCTCATAGCCGATGAGCGCCATGAGCAGAATGCCGCCACCTCGCTGGTATTCACCCTGGTTGAAGAGCAGCCAGCCGATCTGGCTGGCTGGAGCGAGCGACGGCTGCATGACATGCTTCGGGTAGACCCGGCTGTGGGCTCCGCCATAGAGTCCGTCGAGGTCTTCGACCGCGTAATCCAGGATGACATAGTCGAGCATCATGGCGGCGCGCTGACGCAGGTCGGCGTCGCGGGCATAGGCGGCAAGCAGGCCCATCGGTGCCACGTAGGTGTCGATGTAATTGGGTGAATCGTATTCGCCTTGCCCATACGAGGTGGTGATGTCCATCCAGTTGAGGATGTATTCCTTGGCCTCATCGCGGTTTTCCGCCGATGATTTCCCGTTGTACCATTCCTCGCCGGGAAGATCGGGCCAGGTCTCCGCCGCGAGAAACAGGCTCGAGTAGTACATCAGCCAATGATTCTCGGTATCGCCGCGGTAGGGGAAGTAGGTCTTCCAGGCCTGGCGGATTCCGGCCCAGTCCTCCTCATTCAGGTTGGCCGCGCCCGCCTTCATGGTCAGGACCATCGGGTACATCCAGAACATGGCGCCACTGGGAGACTCGTTCAGCCGCTTGAGACGTTGGCGGGCCCATTCGACCTTCTGCCCGGCAGCCAGACAGGCGGCGATCTGGTGAAGGCTGCCCTTGTCCAGGTCCCCGGCATCGGTCAACTCGAGGAAATCGTCGATGACGCGGGCCTGTCGCTCATGGAGGGCCAGCTGGCGTTCCCGCGAATTGAGGGTGAGCGCAGTGGGCTCGGGCGGTTGGGAGAGGTCGATCTGGCTGGAGGCGTAGACCGGGCCGGCGGCAAGAAGAGCCGTGCAGGTCAGAAACCGGAGGGATGTCACGGATAAGAACATGGTGATCGGGGTCGGAGTTGAAGGAACTCAACGGAGGGCATCCGATCCGGACGCCTTTGGCAACCCGACGGATTTCGAATACGTCCGCGCTCCGGGTTCAAGCGTGCCAGATCCGGGGCATCCAGAGAGGTTCTTTCCCCATCTCGGCGAAAAGGAGCTTGCGGGTCAGCTCGGCCTTGAGTTCGCGGGATTCGGGTTCGTCCCAGAGGTTGTGGATCTCGCCGGGGTCGTTTTGCAGGTCGAAGAGTTCGCCGTAATCCCGATTGTAGTAGACGGTGAGTTTATGGCGGGCGTCGATGTAGGTTTTGACGTGGATGGTCGTGGGCTGGTGGCGGTTTTCCACGATGGCGTGGTCACGGACCGATTCGGTCTGTCCCAGCCAGACCGGAGATTGGTCGAGCCCCACCATGGTCCGGGGTTTTTCAATTCCGGCCAGGGCGAGAAAGGAGGTCGGCAGATCGACGAGGCTCTGGAGGGCATCCGATTCACGGCCTGCGGGCACATGACCGGGCCAGGAAACAAGGAAGGGAACCCGGACGAGATCCTCATAATGAAAGGCGCCCTTGGCATTGAGTCCGTGGTGGCCGAAGAAGTGGCCATGGTCTGAGGTGAAGACGATCAGAGTGTTGTCGGCCTGTCCGTTGGCTTCGAGTGCCTCGAGTATCCGCCCGACCCCTTTGTCCATCAGGCTGATCATCCCGTAGTAGGTGGCGATGTCCTTAGCGAGGGAATCGCGATCCTGAAGGTGGGAGCCGAATCCATGCATGGCCCTGCCTTCCGGTTCCTCCCAGGCCGAGAAATCGGGCGAAGGCTCCTGGGTCATCTGGAAGTGCGGTGGGTTCTTCGCGTGTTCCCCCGGGGTGACCCGGGGGACAGTCACCCTGGAGGGGTCATACATCCGGTCCCAGGGTTCGGGAGCGATATAGGGCGGATGCGGGTCGAAGTAACTGGCCCAGAGCAGAAACGGTTGGTCGCCGCCCGCGTATCCCTTGAGCCGCTCGATCGTCCGCTCGGTGATCCAGGTATTGTAGTGGAGTTCCTCCGGTATGTTCCAGTGGTGGCGTTGTGCGGGGGTGGTTCCGGTAGGAGGCTGATAGTATTTCCTCCAGTCTGTGCAGCCTTTGGATTCCATCCAGAGGGCGTAATGTTGGCCGACATGGGCTTCGTCGGCGTGATTGCGGGCCAGCTCAACATGATCAAAACCGTAGAACGGGCCGTGGAATCCCCGCCAGAAATCGAGGTCCTGGAGGACGGGATAGGCCTCGAGCGAAGGGTAGTCCTCGGTGGATCTGAGCGGTTGAAAGTGGGCCTTGCCGATCAGGGCGGTTTCGTAGCCGGCGTCGGACAGGATCCGGCCGACGGTGACAGCGGTTTCGGGCAGTTTGGTCCCGAGCGACCAGGCCCCGTGCTGACTGGGATATTGGCCGGTGATGATGGACGAACGGGTGGGGGTGCAGGTCGGGTTCGGGCAGTAGGCCCGCTTGAAGAGTGTACCGCGGGCGGCGAGTCGGTCGAGGTGGGGTGTCTGGATCTCGGGGTTGCGGCACCCGAGGGTATTCCAGTGCTGCTGATCGCTGGTGATGAACAGGATGTTGGGACGGCCGGTCTGGTCGGACTTCATGTGTCCCGATAACCTTGATTACGGGACGGGTAAGGTGAACCAAAATCGCGATCCGGACCGCCACGGGTCAGAGTCGTATTCCGGGAACGGTAGCCGGCTGGGGACCGGGAACCGCGCCGGCCGGGCGCCACGGTCGACCGCTCGCGGGGTCGGGCACGACGTGACGGGCAGGGAAGAGCCAGAACCACGACCAGGATTCTCCAGCGTCAGGCTCCGTCGCCCGGATGGCCGGGGGCACCCAGACCCCCGCCATGCCCTGAATGCGGTCCCGCTCGTAGTTGAGCCGGATGGCGGCCAGATGGAGACGGAGGGCGTGCGCGACTGACGGATCGATCGAGAATCTGCCGATGACGGTGCCGTCGAAGTCCCGAAACTGAACCTGAAGACGGTCCAGGTCGACATCGCCGGCTCTCAGATGAGCGGCCGATTCCGGCGACAGTCTACCGGTATGCATAAGGCGCTGCCTGAGCTCCGCCGCGCCCCGCTGGATGGCCCGGATCGAGCCCTGGCGACCCGAGTGGTAAGGCGCCGCCCGTTCGTCCACTGACCTGCCAGGCTCTGGGATGGATGCAGCCATATGGTAAACATATGTTCACTTGATGGATCTGGCAAGTGCGATCTCTGCTTTCTCTCAATCGATTGTGGGAATCAGGTGTCTCGTCTTCAGCTCGGGTGATCTCTTGACGATGACTGGAGAGTGGTTTCGGACAGGCGCCCCGGCTGATCCGGTTTTTCGATCGCCGGACGCATGATCGTTCCGCAACCTTCCGCAGTTGACACTCGCGGGAACCGCCATCCCCGGCGGATGTCCCCCATATCCCCTCCATCCATGAAGAAACGAAAAGTGAATGCCGCGAGCGCGACTCCGGCTCTCCTGGCGCGAATTGGTGATGTCGAGAAGAGTTTCCTTTCAGGCAAGCGCGATCGGGCGGCCGACCTGGACAGCGCGGTCCGTGTCTTCCTCGAATACCTCCACGGCGTCGAGACCTTGAATTTCGTCACCCCTTGCGTGACCGTCTTCGGATCGGCCCGGTTTAGGCCGACATCGCCCCAGTACAAGATGGCCCGACAGGTGGGTCGTCGCCTGGCTGAGACGGGTTTCACCGTGATGACCGGAGGCGGACCCGGTATCATGGAAGCGGCCAATCGGGGTGCGCGGGATGGACGCGGACCGAGTGTCGGCTGCAATATCAAGCTTCCGCATGAACAGAGTCCGAATCCCTATCTCGACGAGTTCATCGAGTTCGATCACTTCTTCGTCCGCAAGGTCATGTTGGTCAAATACTCGGTCGCCTTTGTGGTGCTGCCCGGAGGGTTTGGCACCCTGGACGAGATCTTTGAGACGCTCACCCTGATGCAGACAGGGAAGATCCAGCATTTTCCGGTCGTCCTGATGGGCCGGCGATTCTGGGCGCCCATGATGGATTTCATCGACAAATCCCTCATTCGCAACGGGACGATCAGTCCGGAGGACCGCGATCTCTTCATCGTGACGGATTCGGCTGATCGCGCCGTCCGTCACATCAAGGAGTTCGTTCTTCCGACCAATCACCGCGAAAAGAACGGGATAAAATGAGGATATCCATCCATGGAGCGGCCGGCGACGTGACCGGATCCGCTTACCTGGTCCGCTCCGACCAAGCATCGGTCCTTGTCGACTTCGGCATGTTTCAGGGCGGGCGCGAAGATGACCGGCTCAACCGACTTCCGGCGCGCATCCTCAATCGACCGCTCGATGCGGTGGTCCTGACTCACGGGCACCTCGATCATGTCGGTCGCCTGCCCCTCCTGGCCCGCCATGGCTTCAAGGGGCACATCTTTGCGACCGAAGCGACGATCGAGATGGCCGGACTCATCCTGCGGGATTCGGCCCGGATCCAGTCCGGCGATCTCGAGCGGACGAACCGGAAGCGGAAACGGGCGGGTCTCGAGCCGCTTGATCCTCTCTACACGGCCGAGGATGCCGAGGCGACGCTTCGCTTGATGCGGCCCTTGCCCTATGACAAGGAAACTCAGGTGGCACCCGGTGTCCTGGTGACCGGTCAGGAAGCCGGGCACATGCTGGGATCCGTGAGTCTCCGGCTGAGGGTCGCGGAGCGCAAAGGGACCAGGGTCGTTGTCTTTTCCGGCGATATCGGACCGAAGGGTGCTGCGCTGCTCAAGGATGCGGAGCCGTTCCGGCAGGCGGACCTGGTCTTTCTGGAGTCGACCTACGGGGATCGGGAGCACAAGGCGCTCGATGCCACTCTGGAGGAGGCGCGGACGATCATCGTTCAGGCCGTGGCCGGTGGGGGGAAGATCCTGGTGCCGGCCTTTGCGGTCGGCCGGGTTCAGCAGCTGCTTTACTACCTCGCCATCCTCTTCAAATCGGGTGAGATCAAACCCTTCCCGGTGATTGTGGACAGCCCGATGGCGACGGAGGCGACGCGGATCTATCGAGACCACGCGGAGCTTTTCGATGAAGAAACCATGGCCTTGCGCGATGAAGGCGTTCTTCGGGAATTCTTTGACCGGCATGTGCAATTCACGGTATCCGCCGATGAATCACGCGCCGTCAACAAGATGAAGGGCCCCCTCCTGATCCTGGCCGGGTCGGGGATGTGCACGGCCGGCCGGATTCTTCACCATCTGAAACAGAATCTGTGGCGACCGGAAACCTCCGTCGTCATCGTGGGTTACCAGGCCCGACGAACCCTCGGAAGGCAGCTGGTCGACGGCTCGAGCAAGGTTCGGATTTTCGGTGAAGACATCGCGGTCAAAGCTTCCGTTCACACCCTCAACGGTTTCAGTGCGCATGCGGGACAGACCGAGCTGGTCGAGTGGTTTGGGGCCCTGGCGGGATCAAATCCGAAACTGGTCCTGACCCACGGAGAAGAAGACCCGAGGCACGCTCTCGCCGCGAAGATCAAGGAGCGTTACGGGATCGATGCGGTCCTGCCGAAGCTGAACGACTCGATCGCGATTTAGGGAAAGGAGTCGCCTGAATCCGGAAACTGAGAACTGAACGTTGACCCCTTTGGGGTCCGTGACAAACCAAACAAAACGTAGCATCCTACGTTTTGTTTTCAGCAGGAAAACAAACCCGTCCATGCTACGGTTTGTTTTGGCGCCCGATCAACTGTTGTCCCCGGGACTGTTTCATCGGGTTGCGCATCCGCTCCGGCGGCCGGATTGATCGGCCCGGTTGCCTGCTATTTCTCAAACGCCTCGAGGAACCGGCTGCGTTGGGCGTTGGTGCCGAGCATCACGAGGCGGGCGTCCTTTTCCAGTCGGGTGGCCGGGTGGGGATTGGTCAGGGTCTGGGAATCCGTTTCGATCGCGATGACGATCAATCCGGTCTGGGCGCCGATCTGACTGTCCGCCAGGCTCGAACCGACGAGACGGGGTGGGACATCGACTGAAAAGAAATCGGCGCCTTCCCCGACCATGATCGGTTCACGATTGAGAAGCAGGGCCATGATGAACTCCCGACCGAGAGAGGCATAGCTCTGCACGAAGTCCGCCCCGGCGCGGTAGATCGCCTCGACGTTGCGCTCCTTCGTCACCCGGGTGACGATGTTCAGGTCGGGTTGCAGGCGCCGGCAGTAGACGGTGAGGTGGATGTTGACCGCATCGCTGTTGGTGGTGAGGGCGACCGCCCCGACGTCGTGGATACCGGCTTTCTCGAGGATCTGAAGATCGGCGGCGTCCCCAAAGACGACATGATCGAACTGACCTTCAAGTTGACGACGGAGACGTTCGTCCTTTTCGACCAGGTGCACGCGGATCCCGAGTTTCTTGAGGGCGTGGGCGGTTGATATTCCCACTTTGCCCATCCCGATCACCATGACGGGTTTCTGAGGTCGATTGGGTGCCGATCCCAGCAATTGGTTGAGGCGCTCGACCTGGTCGTGGGTCCCGACAGCGACCGGCACCATGGTGTTCTCCAGCTTCAGATCAGGACCGACGGGCATCAGCTGGCCCTGTTGCCAGACCGCCACCACATTGATCCCGGTTTCCTGCCGGAGGCGGGTTTCTTTGAGGGTCTTTCCGGCCAGCGGAGTGTGGTGGACAAGGAACTCAACGATCTTGAGATCCTTGAATGAGCCGACGACATGCGCGGTGCCGATTCCGACACTGAGCCGTGAGGCGAGCTGCTCACCGAGTCGCCTCTTCAGCGGCAGCGTTTCATTGGCACCGCTGAGTTCAAAGATGTCGATGGAGGCCTCCTCCTCGGCCAGGGCGAGGATGGGAGCCTGCTGGCTGACGCTGCGGACGGTCAGCGTGATGTTGGTGTTGGTCGTGTCCTCGGCATTGGCAAAGACGAGGCGGGCGGAGTCAACCCGCAGGTTCTCGTAGGTGTCCCGGTGGTCGATCTCTCCGGTAACCACCCGGAAGTCGGGAGAGTTCAGGCGGGCGGCTACGGTAGGGTCGGGCTCGAGGACGACGAAGGGAATCCGGTTGAAGGTGAGTCTTCGGGTCAGCCCGGGCGTGATCGAATCGCGCTGGCAGATGATGACATGGTCCCTGAAGTCCGCGGGTACCTTTCGTGGAGCCTGGGCGTGGAGTTGGGCCTCGAGCCACGGGGCATAGAAGTAGCGGATGAAGGCAAACGGCAGCATGATGAGAAGCAGGATGATGCCGGAAAGCAGGACAAGGAGGCTGAACAACCGACCGAGATCACTGTGAAAGGTGATATCGCCGAAACCGAGGGTGCTCATCACGGTCAGGGTCCAGTAGAGCCCGGTCAACCACGAGTGCTCCTGCCCCTCCGCGTAGTGCATGATGAAGTGAAACAGGACGGAGAAAACGAAGATGACCCCCAGCATGAAGAAGAGGTAGGTCCGCAGGGCCCTGAGGTTGCGCTGGGCATCCTTGTCCGCGAGGAAGTAGGAAAACTGGGAGACGAAGAATTTCATGCCGGTGGCTCAGGCTCGGGGATCGCCATCGCGCAGCGAAACAGGATCTCCCACGCTGATCCGCCCTGCTTCGAGCACCCGGCAACAGACACCGCCCCTCCAATCGGGGGTGAGGGCTTCCCGCAGGCCCGCATGGGCCTCGGTCATCCGTTCGCAGGGATCGGTTTCGCCGGTGATCTCGAGTCGGGCGTCTCCGATCTGAAGAATCGTTCCCACCGAATCGGCACCGAAGGAGAGTCCCTCCACCAGGAGATTGGCCCGCCGGGTCGTCCAGGGGAGACCGGTGCCGAGCTCGGCGCAGGCGGCCTGCCAGGCTTCCTGGCTGAGGACGGTGACCTGACGACGACCGGGTCGGCCGCGGAAATCGCTGCTGACGCCTTCCTGAAGAGTGACCCGGGCCGATTCTGTTTCAGCCATGGGGGCGCGTGAGGCCGTTCGAATTGCAATGCCTTTCAGTTGAGCCATGAGAGGAGGAAAACTGAGTCCGGGACGGAGTCGACGGGAAAAGGTCGAGCGGGAGGGGAGCGTCGGGTTGTCGCGCCCTGCGATGTTGGAATCGGTTGGTTCAGTCGGTCTGTTCGATGAGGAATCCGGCCAGCAGTCCGGCAAACCGGTCGGTTCCGGGCTCGCTGAAGTGGCAGACATCGCCGAAATCGAGTGGATTGCTTCCGAATATAGCCGACGCGTCGAGCAGAGGAACGTCAAGATCGGCCGCGACTTCCCGTGTGATTGCGTTGTGCCGTCTGACACCCTCCAGGACAGTGTCCTTCGGCCCCCATTCTTCAATAGCCCGGGGGTCGTGTCGTTCGGGATTGTTGTAGGAAACCTCTCCGGCGAGAAACCGGTCGAGGGTGTAGTCGGTCGGAACACAGGTCGCGAAGGTGACGAGCAGGGGAATGCTGCCGTGTTCGATAGCGGTGCGGACGAGGATCTCCAGATTGGCCCGGAAGGTTTCGGCGGACCGGAACGCGCTTTCCCCTTCCCGGCGCGCCGGCTTGCGGTAGAGCCGGGAGTTGTAGAGATCACGGGCGAGGATGCTGTTCTCGAGGATCCAGTTTCGCCGGTACCAGGCATCGAGGTGGCTGTAATCGCTCCGGAAATCATCCGGGGCCACATTGTTGGCCCAGGTGTCGTTGATCGCGTGGTAGATCAGGATGAAGTCGAACGGGTATCTCTTCGTCAGGAATGCCGCCTTGATGACACTGCTGCGTGTCGTATGTCCGCGGTAGGCGGCTCCGACGACTTCGAAGGTCCGGGTTGATTGCTCCTGGAGGGATGTCTTCAGCCGTTCGGTGAAACGCCGGTTGAAAATCGCGGATCCTCCGAGAGTCAGCACGCGGATGGTTCCGACGGGTCTGACTGGCTCGGGAACATCACCGGTCAATCCGATCGAATTGAGCGTGGTGTCATCGATTTGGGTATCGGGATAGCCGACCCATCCCATCAGATAGAACTCGCGGGGCAGATGGCGGGCGTGCGGCAGATAAATGAACTCGATGAAGGTGATCGAAAGGGCGATCAGAACGAAAAGGAAAGACGCGAAGGGCAGGTGCTTGCGCATCGGGGTCAGAACAACGGGTAGATGAACGGGGCGATGCTGCTTCCGGCGACGAGGATGAGCAGGCCGACGAGGAGCAGAAGAAGAATGAGCGGCGCCATCCAGTATTTGCGATTGTGTCGGAGGAAGCCCGCGAGTTCCCGCAGCAATCCGCGGCGCCGGGGCGGTCCGTCCGCCTCGAAGTCACTTTCACGTCTTTCCGGTTGGGACATTTCTTGGAGAATTCGATCAGAACTGGCGGTGGTATCGGCGCAAGTCTGCGACTTTTTCCGCCGGCTGCCAGTAGGTTTTCCGGCCGGGGTCCGCCCGATGGATCAGGGGGCGCCGGCCGGCAAGGCGCAGCAGGAGTCCCGTCGGGGTGAAGACGAGGTAAAAGACCAGAATCAGGGCCAGGCTGACGATGACCCAGTCGAGTGCGGCGATCAAAGCGTGCCAACCCACATGGAGGGGACGGGCAAGGTTGGGGAAGGCCGCACAGGCCAATCCAATGATCAGGCCGAAGGTCAGGATGACGGCCGGCAGGTGCCAGAGCCAGTTCCCGGTGCTCAGGCGGAGGATGCCGAACCAGGCCAGCGCAGCCAGAGGGGCGAACGCGATGGTGCGCAGGCCGAAACGGTGGATTTCCGGTGGCGACGGGTGACGATCGAGTTTGTCGAAGATGTCCATGGGTCAGTCGAGGAGAGGCTTAATCAAGCCGAGCTGACGAGGATCGAGCCTGTTCCAGACTGGGTTTTCTGTAGTCGCCCAGTCTCTTGGGGCGCATCGGCGTGGATGACACAGCAAGAGACTGCAGTGGCTACACCTTCAGGAGGCTTCCGGGTCTCGTGATTCATGCGCGTAATGATTTCAGTCGAGGGCGAAGGCCTCCTTGTGACTGACGTGGTCCTGCACGAGGTTTTCGGGTTGATCGGTCTTCCGGAGGATGTGATCGCCGATCACGAGCAGGTCCATCCCGGTGGCGAGAAAGCAGCGGATGGCGTCGGCCGGCGTGCAGACAGGGGGTTCGCCCCGGACATTGAAGCTCGTATTCACCAGGATGGGACAACCGGTCCGGGCTTCGAATCGAGTCAGGAGTTGTTGAAAGCGCGGGTTGGCCTGACCGTCGACGGTCTGGATGCGGGCGGAGCCATCAACGTGGGTCACGGCGGGAATGGTTGATCGGCGGGTGGCGAGGCGTTCGAGAAAGCCGCCTTCGGCCGGAGGCGCTCCGGCATGAATGACCCGGTGCCGGGCGGAGACGCCGGCGACAAGAAGCATGTAGGGCGAAGGCGGATCGAGGTCGAACCAGGCGGCGGCCTTGTCGGCGAGGACGGCCGGGGCGAACGGACGGAAGGATTCGCGGAACTTGATCTGGAGATTCATCTTCCTTTGCATCTGCGGGTTTCGAGGGTCGCCGAGGATGCTGCGGGCCCCGAGAGCCCGGGGGCCGAACTCCATGCGGCCCTGGAACCATCCGACGACCTGGCCGGCCTCTAGGGCGTCGACGGTCTGTTCAAGCACCTTGCTTTCATCCATTCGGGTGCCCCGTGCGCCCAGGTTGTCGATGGCGGACTGGATCTCGGCTCCATTGAAAGATGGGCCGAGCAATGACCCTCGCATGGTGTCGCCGGCTGGCTGCGTCCGTTCGTTCCGGAGCACGCGGAAGTGAATGAGGAGCGCCGCGCCGAGGGCGCCGCCGGCGTCACCGGCGGCGGGTTGGATCCAGATGTCGTCGAAGCGACCCGAGCGGAGAAGCTTGCCATTGGCCACGCAGTTGAGGGCGACCCCGCCGGCCAGGCAGAGATTCCTCTGGCCGGTCAGGTTACGGGCGGTCCGGGCCATGCGCAGGACGACGTCCTCGATGACGACCTGGACGGAGGCGGCCAGGTCGGCTTCCCGCTGGGTGATCGGAGATTCCGGTTGCCGGGGCGGGCCGTCGAACAGCCGGTCGAAGCGACGGTTGGTCATGGTCAGTCCCTGGCAGTAATTGAAGTATTGAAGATCCAGGGCGAAGGATCCGTCTTCACGCAGGTCGATCAGGTGGTCCCGGATCGTCTTCTCGTATCGAGGTTCTCCATACGGAGCGAGGCCCATCAGTTTGTATTCGCCGGAATTGACCCGGAAACCGCATTGGTAGGTGAAGGCACTGTAGAGCAATCCGGGCGAAGCGGGGAAGGGCAGGGTCTGGAGGAGCTCAATATCGTTGCCCCGGCCGATTCCAATGGTGGCGGTGTCCCATTCGCCCACGCCGTCGAGGGTGAGGATGGCCGCCTCGCCGAAGGGGCTGGGAAAGAAGGCGCTGGCCGCATGGGATTCATGATGACCGCAGAACAGGAGCCCGCGCTTTCCGGAAGCGCCGAGCGCTTTGCGGATCTCGCGCGGCAGGTGCAGCTTGGTCTTCAACCATTCCGGCATGGCGGCCCGGAATGATCGGAAGCCGACCGGGGCAAAGGCAAGGTAGGTCTCGAGCAATCGATCGAACTTGCGGAGGGGTTTTTCGTAGAAGGCGACGTAGTCGATTTCCCCGATGGTCAGGCCGGCTTCACGGAGGCAGTAGGCGACTGCGTGTCTGGGGAAACCGGGGTCATGTTTTTTCCGGGTGAACCTTTCCTCCTGGGCGGCGGCCACGATCCGGCCGTCGGCGATGAGGGCGGCGGCACTGTCGTGGTAATAGCCGGAAAGGCCCAGAATGGTGCGGGAGGTGGTGGGCATGGTGCCGGCCGCAGTAAGACGAAAGAAACCACGGCTGAGAAGGCAGAAATGGGTGGGGCGGCGAAGGGGGCGAAGCTCGGACGGCTCGAAGACCGGAACCGGTATCGATATTGCTATCGATTTCGATCCCGATTCCGATCCCGGTATCGCTATCGATTCCGATGACTAGAGCATCTGGAAGAAATCGTTGCCCTTGTCGTCGACGAGAATGAAAGCCGGGAAGTTTTCGACCTCGATCCTCCAGACCGCCTCCATGCCCAGTTCCGGGTATTCGAGGACCTCGACCTTGCGGATATTATCCTGGGCGAGGATGGCGGCGGGACCGCCGATGGAGCCCAGGTAAAAGCCTCCGTGCGTCTTGCAGGCTTCGGTGACCTGGGGACTGCGGTTTCCCTTGGCCAGCATGATCATGGAGCCGCCGTTTTCCTGGAAGAGATTGACGTAGGAATCCATCCGCCCGGCCGTAGTGGGGCCGAAGGATCCCGAAGGTTTCCCGGTTGGCGTCTTGGCCGGACCGGCGTAATAGACCGGGTGGTTCTTCAGGTAGTCCGGCATGCCCTCACCACGGTCAAGGCGTTCCTTGATCTTGGCGTGGGCGATGTCCCGTGCCACGACCATGGGTCCGGTCAGGGAGAGGCGGGTCTTGACCGGGTATTTGGAGAGCGTCACCAGGATCTCCGACATGGGTTGGTTGAGGTCGATCGCGACCGCGTCGCCTGCGCTGGCCGTGCGGTAACGCTCGGGAATGAAGCGCCCGGGATCGTGCTCGAGTTTCTCCACCCAGAGGCCGTCGCGGTTGATTCTGGCCTTGATATTGCGGTCGGCCGAGCAGGAAACCCCGATGCCGACCGGGCAGGACGCTCCGTGGCGGGGGAGTCGGATGATGCGGACATCGAGGGCGAAATGCATTCCGCCGAACTGGGCGCCGATGCCGGTTTCACGGGCCCGGGTGAGGATGCGTTTTTCAAGTTCGATGTCCCGGAAGGCCCGACCATGCTCGTTTCCGGTGGTGGGCAGGGTATCGAGGTACTTGGCCGAGGCCAGTTTGACCGTCTTGAGGCAGGTCTCGGCCGAGGTGCCGCCGATAACGAAGACCAGGTGGTAGGGTGGGCAGCCGGCAGTGCCGAGTGACTTCATCTTCTCGATCATGAACTTCTCGAGGCTGGCCGGGTTGAGCAGTGCCTTCGTTTCCTGGTAAAGGAATGTCTTGTTGGCGGAGCCACCCCCCTTGGCCACGAAGAGAAACTCGTAGCTTTCGCCTTCCGTCGCGTAGATGTCGATCTGGGCCGGCAGGTTGGTCCGCGTATTGACCTCCTCATACATGGTGAGGGGGGCGGTCTGGGAGTAGCGGAGATTCTCCCGGGTGTAGGTTTCGTAGACGCCCTTGGAAATGAATTCCTCGTCATTGGCGCCGGTCCAGACCTGTTGACCCTTCTTGGCCACGATGGTGGCGGTTCCCGTGTCCTGACAGAAAGGGAGAACGCCTTCTGATGCGATCCGGGCGTTGCGGAGCAGGGTGAGGGCGACGAAACGGTCGTTTTCGCGGGCCTCGGGATCGTCGAGGATGGCGGCGACCTGCTGAAGATGGGTCGAGCGGAGGAGAAAGGAGACATCGCGGAAAGCCTCGCGGGTCAACCGGGTCAGAGCCTCGGGTTCCACCTTGAGCACTTCCCGGCCATCAAAGGTGCCGACGCTGACATGGTCAGAGGTGATCAACCGGTACTCGGTTTCATCGGGGCCGATGGGGAGCGGTTTCTGATAAACAAAGGGAGGATTGGCCATGATAATGCGTGCTTCTTGAAGCCAGGTTGATGCGTCGATAGACTGATGGGAGGGAGTGGCGCTCGCCCCCGGGCAGGAGTGAGGGGTGCCGGCTCACGGATCTTGATCGTCTCAAGAGAAGCGGATGCCCGGGGAGCCTGCAAGGATTTGGATGGATCGAAACCCGATTTGCTGCGTCCCCGGTGCCCGGTTGACCCGGGTTGATCTTTTCCGGCTTCCGATCGGGCTGAAAATCGGCAATCCTGAAGACATGAAACGCTTGGGATGGATTCTCTTTGTTGCCGGTCTGGTTGGAGTTTCACCGCTTCAGGCGGAACGATTCTCGGATTCGCTCAGCGCAGAACTCATGAGATCGGCTGGTCTGGATCGTCTGACCGTCGAGGAGCGGAAGGAATTGGATCGCCTGGTGGACCTGTACCAACAGGATCGTCTGGATCAGGCGGCTGCCGACCGGGATCGTGAGATTGAAGCCGCCCGGTTGGTGGCGGCGGAAGCGGCGACCCGGGAGCTGGAGATCCAGGTGGCGGCGGCCCGCGAGGAGGCATCACGGCAGACGGCGGTTGAAATGGCCGCCCAGATCGACCAGGTGAAGGAGGAGGCCAAAGTCGAAGCGGTCAGGGAAGTGGAGGCGCGTCAGGCTGCGGAGAAGCGATTTGTCGCCACGATCGACGGTCGCTTCCGCGGATGGTCGGGGCGTACCCGGTTCGCCCTCGACAATGGTCAGGTCTGGATACAGAAAGGCGATGCGGTCTACACGGCATCGCCGGATGACGAGGCAGTGGTGGTCATTGAGAAAGTCAGCTACGATCAGTACCGTCTGATATACACGGAATCGGGTGCCCACGTCCCGGTCACGCGGATCAAATGAACCTCAACCCAATTCCAGGGGCCTGTCCGGGCCGTTGACAGTGTCATGTTCCTGTTGAAGGGCAGAGACCCGCCTAACTGGGTTCTGGTCAGTCTGCTTGCCTGGCTTCTGGGTGGATGCGCGGCGGCGCCGATCGACCTGGCGGATCGGCATTTTGAGCCGGAGCCCGCACTGAACCTGCCGCTCAAGGGTCGAGCCGAGGTCCTGCTTCCGCTGGGAGTCGCGGATCGTCGGATCGTCGTCGGCGAGAAATACCCCGTGGTCACCCTGGAGGATGGGGCGGCACTGACCCGGGCGGCAATCGGGGTGTTTTCGAAAGTCTTCTCGCAGGTGGCCGTCCGGGGAGACGTCGAGGATCCGCAGTTTGTCCTCAAGATCAAGGGCCGGGCCGAGGTTCAACGGGTCTGGGCCGTCTATCGGGCCGAAGTGGAGGTGCGCCTGGAGACGGGCGCGGATTTGGTCGTCGGCACCTGGATTGGAGAGGGATCGGACCGTTCGGGGGTGGTCAATGATCAGACCGCCCTGGAGAACGCCTACCGGGAGGCCTTTCTCGATGCTGCTTCGGCTCTGGTCAATGATCGGCGCTTTGTCGGACTGGTCTGGGATGGTGTCCCTGAAGGACTGGAGCGAGCGACCTCGAGCGTGCCGGCCCGCCGCCGACCGGAGTTTGAAGCCATCATGCGCTCGGTGGTCACGGTCCGGGTGATCACGACGCGAGCGGCGGGGGAAGGGGAGCCGCCCGTGGTCGACGAGTTGTCCCACGGCTCGGGGTTTTTCGTGAACGGCAGCGGGTTGGTTCTGACGAACCATCATGTCATCGGGAATTCGGGGAGCATAACGGTTGTCTGCGATGCCAGGAATTACCCGGCGGAAATCATTGCCTCGGATGAATGGGCGGATCTGGCCCTCCTGCAGATTTCAGAGAAGGAGTCGCCCTTCCTGAAGGTGGCGCCCGAGCGGGATGCCGCAGCGGTGGGCGACGAGGTCCTGGTCGTGGGTTCGCCGGTCAAGAGTGAACTGGACTACTCCGTTTCCCGAGGGATCGTCAGTTCCTACCGCATGATGGACGGGTATTCCTTCCTGCAGACCGATGCCGCCATCAACCAGGGCAGCAGCGGCGGTCCCGTCGTCAGCCTGAAGACCGGCGAAGTCGTCGGCGTGGTGGCGATGCGCTATTACGGCGAAGGCCTGGGCTTTGCCCTGACCAGCGACGTGGTCACCGATTTCCTCCGGCGCAACGGCGTCTCGCTCGAAAAGCACTGACCCGGGTCACATGCTTTCGTAGGCGTGGATTTCGTGGGCGTGATCGGCCCAGCAGGGCAGGGAGTGTTTCCGGCAAGAGATGACGTCGGCGACTTCCTCGCGGACTCGATCCATCTCAGTGTCTTTCATGATCCGGTTCAGACCGGCCAATACGATGTCCTCCGGGCGGACGTGGAACTGATGGGCCAGACGGATCACCGGTTCGTAGGCTTCGGGTTCGAGGTGTATCTTAATAGTACGCATGGCAACCTCCTCACTTCGGCACGCGGACCCCAAGGGATGTTCAGCCTGTGCCTGTAATTTGGAAGGTATCAGAATGGCCGCAGTATCGCAAGCCGGCAATTAGCGGTCCGGTTCTTTCTGACCCCTCAATTCGCTCAAGCCGGTGGTCGATCAGGCCGTAATTCATGTCTTTGATGTTCCGCTTTTTCCAGAGACCGTGTCCATTGAGTCGGGCGCCGCTGGCGCCTGTGATGAGCCGGCGCCGCTTTCCTGAGTCGTGACGATTGAGATCGAACAGATTCTGAAGGATCTCAGGGCCCTTCCGGTTGCCCCTCAGGTCCTTCCCCGTCTGCAGACCCTGCTGGGCAACCTGAACACCGACACGGGTGATCTGGTGGATCTGATCAAGCTTGATTCGGGCCTGGCCTCCAAAGTCCTCAGATTGAGCAACAGCGCCTTCTTTTCCCGCGGCAGGGAAGTCACTGCGATTGATGAGGCCATTGGATTGATCGGTTACCAGGAAACCTTCCGGGTGGTGGCGCATTCGTCGTACTCAACCTTCATGAACCGGCCGCTTCTGGTCTATGGTCTGAAGCCCGGCGCACTCTGGGATGACGCGGTGGTCTGTGCGTTTGCCATGGAGGAGCTCAGCCGTCGGATCGGCGAAGATGTCAATGACGGGTATTCGATCGGCTTGCTGCACGGGATCGGAATGGTGGCCGTCAACGATTTCCTGGAAAGGAACCGCAAAGAGGGAGAGCCGCTTCCCGATTTTTCCCGGACGACGAATCCATCAAGGCGGGAAATTGCCTTGATCGGAATGGATCACGGCGAAATCGGGGCGGCGCTGCTGCGCCGGTGGGGCTTCCCCGAGTCGATCACAGAACCGATCAGCCACCGCTTTTCGCCGATGTTGTGTCTGGACCGGCAGAAGACGGCCTACGCCCTGAATCTTGCCTGCGAGCTCACCCTTGCCATCCGGGCGGTGGCGGAAGCGCCTCCGGCTGGAGATGAGCAGGCGGCGGTCCATCAGGAATGGAACCCCCATCCCGAGCAGCTGGAGTTTGTCGAGCTGGACCGGGAGGCGATAGCCGAGACGATGGAAACAGTATCGGCCAAGTGGGCGGATGCGCGAGCCTTTCTGAATTGACCGGGTCTGAGCCGGACCTGATTTCGAGGTTGCGCTTCGGGTCGTTGGATGGACCCTTCCCGGAAGTCCCCATTCTCCGTTACCCCGCATGCGGTCTCTTTACCAAACCCTGATCCGTCTGGTCGTTGGTCTGTCTGCCGCAACCGGTCTGCTCTGGGCCCTCATCCTCCTCTGGGCATGGATCTTCCGTCCGCCGCTGATGCTCGACCTTCCGGCATTTGAACCGGAAGCGGTGGCTGAGGCTGAGGAACTTCGGGCGGTGGCCATTGACCTCGAGAACCCACCGGTCGTCTGGCAGGATGTCGACTATTCCAGGGGTGAGTCGGCGGACTGGTTTCCGAAAGGGGAGGCTCCGATCCTCGCCGACCTGGTGTCCGAGGGCAGGCTCCCGCCGGTCGCGGAGCGGGTCGGTCCCGAGCCGGTTGTCCTGAAGGGGGTCGAGGGCATCGGGCGTTATGGGGGCACCTGGTTGATGAACATCGGGGCCAACTTCGACACCCTGAGGATCGAAGACATCTATTCCGGAGCGGGTCTGGTCCGTTGGTCGCCCTTTGGCGAGCCCATCGTCCCCCACGTGGCCCGGGCGTTCGAGGTGTCGGAGGACAAACGTGTCTTCACCTTTCATCTGCGTCGCGGGATGCGGTGGTCGGACGGTGAGCCGTTTGATGCGAGGGACATCCTCTATTACTGGAATCATGAGGCGCTGGATCCGGAAGCCGGAGTGCATGGTGAGCCGCCGAATTTCATGGTCACCCGGGGCGTGGTCGGGACGGCCGAGATGCCGGATCTCTACACGGTTCGTTTCCGCTTTGCCCACCCCAACGGCATTTTCCTCGACCGGCTGGCCACCTACGACGGGCAGCGTTTCACCATGGCGCCCGAACACTACCGCCGGCAGTATCACCCGGTTGTCGGAGATCCGGAGCTGATCAGGCGGACCATGCAGGCGCTGCAGCTGGCGACGCCCCGCAGCGTCTACACCCGCATCCGCAACAACAACAACCCGGAGCATCCCCGGCTCTGGCCATGGGTCTACCGCTCCTACAAGGCGAATCCACCCTATGGATACGTGAGGAATCCCTATTATTTCGCGGTTGATCCGCAGGGCAACCAGCTGCCCTATTTCGATCGGCTGGTCTGGGACCTGAAGACCCCCGACATGATCCCGATGGCGGCGGCCAGCGGGGAGTCGACCGTGCAGTTCGAATACCTCGGCTTCGACAATTACACGCTGTTCATGGATCAGCGCATTGCGAACGATTACCAGGTCTACCACTGGTATACGGTCAATGCCTCCGGATTGCTGATCAACGTCAATGTGAACCGGCGGGTGGTGCCGGGCGGTCCCGAGTCCGCGAACAAGCGCGCCCTGCTCAACGACAGGACTTTTCGCCAGGCCCTGTCCCTGGCGATCAACCGGGAGGCGATCATCGAGAGCACCCAGAGCGGGGTCGGGGTGCCTTCGCAGGCGGCCCCGGGTCCGGAATCCCCCTATTATTTTCCGGAATTGAGCCGTGCGTTCGTCCAATATGATCCGGCGCGGGCCGACCTGATGCTCGACTCGATCGGGTTGACCCGGAGGGATGCCGAAGGTTTCCGCACCTTTGCGGACGGGAGTCGCATGCAGTTCTACATCTCCATGTCACGCGGGTTCAAGGCGGAGACCGTCCAGCTGATTGTCGAAGACTGGGCGCAGGTCGGGGTCCGGGCCGTGGTGAAGGAACGGGCCAGGCAACTCTTCTACGAGGAACTCGAGGGGATGCAGCACGACTTCGCGATCTGGGGTAGCAATGACGAGTTCAACCCAGTCGTCCTGCCGCGTCTGTTCGTGCCTTCGGCCTGGGATTCGGACTATGCCCGGGCCTGGGCGAAGTGGTACATGCGCGGCGGCCTCTACGGAAGTGCGCGGGCGGCGGAATTGAAAACACCGCCCCCTCCGGAGACGCATCCCCTCTACCAGTCGATGCTCATCTACGAGGAGACCAAGGAGGCGACTTCACTGGAGGCGCGCCTGGAGGCATTTCGCGGTGCCCTGGAAATCGCGGCGGAGAACCTCTGGACGATCAGCATCGCCACCCCGACGCCGAGTTTCTTCCTCGTCAAGAACGGTGTCCGGAACATCCCGAAGGTGGCGGTGGCCGGGTGGAACTACCTCTCACCTTCCCATACGGGGGTGGAAACCTATTTTCTGGAAAATCCCGTGGACTCGCCCGGCGCGATCGCCGGCATGAAGAAGGAAATTCTCGAGGTGACCCCCTGGCCGAACGCCCTGAAGGCGGAAGGTGAACCGGTCGGGACGGCGGGCCGCCTGCTCGCTTCGTTCCTCCGCCTCCTCATCTACGGTTCCCTTCTGCTGGGGCTGCTGCTGGTCGCCCTGCGGCACCCGTTCATCGCGCGCCGCCTGATGCTGATGGTGCCGACCCTGACCATCATTTCGGTCCTTTCCTTCCTCATCATTCAGATGCCGCCGGGCGACTACCTTTCCTCAAAGATCATCCGATTGCAGGAGGCGGGCGGGGAGGTCGCCGAGTCGGAGATCGAGGAATTGCGCGAGCTGTTTTTCCTCAATGAATCCGGACTTGAGCGCTTCACCCGGTGGATCGGCCTTCATTGGTTCACCACCTTTGATTCGAAGGACCGGGGTTTGCTCCAGGGCTACCTCGGACGGTCGATGGACACCCTGGAATCCGTCAACGTGGTGATGGGCGACCGACTCTCCCTGACGGTGGTCCTGTCGGTCTTCACCATTCTTCTGACCTGGCTGCTGGCCATCCCGATCGGCATCTTCTCGGCGGTTCGTCAGTATTCAAAAGCCGACTACGTATTCACCATGGTCGGCTTCGTCGGCATGAGCATCCCGAGCTTCCTTCTGGCCATCGTCATCATGTACCTGAGCGCGAAATTACTCGGAGTGAACGTGACCGGGCTCTTTTCCGCTTCCTACGCGGCCCAGCCGGAATGGACGGCCGGCAAGGTCTGGGACCTGATGAAACACATCTGGGTGCCGGTGGTCATCCTCGCGGTGGGAGGCACGGCGGGCATGATCCGCATCATGCGGGGAAACCTGCTGGATGAATTGCGCAAGCCCTATGTGAGAACCGCCATGGCCAAGGGGGTCCGGCCGATCAGGCTCTTGCTCAAGTACCCGGTGCGCCTGGCGCTCAATCCCTTCATCTCCGGAATCGGAGGGCTCTTTCCGGAGCTGATCTCGGGAGGGGCCATTGTCTCCCTCGTCCTGAGTCTGCCGACGATCGGCCCTCTGCTGCTCGACGCCCTCATGATGGAGGACCTCTACATGGCGGGTTCGATGATCATGATCCTGAGCTTTCTCGGGGTGATGGGGACCCTGGTCAGCGACCTGCTGCTGCTGGTGCTCGACCCCCGGATCCGGATGTCTGGAGGTGAGAAGTGACCGAGGAGGGGATTGCCGACCGTCTCGATCGGAGCACGGGTCTGGACGTATCGGTCCTGACCCAATGGCAATTGATCCGGCTGCGCTTCTCCCGTCACCGGCTGGCGGTCGGTGCACTCCATCTTCTCCTGGTGCTTTATCTGATGGCGCTGTTCGCCGGTTTCTGGGCGCCCTACGATCAGAGCTGGCGCGAGATGCGCTATGCCAATTGCTACCCGCAATTGCCGATGTTCGATTTCGAGTCCGGCCTGCATTTCGACACGGTCAGCATCCAGCGGGATCCCGTCACCCTGAAGACCTATTACCTGACCGATCCCCACCGGCCGGTCCCCCTCGGTTTCTTTGTCGCGGGCACTCCCTACCGGCTCTTCGGGCTGATCGAGATGGATACGCATTTCGTCGGAGTCGATCTCGAGAGATTTCGCGAGTGGTACCCGGAGGAAAGCGGGACACCGCCGCCCTTTCTGTTGCTGGGTTCGGACAAGTACGGGCACGATATCCTAAGCCGGATCATCTACGGTTCGCGGATCAGCCTTTCGATCGGACTGGTGGCCATTGCCATCACTTTCGTCCTGGGAGTGACCATCGGGGGCATCTCCGGCTACGTCGGCGGAGGCATCGACACCTTCATCCAGCGGGCGATCGAGGTTCTGGCCTCCTTTCCCCAATTGCCCCTCTGGCTGGCTTTCGGCGCCTTCATGCCGAAGGACTGGTCGGCCCTGAAGACCTATTTTGCCATCACGATCGTACTCAGTCTTCTGGGTTGGACGGGGCTGGCCCGGGTGGTCCGCGGGAAGATTCTCTCCCTGCGGGAGGAGGACTACGCGGTGGCGGCCCGCCTGATCGGCGCCGGTCACGGGCGGGTTCTGCTCCGGCACCTTCTGCCCGGATTCACCAGTCACATCATTGTCAGCCTGACCTTGAGTGTTCCCGGGATGATCCTGGCGGAGACCGCGCTCAGCTTTCTTGGGTTGGGACTGCGACCCCCCATCGTCAGCTGGGGGGTGATGCTGCAGGACTGCATGAACCTGGAAGTGGTCGCCAACTACCCCTGGCTGCTCATGCCGGTGCTATTCATCGTGGTCACTGTCCTGGCCTTCAATTTCCTCGGTGACGGTCTTCGAGACGCGGCAGACCCCTATTCGGTGACTTGACGGCTGTGTTGACGCGGAGGGCGATTTAGGGATTGTCGTCCGGGCGAGGGATGGGTGATCTGTTTGCTCCATGGGTTACGAAGTCTCGGAATTGCTCAAGGGGATGCGCTCCCTTCCGGTGGCGCCCCAGATCGTGCCTCGTCTGCAAGCCCTGCTTTCCAACCTCGACTCCGACAACAATGAATTGGCGGCGACCATCCGGCTCGATGCGGGACTTGCGGCGCGGGTTCTCAAGGCGAGCAACAGTGCGTTTCACGCGCGGGGCTCGGCTGTCGCCAGCATCGAAGACGCCCTCCAGACCCTGGGGTATCAGGAAACCTTTCGCATCGTGGCCCAATCCTCATTCGGCCCGTTTTTCAATCGTCCCTTGGAGATCTACCATCTGGAGTCCGGTCTGCTCTGGGACGTCTCCCTGATAACGGCTTCCGCCCTCGAGCAGCTCTGCCGGTCGAGCACGACGGATCCGAATACGGGATATGTGGTCGGTTTGTTGCACGCGGTCGGCCGCGTGCCGATCAATGATTTTGTCCTCCAGATGGATTTCCGGCCGATGCCCGACCTGTCGAACCCGGCCAACAGCGTACGCCTGGAGATCGCCCTTTTGGGTCATAATTTCGGTGAAGTGGGTTCCGCCCTGCTGCGTTCCTGGGGTTTCCCGGCGGTCATTACCGAGGTGATCGCTCATCAATGCACTCCGGCGCTGGCGGGGGATCATGCGGATCTCACAAGCCGGCTTCACCTGGCCTCTTCCTGGGTGGAAGAATTGTATGCGCGGTCCGCTGGAGTCTCGATCCCCAGACAGGCGGTGGATGCGGCCGGGCTCCATGATTTGGGGCTCAAGGAAGACCAGGTGCGGGAGATTAAGAATACCGCTTACCAGTCCTGGCAGGCCGCGCGGAAAGGGATCTGAAGAACAGGGTCCGAGGGATCGGCGTTTCCGGACAGCCGGTGGCAGGGACAAGCCGGGAACGACCCCTCCGGTTGTGGCGGGTCCGCCGGTCGTCTCCGGGTCGGTAGGCTTTTTTGCGGTATTGCCCCACGGGGACGGATGCGCGACAGTCTGGGAGTCCAAACTTGACGCGACCCCCAACCTTGGAAATGCCATGAGAACAGTCCAGATCAGTCATCCCGAGCGCGGCCGTCATCTGGCCGTCGTGAACGGCCACGAGCTCAAGTTGCTTGTTGGAGTGGATTCGCTCTATCAGTTGGCGATGAAGGCAGCGCGGGAGGGTCTTGAAATCGGCTCCCTGGCCAGCCAACTCCCGGTCGGAGAGGTCGTCGATTACGACCCGGTTTACCAGGGCCAGTCGTCCTGGACCCTCCTGCCCGCTTTCGATCATCCGGGGGACCCCGCCCATTGTCTTGTCACGGGGACCGGATTGACCCATGTGGCCTCGGTCCGCAACCGCGACGCGATGCACGGAGGGAAGCCCGCGGACGCGCCGCTGACCGATAGCATGAAGGTTTTTCAGTGGGGGGTTGAAGGGGGGAGGCCCGGTCCGGGCGAATTGGGCGTTCAGCCTGAGTGGTTTTTCAAGGGTGATGCGTCCATCCTGCGGGCTCACGGTGATGCCCTGACCCGACCCGGCTACGGCGAGGATGGGGGCGAGGAACCGGAGATCGCCGGACTCTACATCGTCGATGAAACGGGACTTCCGTGGTGTGTCGGCTATGCCGGCGGCAACGAGTTTTCCGACCATGCGATGGAGAAGCGCAATTACCTTTATCTGGCTCCCTCCAAGCTTCGGGAATGTGCGCTCGGGCCGGAAGCGGTCATTGGTGAAGCACTACCGGACTCGATCGGCGGCCGGGTGGCGATTGTGCGGGGCGGGGAGGAAGTCTGGTCCGCCACGATTGCCACGGGTGAGGCCAATATGTGCCATTCCATCGCCAACCTCGCGCACCACCACTTCAAATATCCGCGGCATCGGCGACCCGGAGACGCCCATATTCACTTCTTCGGAGCGGATGCTTTCAGTTTTGGCGCCGGAATCGGATTGGTCGACGGAGACGAAATGGTTGTCTCCTGGGTTGGCTTCGGGAGAGCCCTGATCAATCCCTATCGCAGCGAGCAACCACTTGTCCGTCCGATCGAAGTGCAGAGCCTGTGAATGGATGGGAAGTGGCCCGCGCAGATCCGTCGCCGGCGTCGCCGGGTGGGTGAGGACGCCGGCTGCCGGCCCCGTCCGAAGCGCCGGCCTCCGGGCCCGGGATGCCCCGGCAGGCTCAAGGGTGGCTCGGAAACAGGGGTGAGGATCTTCCGGAGTTTTTTCTGCCACCGAACTGCTTCACTGGCAGCACCTCATCGCACTTTCCTCACATTCTTCTTTCTTCCGAATTGACCACAAGGGGTAGTGGTGCAGGATTCTATCTTCCACCATATCTTGTTGTGAGATCTGAATTCTGATGTGCGTCAATTGGCGGACTTGAAGCAGATTTTGGCGGATTCTTGACTCTTGTCCGTTCTGGATCGGTTTGGAATCCACCTCCCGCTTTCCAGTTCGTTTTCGCGGCGCCGAGCGCGTGCTCTCTGCTTCCCCTTTCCAATCCTGATTCCTCCCATGTCCGAGTCCCTCTCATCCAATCGTGTCGTCATCAAGCGCGACGGCGCCACGACACCATTTGACGTCCAGCGCATCGTCCGGTCCATTGCCCTGGCCCTTTTCGCCGCCCGGCAGGGAGATATCGAAAACGTCAGCCGCAACGATGCGTCGAGGGGCTACGGTCTCGGGGAGGATGATTTCTCCAAAGCCAAGTCGATCGGCCAGTCGGTGGAGTGGGCGAGTGAGCTGTTCTTTCAAAAAGGTGTCACCCCGACGGCTGACGAGATCCAGGATCTGACCGAGAAGCTTCTCGCCGCCGAGGGGGAGTTCGGGGCGGCCAAGGCGTATATCCTTTATCGGGCCAAGAAGAACGAGGCCCGGCTGAATCATTACCCGACGACCGGCATGCAGGATTATATCTTTGTGTCGCGTTACGCCCGATACAACGAGAAGGCCCGGCGCCGGGAGACCTGGGATGAGGCGGTCGACCGGGTTGAGAACATGCACCTCCGACGCTTTGGCGACATGGACGACGGTTCGCTTGAGCACCTCATCCGCGAGGCCTTCACGGCCGTCCGTCGCCGTGAGGTTCTCCCGTCGATGCGGGCCCTGCAGTTTGCCGGCCCGGCAATCGAAGCGCATGAGGCGCGCATCTTCAATTGCTCCTTCACGCACATCAATCGTCTGCGGGCCTTTCCGGAGACACTTTACCTCCTGCTCTGCGGCTGCGGGGTCGGCTTCTCGGTTCAGAAGATCCATGTCGACCAGTTGCCTCCGCTGGCTGCGCGGGGTTTGGATGACGAACTGGATATTGTCCACCACACGATTGAGGACACGATCGAGGGTTGGTCCAATGCGCTGGAAGCGTTGCTCCGCGCCTATGTGGAAGGACACGCGATCGAGTTCAACTACTCCCAGCTCCGCTCCCGCGGACAACCTCTGCGGACCTCCGGCGGAAAAGCGCCCGGGCATTTTCCGCTCAAGCGCGCCCTTACGGCGGTGGAGGCGATTCTGCGCGGGGCTTCAGGTCGCCGACTCGAGCCGATCGAGGCCTACGACATCGTCATGCACATGGCCTCGGCCGTGCTGGCCGGCGGCGTGCGCCGTTCAGCCACCATCGCGCTTTTCTCGGCTGATGACGAAAAGATGATGCAGGCGAAGACGGGGGATTGGTTCCGCACCAATCCGCAACGCTCCGCTTCCAACAACTCGGCTGTCCTGTTGCGGGGCCGCACCTCACGCGAGCTCTTCACCAAGCTTTTCGAGAGCCAGAAGGAATTCGGCGAACCCGGCTTCTTCTTTTCCGACAACGAGGAATACGGGGCCAATCCCTGTGTCGAGATTGGCCTGCATCCCGTTTTCCAGGTGGTCAGCCGGGCGGAAATCGAATCGCTCAAATCGCTCGGGGTCGACCATGATGATTCCGGCAGGCCCCTGCGGATCGGATCCCGGCTGCACGGATTCCAGATGTGCAATCTGACCACGATCAATGGCGCCCTGATCAAGACCCCGGAAGACTTTCATCGTGCGGCCCGCAATGCCGCCATCGTCGGCACCCTCCAGGCGGCTTACACCGATATTCCCTACCTTGGTCCGGTCACGCGCCTGATCAACGAGCGGGAAGCTCTTCTTGGGGTTTCCATCTGCGGGATCATGGACAACCCCAAGGTGCTCCTTGATCCGGAGGTGCTGCAGAAGGGCGCCAACGTGGTCCGCTCGGCCAATGAGGAACTTGCGGCCAAATTGGGCATCGCTCCGGCGGCCCGGACCACCTGCGTGAAGCCCGAGGGGACGACTTCACTCCTGCTCGGCACCGGCTCTGGAATTCACTTCCGGCATGCCCGTCGCTACTTCCGTCGGATCCAGGCCAACCGTCTTGATCCCGTCTACCGATTCTTCAAGGAGCACAATCCGCACCTCTGCGAGCCGTCGGCTTACGGCAAGACCGACGACGTCATCACTTTTCCGGTCGAGGCACCGCCGACGGCGGTCGAGCGCGACAATATCGGGGCGGTCAGGTTTCTCGAAATGGTCCGTCTCGTCCAGGAAAACTGGGTCATTCCCGGAACGAGCCACGCCCTCTACTCGCCGGGTCTCTACCACAACGTTTCGAATACGGTCACGGTGAAGAACGATGAGTGGGATCAGGTCGTCGATTTCATCTGGGAAAACCGGTCTCGGTTCACCGGAATCGCCCTGCTCCAGGCGATGGGCGACAAGGCTTACGTCCAGGCGCCGATGGAGGCTGTTACCACCTCGGCCGACATCCAGCGCTGGAACCAGCTCGAACCGCAGATTGTCCCGTGGGCCTCGATGCATGAGGCCACGGACGAAACCAAGGTCAAGGAAACGGTCGCCTGTGCCGGCGGCCAATGTGAGTTGAATGTGTAGCTGGTCTTGAGGAAAGTGCCCTCCGGTGACCGCCCTTGAGGACAATATCCAACGCTGCGCATCGTTGTTCGCCGCCATCGAGTCCGCCCATACGGGGAAGATTGTTGACCTCCGGCATTTCCTCCGGACGAATCTCAGAGCGGTCGAAGAGGATTGTGTGAGTGAAGCGCCACCGCCCGTGGGATCGGTCGACGTCCGACTGCGACCCGCAAAATGACCCGACCCGACTGGACACCTGATCCGATGAAAACGCGTTCGCTCTCCCACCTCCTGCCATTGGTGCTGCTTGCGGCCTTCATTTGTCCGGGTCGGGCGTGGTCCGCCGGTCAGTCCGGTGAAACGACCGAGCCGATCTACGACGAATCCCGGGATGGATCCGAGCAGATCGCCGGGGCACTGGAGATTGCGGCGAGGGATCACAAGCGTGTCCTCCTGCAGTTTGGTGCGAACTGGTGCGTCTGGTGCCACCGCCTTTACGATCTCTATTTGAGTGACCCCGAGATCAGTGCGACGCTCAAGGCCGGTTTTGTGTTGGTCCTGATCGATGTGAACGGCGGAAACAACGGGGAAGTCGATCAGAAGTACGGCAATCCGACCCGGTTGGGTCTGCCCGTGATTGTCGTCCTCAAATCCGACGGCAGGCTGATTGCCACCAAGAACACCGCGGAGCTGGAGAAGGGGCAGGGGCACGATCCGGCCAAGGTCCTGGCCTTCCTGCAGTCGTGGTCGCCGAAAGCGCGAGATACCTGTGCCGTTGAGCCGGGCACCTGAGTCCACGCGGCTGAATTTGTTCGCCGGGGTCAACCATTGAACCTAGGGTCGGGTATCATGAAGATCACCGAAATCGCTTTCTCCACCTACCCAGTGCTCGATGTTTCCAAGGCCCGCACCTTCTACGAAGGCGTTCTCGGTCTGACCTGCTCCGTGGAGGTTGATTTGGGTGGCGAGGGTCGATGGGTTGATTACGATATCGGTGGCGGCACCCTGGCCATCGGCTGTGCTCCGGGCTGGAAGCCGTCGGCGGACGGTTGCTCAGTCGCTCTTGAGGTTTCCGATTTTGATGAAGCTGTCGCCGCCATCAGGGCGGCAGACACGCCGATCCGGATGGGGCCGTTCGAGACCCCGGTCTGCCACATGATCATGGTCTCCGATCCCGATGGCAACACGGTGATCCTGCACAAGAGGAAATCAGCCTAGAATTGAACGTCCCGGCGAGGATGGGTCGAGGTTGCGCCGGATACCGCGGGCAATTCCGGTCCCGTTCGTTGACTCGATGAGGTCAGGAATCAAACCACGCTATGATGCCGTCATCATCGGTGCCGGTCACAATGGACTGGTGGCCGCCGCCTACCTAGGGCGGGCCGGTCTGTCCGTCCTCGTGCTTGAGCGCAACCCGTGCATCGGAGGGGCCACCCAGTCGTCCCGTCCGTTCTGCGGCGTCGATGCCAACCTCTCCGTCTATTCCTATCTGGTGAGTCTCTTTCCCCGCAAGATCGTCGACGACCTGGGTCTGGATCTTCGGCTGAAGTCACGGAATATCGCCTCCTACACGCCGTTGCTCGATGGCGGGGAACTCACAGAATTGCTGGTCAGCAACACCTCGACCACGAGAACCCGCGAATCCTTTCTGAGTCTGCCGGGCGGTGCCGCGGATTATGACGGTTACCTGAAGTTGCAGGAATTGCAGTCGTCGCTGGCCAAAGTGCTCTGGCCGACCCTGCTCGAACCCCTCCGGCTCAAGACCGACCTCGTGGCGGGCCTCAATCGGAAGGAACGTTTGGCCTGGGATGCCTGTATTGAGCATCCGATCGGGAGGGTGATTGAGAAACACATCTCGAACGATCTGGTCAGGGGCGTTCTCTTTACCGATGCCAAAATCGGCGTCTCCACCCACCCGCACGATCCTTCCCTGATTCAGAACCTGACCTATCTCTACCATATCATCGGAAGGGGAACCGGGGAATGGTGTGTTCCGGTCGGGGGCTTGGGTGCCCTGACCCGATCGCTCGAAGCGGTCGCCCGCGAACACGGTGTCGAGATTGCGTCCTCGGCAAGGGTGGACCGGGTCCATGTCGATGACCGGAATCCGGTTGTCGCATTCGAGACCGGGAAGGGGAGTCGTTTGGTCGAGGCGAGGTATGTCTTGTGCAATGCGGCGCCGACGGTCCTGGACCGACTGCTCGGGAAAGCACCGGCACCCCTGCGCGCGATCGATGAAGGTTCGGTGGTCAAGATCAACATGCTGCTGAAGCGGCTGCCTCGACTGCGGTCGCGCACCGTCAGCGCGGTGGATGCTTTTGGCGGGACCTTCCATATCGACGAAGGCTACGACCGGATGACGGAGAATTACCGCAAGGCCGCCGCCGGCCGGCTGGCTGAAAGGCCCGCAGGTGAAATGTATTGTCACAGCATCACCGACAACTCGATCCTTTCGGATTGGCTGAACGAGCACGGGTATCACGCATTGACCCTGTTCGGCCTGGATATGCCCTACTCCGTTTTCGAAAAGGACAATGCCAGGCTCCGCTCGGAAGTGCTGGATAGGTATCTGTCCGGCATCAATCAATACATGGATGAACCGATCCAGGATTGCATGGCGGAGGACGCTGATGGCGATCCCTGTATCGAGATCAAGAGTCCGCTGGATCTGGAGCGGGAAATCCATCTGCCAAGAGGGAATATTTTCCACAACGCGTTGACCTGGCCGTTTGCCGAGGATGCGGATGAGGCGGGAACCTGGGGCGTGGAAACCGGATTCGGGAAGGTGTTCCTGTGTGGATCAGGGGCCCGAAGGGGCGGTGCCGTCAGCGGGATTCCCGGTCACAATGCGGCCATGAAGGTCCTCGGCCCGATCTGAAGAGCCTGCGGGGGACGACTCTCCTCCCGGGTTCCCTCCGCTCGGCCGCCCGTCGCCGGTTCACTCCAGACGCCCGACGAGAGTGAAGGTGATTGCGACGTCCTCGGAAACGGTCATGACCAGAGCACGACGAAACTGGCTCAGCCGGAAACTGCGGGTGTTGACCTCGGTTTCACCGGTCAGGGTGATGACGGGTCCGACTGAGCTGAGGGTGACCGGAATATCGATGCTGCGGGTGACGCCGTGAAAGGTGAGGGAACCGTGGGCGACCCGGGTTGAGCCACGCCCCTCGAGGGCGTCCATCTTGAAGATCACGTTCGGGTATTTGTCCACTTCCAGCCATTTGTACATCTCGGCATCGCGTTCCTCGTGCTCGGTGGTCAGCTGGCGGGCGGCGAAGCGCAGGGTGGCGGATCGGGGAAAATCCTGACCGGAGTCGAGGTCGATCTCGGCCTGAAACGAAATGACGTGACCCTCCACATGGTGCCCGGTTGCGGCGACAGCGAATCGAATGTAACTGCGGTCTTCGTCGATGATCAGTTCGCGTCCGGGCAGGACCCGAGCGACGGTCAGGGCGAGGAAGAGAGCGAGCAGCGTCCGGGTCTTCATGGGGGTGACGGGAAATCGGCGGCGGGAAGGTGATCCCTTGACGGGAAGCATGGGACAAATCCCGGCGATGTCGATCCATGACGATCGATCGTCTCACCCCGGCATTGACCGCCGCGCCGCGGGCGGCTGAAATGGGGTGTGCAGACAGCTGAATCCTTGCAGGTGGAACTTGGCGATCGGAGTTATTCGATCGAGATTGTCCCGGATGCCGGACCATCCCTGCGGCGCATGGTGGACTTGATCCGTGGCGAACAGCGCCGGTTGGCTCTGGTGACCGATGTGAATGTCGCAGTGAGCCAGGCCGCGCTGTTGGATTCACTCGGGGCCGACCTGCCCCGGATTGCGGTGCCCTCGGGGGAGAACTCAAAGTCGCTGGAGATTTACGGGAAGGTGCTGGATTTCCTGGCCGAGAACCGGCTGGACCGTGGAGGCAGGGTGATTGCCGTCGGTGGCGGAGTGGTGGGGGATCTGGCGGGCTTTGCCGCCGCCACTTTTCTCCGCGGGATCGAGTTCATCCAGGTACCGACGACCTTGCTGGCCATGGTGGACAGTTCGGTCGGGGGGAAGACGGGGATCAACCTGGGTGCCGGCAAGAACCTGGTGGGCGCCTTTCATCAACCGCTCCATGTCTTTATCGGAATGAACACCCTGGGCACCCTGCCCGCCCGTGAGTTTTCCGCCGGGATGGCCGAGGTGATCAAGTACGGGATGCTTGGGGACGAGGCGCTGCTGGAGGAACTGGAAGGAGGCGCCGCGCTTGCGGCGGTTTCTCCGACACTCGGGGACATCATCCGGCGTTGCTGTGCGGCCAAGGCCCGGATCGTCAAGGAGGATGAACGGGAATTGGCGGCGAGCGGGGGAAGGGCGTTGCTCAACCTCGGTCACACCTTCGGTCACGCCATTGAGCGCACCGCGGGTTACGGCAGCTACCTGCACGGGGAGGCCATCGCCGTGGGTCTGGTGGCGGCGACTCTCCTTTCGGTCAAACTCGGGCTGATCCCCGCCGACCAGGTGGCCCGGGTGGAGGCGGTTCTGGAGAAACACCACCTGCCCATCCGGCTGCGGAAACCTCTCGGCTCCGGCGAACTGATACACGCCATGCAGCGGGACAAGAAGGTGAGGTCGGGTCTGCCCCGTTTTGTGGTGCTCGAGGCGATGGGAGCGGCAGTGACCCGCGATGGGGTTGGCGTTGACCTTGTCGCGGAAACATGGAGACAATTGGGAGCGATCTGAAATGTCTGCCATCGACGAAGAGATAGTCCGCGAGTATTTCGAACAGAATGGATTCCTGGTCCGGCAGGTCCGCAAGTACCAGGTGCAGTCCCGGAAGAAGACGAGCGACGAGGAGATCGACCTGATCGTCTACAATCCGACCTACGTGAAAAGCGGCCGGAAGCCTGATTTCTTCCTGTTCCCCAGCGAGCTGCCCTATATCCATCGCGGCATGGTTGCGGTCAAAGGCTGGCATACGGGCCGTTTCAACCCGGCGACCATTCGGAGCAGCCCGGAGATATTCCGATTCCTCGAGGAACAGGTTCAGAAGGAGGCCAATCGATTGTTCGCGGTCGAGACGCTCGATGCCGATCCCGACGACGAGATGCTGAAGATCCTGGTCACCCCCGGCCTGCCGACCCAGGAGCCTTACCGCGGGCAGAGCGTGGCCCTGCTCCAGGACCGTGGGGTGGACGGGATCATTTCCTTCCGTTCGATGTTGCTGGACTTGCTGGATCGCATCGAGATCAATCGCAGCTATGGCAAATCCGACACCCTCCAGGTGATGCGAATTCTGAAAAACTATGACCTGCTGAAGGACACCCAGTTGGATCTCTTTTCAACGAAGGAAGACGCGCGCCGCCGTTGACTTTGATGGAAAACGGGGGCGAAAACGCAGAATCGAAGATACATCCGTCGGCGGTGGTTGCGGCCGGCGTGCGGATCGGTGCCGGCGCGGTGATCGGTCCGGGTGCGGTGGTTGAGGCAGACGTGACGATCGGCGCGGGGTGCCGGCTCTCCGCCCATGCCATTCTGCGTTCGGGGACCATCCTTGGTGATCGGGTGGAGGTGGACAGCTTTTCGGTGATCGGCGGGCTGCCCCAGGATCTCCATTTCGATCGAACCCTGTCTTCCGGGGTCCGGATCGGTGGCGGCACGGTCATCCGTGAGTCAGTCACCATCAGCCGGGCGACCCGGGCGGGTGGTTACACGGAGATCGGCAGCGAGTGTCTTTTCATGGCCGGGTCGCACGCCGGTCACGACTGCCGGATCGGCGACAAGGCCATCCTGGCAAACGGCGTTCTTCTTGGCGGTCACGTCTCCGTAGGTGCCCATACCTTCATCGGCGGTGCGGCGGCGGTTCATCAATTCTGCCGGATCGGGGAATCCGTCATGCTGGCCGGGCATGCCTCGATCACAATGGATCTGCCCTCGTTTCTCATTGTGGTGGATCGCAATGACGTGGTCGGTCTCAATCTGGTCGGGCTGCGGCGGCGGGGGGTCTCGAGGGAGGCAATCATCGAGCTGAAGGAAGCCCTTCGCCATGTCTATGCCGAAGGGAAACCGGCGGACCGGGCGGGCCAGGCCATGGCAGAGAACCGGTTCAGGACGGAAGAGGCCGGACGTTTTCTCTCCTTCTTTGGGGAAGGAAAGCGTGGCTTTGCCCGGCCTCGTCGGGAACGGGTGGGCGAATGAAGGCGGCTGGAGAAGCCGGGCCGGAGGAGCAGCCGACGATGGAGGCATGGCCTGTTATCGGAGTAACTTCGGGGGATCCGGCCGGTATCGGGCCGGAGGTGGTGGAGAGCTGGCTGGCGTCGTCGCCTGACTTTCCGGGGCGGTTGAGGCTGTTTGGTCCGACTGAGTGGACGCGACGGGTTGAGGAGATGCACGGTCATCCCGGGCATGGAATCGGACCGGTTGATTACCATCCGATTTCCGGACACCCGGATCCCCAGGGCGCCTCAATTGCCTGGGAGGCGCTTCGGGCGGCAGCCGAGGCCTGCCGAAGGGGAACGATTGACGCGGTGGTGACCGGGCCGATTTCGAAGGCTGCCCTTGCGCAGGTGGGGTTCAAGCATCCCGGGCAGACCGAATTCTTCGCCTCGTCCTGGGGAGGGGAGCCGGTGATGGCCTTCACGGGCGGTCGCCTGCGGGTGGCTCTCGCAACCTGGCATCTTCCTTTGAGTGAGGTGCCGAAGGCGCTGAACCCGGAGAAGCTGGAGCGGACCGTCCGGGCAGTTCATGATCTGGCGAGAGCGGATGGGGTCGACCGGCCCAGACTGGTGGTCTGTGGACTGAATCCGCACGCCGGTGAAGGCGGTCTGCTCGGGGGTGAGGAAAGGGATTGGATCAATCCATTGCTGGAGAGGATCGCAGCTGACGGGCTGCTGGTTGGCCCGGCCCAGCCCGGGGATACGGTGTTTGCCCGGATGCTGGCCGGGGAGTATGATGCGATCGTGGCGCTCTATCATGACCAGGGGCTGGCCCCGCTCAAGGCGGTCGATTTTGATAGCTCGGTCAACGTGACCCTCGGGCTTCCGTATGTCCGGACCAGCCCGGATCATGGCACTGCGTTCGGGATCGCAGGCAAAGGTCTCGCCCGCTTCGAGAGTATGGCCAATGCCGTCCGGGTGGCGAAACGCCTGGTCGGCTATCGGCGGCAGTCCCGGGCTCCCGGGTGCTGAGCGAAGGCTTGTGACAGTCATGAATCCGAAACTCCGGCAACGGATCGAGGGTCTGGCCCGGCGGGAGACGGCGGCGGTCCTGCGGCGCCTTCCCGGCGCTTTGCGCGGTCCGGCTTCGGCCCTGCCCGTCAGCTATGAGTCGCGCCCGTCGAGCGCGTTGGCGGAGGAGTTGGGTGGCGACGATCTGCTCGGACTCTTTGTCGGGATGCCCTACGGAATGTCCGAGGTGAGCGATCCGCTTCCCGCCCAGATACTGCTTTTTCTCGAGAATATCTGGGATTACGCAGGCGAAGATGAGTCTGTCTACTGCGAGGAGGTGGCCCTGACCTTTCTCCATGAACTGGGCCACTACCTCGGCCTGGATGAAGAAGATGTGGAAGAACGCGGACTCTAGTGTGGTGGATGGGGGATTGGGAATAGGGATCCGCGGGCTCCGGAATGTCGATTCGCCCTTGGAGAGGCGCGGCCCCTCCTGGCCTGCCGACGCCGAGGCAAGCAAGTCACGTCCCCGCCTCCATTTCACTCGCAACGGGGACCGGGCAGGGCTTCCGGACACGCGCCCAACCGACTCCGGGAATCCTGCTAATCGGGATCCGGGCTTGAAATGACCGCGTTCAGGCCGATAGTCCGGAAACAATGTCTGCGCTGATCGAGTTGCCGGAAGGTGTCCGGCTTGGTGATTCCCGTCTGATCCGGTTGACGGACGCCGCTGTCCACAAAGTGGCGGCTCTGCGGGCGCGTGAGGAAAACGGAGAGTACCTAAGGGTCGGCATCAGTGGTGGAGGTTGTAACGGATTGTCCTACAAAATGCGGTTTGTCGACAGTCCCCGCCAAGGCGATATCGCGGTTGGTTTTGAAGGAGTCACGGTCCTGGTTGACTCCAAGAGTGCCCTTTACCTCAAGGGAACGGTTCTCGACTATTCCGATGCCCTGGTGGCCGGCGGATTCAAGTTTTCCAACCCGAATGCAAAAGCCAGTTGTTCGTGTGGGGAGAGTTTCAGCCTTTGACCAGGTTTGGGGGCGTTTCGAATTGCAGCCACGCCGCTTTGCCGCCGTGTTGGCCGCGGTTGGGCACCTCGACACAGCGAGGTGGCTGCACAAATGCGGAAGATCGGAATTGTGGTTTTTCTTGGCGCCGTCCCCTCTTGACTCCTTTTTTTGCTCCGCGAAAAGGATTGAAACGCCTTCGGCTTCGATGCAGAACGGTGGTCGGACCTTATCAAACGAAATCCCAAAATAGACTGAATGGCTAGATCACCCTCGGGCCGAGGCTCGTATTTTCGCAACAGAAACCGCGATCCGTTTTTCAATATCCGGCGCAATCAGCGGATTCGGGCATCCGAGGTCCGGGTCATCGGACCGGATGGAGGCCAGCTCGGCCTGATGTCGTCGGCCGAGGCCTACCAACTGGCGCAGCGTGCGGGTCTCGACCTGGTCGAGGTGGCCGCGCAGGCCCGGCCGCCGGTCTGCCGGATCATGGACTTCGGCAAGTATGTCTACGAGCAGCAGAAGAAGTCGAAGGAAAGCAAGTCGACCGGCTCGAAGGTCAAGGAGGTCAAGTTCCGGGTCCGGATCGAGCAGCACGACTTTCTGACCAAGCTCCGCCATGCCGAGGAGTTCCTCGACAAGGGCAACAAGGTCAAATTGACCCTCTTCTTCCGTGGGCGGGAAATGGCGCATCAGGATCTTGGATACGACACGATCCGCCGTGCGATCAAGGACCTGGCCCATATCGGATCGGCGGACAACGAGCCGCGTCTGATGGGGCGGAACATCATTGTGATGATGTCCCCCCTGCCGGTGAACAAGCGGAAGCTGATCTATAATGTCTCGGACAAGGGCGAGAGACTGCCGCCACCCCCTCCGGACGTCGATGACGAGGACTCCTCGGATGAGGATTCCTCTGCCGACGGGAATTCCTGAGCTCGCGGGCCGGTCGAGACCCGATCTGGTGATCTCCGATGGTCCGGGTGGATGGGAGGATGGGTTTCGTACGATGCCTTCAATGGGGGCTCGGATTGATTCTGACTGGACTGGGCGGCTGCACCACCGCGAGGCAGGCGATGCCCCTGCCTCCGGCTGCGCCGCCGCCGGCTCAGGTCGGGAACGAGGCAGGGCAGCGGATCCGCAGCGACGCCGTGGCCGCCCGAATGGGCCTGACCGAGAGCTGGGTTATTGCGGAGTCCCGGCTGGCGATGAACGGACCGGCGGGTTCCCTGGAGGCGGAGGTCGGACGCCGTGAATGCATCATCAATGGGCTCAGGGTTTTTCTGGGCGAGCCGCCACTTGCGGAAGGCGGCCATCTGACCTTCGCCCGCAGTGATGTCGAGCGTCAGCTTCTGCCGATCCTCGGAGGAGGCGGAATCGAAGTTCCGGGACCGATCCGCACGATAGCGGTGGACGCCGGGCACGGCGGGACGGACAGTGGAACGAAGAATGCCGCGCTCGGCCTGCAGGAAAAAGACCTGACTCTCGATGTCGCCCGCCGGTTGGAAGCGGCCCTGCGTCACCGGGGTTTTGCCGTGATCATGACACGGACCGATGACTCCTATGTGCCCCTGAAGGAGAGGCCGCAACGGGCGAACGGGGCGGATCTCTTCCTCAGTATCCATTTCAACGCGACCGGCAACGCCGCCGTGTCGGGAACCGAAACCTACGTTCTCTCGAAGGCGGGCCAGGCCTCCACCGGGAGCGAATTGCCCTACGACGGTGACGAGCCGGCCCAGCCGGGCAATCGCTGGGATGGGGCGAACGCCGCCTTCGGGTTTGAAGTACAGCGCCGGTTGGTTCGGGCGTTCGGGACGGTTGATCGCGGGCTCAAGCAGGCTCGATTCGTTGTGCTCCGCGACCTGTCCTGCCCGGGAATACTGGTCGAGTCGGCCTTTCTCACCCATCCTGGGGAAGCCTCCCGGGTTTCCTCCCCGGAATTCCGGGCGGAGCTGGCCCAGATGCTGGCTGAGTCGGTCGTCGCCCAGGCCGCGCGATTGAACCCGGAGCGTTCATGATTGTTTTTGATCCCGGTCCGATCGGCTGTTCTTCTGGTTGGCCATGAGACTCGCGTTGTGGATCGGATTGGGAAGCGGCCTGGGGGGGATGCTGCGCTATCTGATCTCCGGATGGATTGCCTCCCGCGTGGGGCAGACCTTCCCTTGGGGCACCATCACAGTCAACGTGGTCGGCTCGTTCCTGATTGGACTCCTGGCGGCCCTTTCGGATTCACAACGGTGGATCGGGAGCCCGGAGATGCGCCAGTTCCTCATGCTGGGGTTTTTGGGAGGATTCACCACCTTTTCGTCGTTCAGCCTGCAGACTCTCCGGCTTGTTCAGGATGGCGAGTGGTGGCCGGCGGCGGGGAATGTCGTCGGGACGACGGCGCTCTGCTTGCTCTTCGTCCTGATCGGCTATAAGGTGGGGCAGTAGAGAGAGACAGGTGGACTATGGAACTCAGGGACCGGGCCAAACGATTGCGCATCCTGATCGGCGAGAGCGACCAGCTCCACGGGCGGCCTTTTTATGAAGCGATCGTCCTGAAAGCCCGCGAACTGGGACTGGCCGGTGCGACGGTCACCCGGGGAATGATGGGATTCGGAGCGAGCAGCCACCTTCACACGGCCAAGATTCTCAGGCTGTCCAGCGATCAGCCGGTGGTGATTGAGATCAACGACACGGAGGAGCGGATGGAACGCATCCTCCCCTTCATTGAAGAAAACCTGAGTGGTGGGCTCGCCACGATCGAAGATGTGCAGGTGATCCATTATCACGGTCGGGTGCCCTGAGTCGTCCTATCACCTCACTCAATAGTCGGCGTTCTCTCGCCTTATATCCGTGATGGAGGTCGTAGATTCGGTTGCTTTCCAGAAGTTTATGTATAAGTTTATCTATATCTGGGAAACCTCAAACATAACAAACGCTAATATTATGGAGTTACCCGAACAGGCGAAGCGTCTCCGGATTGTGGTCGGCGAACATGATCATCATGGACCGATCCCGCTTTATGAGTGGATCGTAGTCAAGGCGCGGGAGTTTGGCTTGGCCGGTGCCACCGTGACCAAAGGGGTCATGGGCTACGGAGGTAGCGGTCGGCTTCACCGCAACGAGATCTACCGGGTGTCAACGGACGATCCGGTGGTGATTGAGATCACGGATACGGAGGAGAAGATCCGGCGGATGTTGCCCCTGATCGAAGAGTCGGTTCAGGGAGGATTGGCCACGATTGAGGATGTATTGATCGTCCACCACAGCTCCCCGACACCGGAACTCGAGACGGCGCACTGAATCCTGGAAGTCTTTCGTCAAACGCGGCAGAGCGGCGCCGCGTGGCGGTGCGCAGGCGTGGAGCTCGCTGCGCGTGAGCAGCGGCTGAGGGTCAATACGGGATTGCCGGGAACCTTGCCGGCGGGTTAGGTTTCGCCATTCGCACCTGGCCCAAAGACAAGAAGCGATCGCCTTGGCGCTATCCCGGAGTGGTCCATTCGATTTCCCTTGCCATTCTCCTCGCCGGGCTCACATCGGCGGGATGGGCGGCGGATGCTCCCGATGCGGAGAATGTCGTGGTTCTCGCGAACAGTCTGGATGGGGAATCGATCGCTTTGGCCCGTTATTATGCGGAAAAGAGGGGTATCCCTGAGGCGAATCTGATTGCGGTGCCCCTGCCGGCAGAATCGACGATCAGCTGGACACAATTCGTCGCAGAGCTCTTCAATCCACTGCGGGAGCGACTGATGGAGGAAGGCTGGATCGGTGCCGATGATCCCGGTGGTTTCGACCAGGCCGGCCGGGGCCTGATTGAACTGAAGGGGCACCGGATCGCCTATCTGGTGACCTGTCGCGGTGTCCCGCTCCGGATTGACAACGATCCGGAACTGCTCAAGGCGGAGGGGGCGGATCTGCCGCCCCGCTACCTGACCAACCGGGCCGCGGTCGATTCCGAGTTGTCGCTCCTCACCCGGTCATCTCCGCCGACCACCGGGGTGATCACCAATCCGCTCTACCGGCAGAAAGAGCCAACAGCCTCGCGAATGGCATCCGTCATCCGGGTGGCGCGGCTGGATGGTCCGGACCCGGCCTCAGTCCGGCGGATGATCGACAGTGCACTTGCCGGCGAGGCACATGGATTGATCGGCCGGACCTACATCGACATGGGGGGACCCCACAGGCAAGGGGATCTCTGGATGGCTTCGATCGCGGACCGGATCGACGCACTGGGATTCGACCTCGACCGGGAAACCACGAAAGAGGTGATGGGGCTGACCGACCGGATGGATGCGGCCTGTCTCTATTTCGGATGGCACAACAGCAGGGTGACCGGTCCCTTTCTCAATCGGGGGTTTTCCTTCGCTCCGGGTGCGGTGGCGGTCCATATCTACAGCTTTTCCGCAGGCAGCTTGAGGCATGGGTGGGTTTCATCGCTGGTCCGCTCAGGGGTGGCCGTTACGGTCGGCAATGTCTATGAACCTTACCTGCAGTTGACCCACAACCTGGGGCTCTTTTTCGAAAAACTTGAATCGGGCGGAACCGCCGGGGAAGCGGCGTGGTATGCTCTCCCGGGGCAGAGCTGGCAGGCCATTCTGGTGGGCGATCCGCTCTACCGACCATTTCTCCGGCGTTTTGACGACCAGTGGGCAAAGAGGGATGCCGCCACAGTGGGGGCCCAGTATCTTGTGTTGCGGCAGGCGAATCTTCTGGAGAAGGACGGAAACAGACGGGAGGCGGATCGTTTGCTCGATGGGGCCGCATCGGAAAGGGGAACGCTCGGTCTGGCCCTGGCCTACCGGCGGGTCCTGGAAAGGGAGGATTCCCCGGATGACTCCCGAATTGAGGATCTGGTCGTCTCAGCCTCAGGTGAGCTTCGCCCGGATGAGTGGGGACTGGGACTCGAGATCCTGGATTGGCTGAATCGCAACGGTCGGCGACTTGAGGCCATCACGGTCGGGGAGAACCTCCGCCGGGCGACGGTGGATCAGGACGGTTGGCAACAGGTGCTTGACGAGCGATTGGGGCCCGTCGGCGTAGAATGAGGGATCCTCCTTGAGAAAGTGGATTCCCGGAAAAGCGGGATCAGGCCCTTCGGTCCACCGATCCCGCTCTTCTCCCGCTCGCGGTCAGCGAATTCCGGCGTAGACGCGGATGACCCGCGGGTTGTTCGGCGGGTAATTCGTCTTGATCAGGAAATGGGTATTCCCGGCCGTCTCGGTGGAGAGGGGGGTGATGGCCAATTGGAAGACGGCGGGGTCGTCCGTGGGTCGCAACTCGGTGGCAAAGGACTCGGAGGGAGATTCCACGGAAACCGGGGCGATCAGGGTGGGATCGGAAACCCTCACCTCGATTGTCTTGGCCTCGATCGGGGAGTCGCCTTTTCGCCAGAAGACGAAGAAGGGATTGACCTCGATCAGGGATGGAATCGAGACCTCAAGCACCAGATCGACGCGCTCCGCTCCCTGCTCGTCGGTCATCACGGCGATCGTCTTTCGCTGGGGCCCGGTCCTGGTTCCGAAGGTGAAGACGGCCTTGATTTCGCCGCTCTCGCCCGGCGCGTACTCGTGCTTGGTCAATGCGGGAACGGTGCAGCCGCAACTCGACCGGACCGAGTCGATGGTCACGGTCTTGTCACCTGTGTTGGTGAAAGCGAAGACTCCCTCGAACGATTCCTGCTCGGGAGCAGCTTCAACCGAAATCCGGGTCGTGGCCCATTCAAGGGCGGACGCGCTGAGCGATCCGAGTGCTGAAACGGCCAGCGTTAATATCCAGAGGCGTAAGGGTCCCATTGCGCTATCAGGAAATCATGGACGGCCCAATTGGCAATCCGGGAGAACGGATCTTCCGGATTGACGCCTAAAGCTTCTCAACAATCCTGTCTGCCAGTCCGTAGTCGATCGCTTCCTGCGCGGTCAGGTAGAAATCGCGGTCGGTATCCTTGATGATCTTCTCGAGGGACTGCCCGGACGCTTCGGACAGGATGCGGTTGAGTTCCTGACGCAGCCGCTCCATCTCGAGTGCCTGGATGTTGATGTCGACCGCCGGGGCAACCATGCGGCCGCTGATCAGGGGCTGATGGATGAGAACCCGGGAGTGGGGGAAAACAAGACGACTGCCCTTGGGAGACGCGCAGAGAAGGATCGAGCCCATACTGGCGGCCATTCCGGTGACGACGGCGGTGACCGGGGAACTGATCAGCTTGATGGTATCGTAGATGGCCATGCCGTCGGTGATGGAACCACCCGGCGTATCAATGTAGAACGTGATCGGTTTGCCGGGATCGACGGCTTCCAGGTAGAGGAACTTTTCGACAAGATCCTGGGCGGACTCGGTGTTGACTTCGCCCCAGATGAAGACTTTCCGCTGTTCGAGAAACTTCCTCTGGACCATTGCGGAAACGCTGAAAGCGCCGGGCGTCTTCGCCGGGGAATCGTCGTCTTCGTCAAATCTGGGAGCGGTTGCCGTCATGGCGGGTGACTTGAGATTGGTGAAATGCACGGTTTAGACGTTGGAGAAAGTGAGGCTGAGCGCAAGTCAGCAGGAGAATGAATTCGGCACTGTCATACATTTGCAGGTGGATTTTTCCAGATGTGACAACCTTCCAAGGCGTTCGACGGGAAGTCATGGAGCAACGCCGCTTTGTCGGCGTTCCGGAAGCAGGGTAACACTTCGACCCAGCGAAGTGGCTACACCGGACCGGCAATAACTTGCGAAAGCGCGACAGGCATCAGACAGCCCTAGACCAGGCCGAGTATCATGCGACCTTCTTCGCTGATCATGCCCTGGTTCCAGGCGGGTTCCCAGACCAGGTCGACGGCGGCGCCGTCGACGCCGGGTGCCTGCATCAGCTTGCTCTGGGCGTCAGCCGCGATGGCCGGACCCATCCCGCAGCCGGGAGCGGTCAGGGTCATCTTGACCTGGACAAAATAGCCATCGTCGGTCGGCTTCACGTCCAGCGAATAGACCAGACCCAGGTCCACGATGTTGACCGGGATTTCCGGATCATAGACGTTGCGCAGCTGGGCCCAGAGAGTCTCCTCATCGGGAGGTCCGTGGGGCGAGCCTTCGGGAGAGGGGACCTTCGCCGGATCGGCCCCGGAGTCGGTGGGAGCCTCCAGGCCGAGGGCGTCGGCGTACCGGCCGTCGATCCGGGCGAGCCCGAAATCGCACATCACGGTGTAGCTGCCGCCGAGGGTTTGCGTCAGGAAGACCCGGGCTCCCTCCTCCAGGTGGATCGGATTGCCGCTGGGAATCTGGACGGCGGGACAATCCCGCGAAAGAATTCGTTCGGTCGCGCTGGACATGGTCGGATTTCCGGTCTCAGCCGGCGGTCTGGACCGCCATGTCTTCCCGGAATTTCTTCTGGATGAGTTCGCGGATATTGGCGGCGAGCTCCTCGTTTTCAATCTTGGCAATGACCTCCTCGAAGAAGCCGAAGACAAGAAGCTCCCGGGCCAGAGCGGGACGGATCCCCCGGGTCAGCATGTAGAAGAGCTCGCTCTCGTCGAGCTGTCCGGTTGTTGAACCATGGGTACAACGGACATCGTTGGCCTGGATCTCGAGGCCCGGGAGGGAGTTCGCCTCGGCGGTCGGGCTGATCAGGAGATTGCGGTTCGACTGGTAGGCGTCGGTCTTCTGGGCGTCTTCCGCGACCTTGATCAATCCTGAGAAAATGGTCCGGGAGTGATCGATGAGGGCGTTCTTGTAGAGAAGATTCGAGGTGGTGTGCGGGGCGAGATGCGACTGCAGGGTCCGCTGGTCGACCTGTTGCTCGCGGTCGGTCACGCTGAGGGAGAACATCTGAACGTCACTGCCTTCGCCCTTGATCAGGCTCTGGTTTTCCGATCGATAGTGCGAACCGCCGATATTGACGGCAAGGGACCGGACGGAGGCTGACCGCCCGGTGATCATGCTGTTGATCTGGAAACCGAGGGTCTGGCGGCTCCAGTTCTGAAGAACAAGGTAGTCGATCCGGGCGCCTTCGCCGGCGAAGAGGTGATTGAAGCCGCAGGCGAAGTGGCTGTCGTCGGCGCCGACCGAGTCGAAGGCGTCGACCAGGGTGACGCGGGAATTCTCCTCGGCAATGACCAGGGTGTGCGGGAAGACGGCGGATCCCTCGCGGACCGACCAGTGACGGGCGATCAGCGGGAGTTCGATCGTGACCCCCTTGGGCACGTAAAGGAGGCAGCCGGAGCTGACAAAGGCGGAATGGAGGGCGGCGAACTTCTCGGATCCGAGGTGCGGATCCTGGGTCATGAAGTAGTCCTTGATGATCTCCGGGTGTCGGTGGAGGGCGACCTCGAGCGGTTCCCAGATGACTCCCCTGGCCGCCAGGTCGGACGGAACGGGTTCGTGGTCGACCAGGTGGTTGTCGGCAAAGACCATTCGTCCGGCACGTTTCTCGACCAGGATGGAACTCCGGATGATCCTGTCCCGCAGTTCCTCAGCCGGTGCCGGCGTGAAGTCGTAGGTGTCGAGATTGAGCCCGAGAAGATCGGCAAATCGCCACTGCTCGGACTTGCGGGTCGGCATGGGCAGGTTCTGGAATTCGATCATCGCCCGATTCTTGGCGGCGATCCACCAGTCGGGGCGATCGGATTGGGACTCGAGGTGACGGTTGAAGGCACCCAGGACCGGGTCTTCTCCCTCGGTGCGGGAGGGCCGGGAAGGAGTCGGAAGTGTTTCGGCGGAAGGCATGTCGGATTGGGAATGCATTGATGTGGGCGTTTGGGGAGGCCGGAGTGGACTCAGCCGACGGAACCTTCCATCTCCAGGTCGATCAGGCGCTTGAGCTCGACGCTGTATTCCATCGGGAACTGACGGGTCAGGTCGTTGACGAATCCATTGACACTGAGCGACATCGCTTCGGCCTCGGTCAGTCCACGCTGCTGCATGTAGAAGATCTGCTCTTCGCTGACTTTGGAGACAGAGGCTTCATGCTGGACGGAATTCCGGTTTCCGCGGACGGTGATCGCGGGATAGGTGTCGGTCCGGGAATTGTTGTTGATGAGAAGGGCGTCGCACTCGGTGTTGTTCCTGCATCCGGTCAGGTGCTTGGGGATATGGACCATGCCGCGGTAGGTCGAACGCCCTTCGCCGACCGAGATCGACTTGGAAATGATATTGCTGGTGGTGTCGTCCGCCAGGTGGATCATCTTGGCCCCGGTATCCTGGTGCTGTCCGTCATTGGCCAGGGCGATGGAGAGGACCTCCCCGCGCGCGCGCCGGCCCTTCAGGACCACCCCCGGGTATTTCATGGTCAGGCGCGAGCCGATGTTGCAGTCGATCCACTTGACGGTGGCATCCTCCTCCGCGATGGCCCGCTTGGTCACCAGGTTGAAGACGTTGGATGACCAGTTCTGAACGGTGATGTATTCGATCTTGGCGCCTTTCAGGGCGACCAGTTCAACCACCGCGCTGTGGAGGGTGGCGGTATTGAATTTCGGGGCGGTGCACCCCTCCATATAGGTGACCTCCGCACCCTCGTCGGCGATGATCAGGGTGCGTTCGAATTGGCCGAAGTTCTCTGCGTTGATGCGGAAGTAGGCCTGGAGAGGGTGGCTGACCTTGACTCCGGGAGGCACGTAGATGAAGGAACCTCCGGAGAAGACGGCGGAATTCAGGGCGGAGTACTTGTTGTCGCCGGTCGGAATGACCTTGCCGAACCATTTGCGGAAGATTTCCGGGTGTTCCATCAGGGCCTCGGTGCTGCCCATGAAGATGACCCCCTGCTTGCCGACGGCTTCCTTGATGTTGGAGTAGGCGGCTTCGCTGTCGAATTGGGCTTCAACCCCGGCGAGGAATTTGCGCTCGTTCTCCGGGATGCCGAGCCGCTCGAAGGTTTCCTTGATGTCCGCGGGAACCTCGTCCCAGGTCCGTTTCGGCTTCTGGCCGGACGCGAGGTAGTAGCGGATCTTGTCGAAATCGATGGTTTCGAGATCCTTGGTCGCCCAGTTGGTCGGGAGGGGTTTGCTCTCGAAGACCTTGAGCGCCTTGAGGCGGAACTGACGGATCCAGTCGTCCTCCCCTTTGACGTCGGCGATGTAGTTGACGACCTTTTCGTTCAGGCCGACGCCGGCATCGAAGGCGTAATTCTCCGGATAGACGAAATTGCCCTTGTCCCGATCGATGTTGATGGCGGGCGTGGGTGTCGCGGTGGTCATGGGTGCTCCTGGTTTGAGTGTTTTCCGGTTGGGGATCAGACCGTGGCCGGGGTCAGTTCCTTGACCCAATCGTAACCCTTTTCCTCGAGTTCGAGGGCGAGTTCCTTGCCTCCGCTCTTGACGATCTGTCCGTCCCAGAGGACGTGCACATGGTCGGGAACAATGTAGTCGAGAAGGCGCTGGTAGTGGGTGATGAGAAGAACGCCAAGGTTGGCGCTGCGCAGCGAATTGACGCCCTCGGAGACGACCCGCAGCGCATCGATATCCAGGCCGGAATCTGTTTCGTCGAGGACGGCGTAGGAGGGCTCCAGCATGGCCATCTGGAGAATCTCGCAGCGCTTCTTTTCACCTCCGGAAAACCCCTCATTGACGGCACGGGCAGTGAACTTCCGGTCGATCTTGAGCAGATCCATCTTTTCGTAGAGTCTCTTGTAGTAGGCGGTCGCCTGCAGTTCATCTCCCTCTCCGAGGCGCGACTGGACGGCGGCCCGGATGAAGTTGGCGATGGTCACCCCGGGTATTTCGCTCGGGTATTGGAAGGCCATGAAGAGCCCCTTGCGGGCCCGCTCGTCCGGTTCGAGTCCGAGAATGGATTCTCCGTCGAGCAGAACCTCTCCCGAGATCACTTCGTAATCAGGATGGCCGGCCAGGGTCTTGGCCAGAGTGCTCTTGCCGGTGCCGTTCGGGCCCATGATGGCATGGACTTCGCCCTTTGGAACGGTCAGGGAGAAATTCTTGAGGATCGGCTTGTCGCCGATTTTGACGGTCAGGTCTTTGATTTCGAGTGTGTTCATTTCTGGTGAAGTCTGGTCAGGGATGGGGACGGTTTCAGCTGGAAGTCTGCAGGGTCCGCCCGCGGAAATTGATCTCGATCTGGGCCGCTTCGAAGCCTTCCGGCAGCTTCCGGCGAAGGCCTTCCACGGTCTCCTTGTCGATCTCCACGTCGACGATCTGCCCGGTCCGGGTGTCGTGAAAGTGGGCGTGCTCCTTCAGATTGGGGCAGTAACGGGTCGGTTCACGCTCGAAGTTGACCTGCTTGACCAGGTTGCACTGAACGAGGGTTTCAAGCGTATTGTAGACGGTCGCGAGCGAAATGCCGGCCATCTCGGCCCGCACCCTCGCATAAACTTCGTCGGCGGTGGGATGATCCCGTTTCGCGAGGAGGGCACCGTAGACAACCTCCCTCTGACGGGTGAAGCGCATTCCTTCCTCCGCGAGTTTGCGGGTCAGAACATCGTGGGGGCTCGTGGCGGGTGTCATACCCCATTACTTAAATGGAATAATTCCGGATATCAACTGAAACTTAGACTTATTCCATTTAATTTCCGGGCGATCTCAGCGTTTCCATTGTCTCGGAGGGGGGATCACTCGAGCCGCCACACCGCCTGCCCCGGCACCTTCCGATGTCGCGGGGAGAGTCTGGCAATTCGACGTTCGCGGCGGCTCCGCCCTACGGACAAGGGGACAGTCAGGGACGGGGCTCTTCAAGCCGCGATGTCAGTCGGTCTGTTCGGCCAGCCAGCGTTCAGCTTCAATAGCGGCCTGGCAGCCCATGCCTGCGGCGGTGATGGCCTGACGGTAGACGTGATCGGCGCAATCGCCCGCCGTGTAGATCCCTGGCACACGGGTCCGCACCTGACTTCCGGGGGCGGGGAGGAAATAGCCGTTCTCGTCGAGGTCGATCTGTGAGGCAAACGGGCCGGTATTGGGCCGGTGCCCGATGGCCACGAAGACTCCCTTGCAGTCGAGGGTGCTTTCGACCCCGGTCTTGACGTTACGGACCCTGACCCCGGAGACGGCTTTTTCCGCGACGCCGATGACCTCGGTCACGACGGTATCCCAACAGGTTTCGATCTTGGGGTGGTTCTTGACCCTGTCGGCCATGATCGGGGAGGCCCGCAATTCATCGCGGCGATGGATCAGGGTGACCTTGGAGCAGAATCGGGTCAGGAAGAGGGCTTCCTCGGCAGCGGAATCGCCTCCGCCGACCACGACCACGTCCATATTGCGGTAAAAGGCGCCGTCGCAGGTGGCGCAGGTGGTGACGCCGCCACCGCCGAAGAGTTCCTTCTCCCCGGGGACCCCGATCATCCGCGGAGAGGCACCGGTGGCTATGATAACGGCCCGTGCCTTGTAGTCCCGTTCGGCGGTCTTGAGGACACGGACCGGCTGGGAGAAATCGACGGAGGTGATGTACGCCTGCTCAAACCGGGTTCCGAAGCGGGTCGCCTGTTTGCGAAGGTTGTCCATCAGGACGAAGCCGTCGATTCCTTCGGGAAACCCCGGAAAGTTCTCCACTTCGGAAGTGGTGGTCAACTGCCCGCCCGGTTGGTTGCCTTCGAGGACAAGCGGATTGAGATTGGCCCGGGCGGCATAGATGGCAGCGGTCAGACCGGCGCATCCGGTTCCGACGATGATGATATTTTCAACTTCCTGGCTCATAAGCGTTCAAAATCCAACTCGTGCAGGGGAACCGCAACAGGATACCGGTAAGGGTCGATCAACAAGCCAAAACATGTAACAGTTTTGAAGGTTGTTTGTGTGGTCCGGGTGCGCTTGATTGGGGCTCAATTGATGAAACTGATCGATTCCCACACCCATCTGGTGAGTTTTCTTCGACGGGGCACGGTGAGAGCGGCGATCGCCGGTGCCGCTGCGGCCGGAGTGGAACGGATGATCACAATCGGCACCGAAGCCGGGGATTGGGAGGATAACCGAGCCCTGGCGGCCGCGCATCCCGGTGTGGTGGACTACACCGTCGGGCTGCACCCGACTTCGGTTGACGAAGGCTGGGAGACCTGTCTGCCGAGTCTGGAGGCGGCCCTGGGATGGGACCCGGCTCCTGTCGGATTGGGAGAGATGGGTCTTGATCGCTTTCATCTGCCGAAAGAATCCCGCGAAGCGGAGAAGGTATTTGAGCGCCAACGCAGGGCCTTCGCCGCGCAGCTCGAACTGGCGACCCGGTCGGATCTGCCGGTCATCATCCATTCCCGAGGCGCGGTGCCCGAGTGTGTCGAGATGATCGACGCTTCCGGGCTGTCCTGGGCCCGGGTGGTCTTCCATTGCTTTACGGATGGTCCGGAATTCCTCATGCCAATCCTGTCCCGGGGAGGTAGGGCGTCCTTTACCGGGATCGTCACCTATAAGAGCGCGGAAAACGTCCGGGAGGCCCTCAAGGTCCAGCCGCTCGATCGATTGATGGTGGAAACGGATGCGCCGTATCTGGCGCCGGTTCCCAAGCGGGGCCAACCGAACGAGCCGGCCTTTGTCCGCTACACGGCGGAGGCCTGTGGGGAGATCCTGGGGCTGGGTTCTGAAGAGATCGCCTCCCTTACCCACGCCAATACGATGGCGTTCTTCCGGTTAGGTTGAAGACCGAAAGGCAGAGAGTGGCTCTCACAGAGACACAGAGGCAGGGAGGTTGAAGAATGGAATCACCCGAACCACCAATGGGGATCTTAGATGATTGGCTCTGTGCCTCTGTGCCTCCGTGAGAGATAAAATCCGACTGAGAGTGGCTCTCACAGAGGCACGGGGGCACGGAGGTTGAAGAATGGAATCACCCGAACCACCAATGGGGATCCAGATGATTGGCTCTGTGCCTCTGTGCCTCCGTGAGAGATAAAATCCGACTGAGAGTGGGTCTCACAGAGGCACGGGGGCACAGAGACTGAAGAATGGAATCATCCGAACCACCAATGGGGATCCAGATGATTGGCTCTGTGCCTCTGTGCCTCCGTGAGAGATAAAATCCGACTGAGAGTGGGTCTCACAGAGGCACGGGGGCACGGAGACTGAAGAATGGAATCATCCGAACCACCAATAGGGATCCAGATGATTGGCTCTGTGCCTCCGTGCCTCCGTGAGAGAAAGAAGACCAAACAAGAGGTGCTTCTAGAGAGGGGAGGTTCCTGGCACGAACCGTCCTGCCCATCACTTATCCGCGGCGATTCAGCCTTCGTCGAATTTGCGTTCGAAGAGCTCCTCGAGGTCCTTGAGCAGGTCTCCGGCGTCTTCGCCCGTGGCGGTCACCCTGATCTTGGAGCCGCGGCCGGCGGCCAGCATCATCAGGCCCATGATGCTCTTCCCATTGACCTGCTCCTCGTCCTTTTCGAAATAGACCTCCGATTTGAACCGGTTGGTGATCCGGACAATCATGGCGGCGGGACGGGCGTGGATGCCCATCTTGTTCTGGACGGTGAGGGTCTTTTCCGCCGCGTTGGATGGCGGGTTGGTCTCACTGGTTTCCATGTATTCGTCGGAGAGCGGTCATTGCCCCGGAAAGCGAGTTCGAAGATTCCGGAGGGAGCTTCTTTTTTCGGTTTAGCGGGGGCCTTGCAATCCAAAAAGCGGTTGCCGCAGGCAGGAGGGAGCCGGACGCCTCACAATCGGACGGGAAACCATGGGTTTCCGGCACCTTGGGTCAACCGGGCCACGGCAGGTCCTGGTCCGGCCAATCGCGCGACAGACTCTCAGATTTTTCCGTCCGCCCGTGATTCCACCAGGTTGTAGAAATCGGTGAAGAGCGGGTCGGCATCGTTCGGCCCCGGGGCGGCCTCCGGGTGGTATTGGACGGAAAAGACCGGCAACTCCCGATGGCGGAGCCCTTCAACGGTGCCGTCATTGAGGTTGATCTCAGTGACGACTCCGCCTCCGGCCTCGACGCCGGCCGGATCGGTGGCGAAGCCATGATTCTGGCTGGTGATGGAGACCCGTCCAGTCTCGAGATTCTTGACCGGCTGATTGCCACCCCGATGCCCGAACTTGAGCTTGAAGGTGGCCGCGCCGAGTGCGTGGGTGATCATCTGGTGGCCGAGACAGATCCCGAAAGTCGGCAGGTCACGCATCAGTCGTTTGACCGTTCCGTGGACATAATCAAGGGCGGCAGGGTCTCCGGGTCCATTGGAGAGGAAGAGGCAGTCGGGCTTCATTTCGAACACCGCTTCGGCCGGGGTGTTGGCCGGGAGAACCGTCACGTCGAACCCGTGCCGCACCAATTTCCGGAAAATGGAGTATTTGGCACCCAGGTCGAAAGCGGCGACCCGGAACCGTCGGCTTACCTTGATTTCCGGGTAAAGCGAGGTGCCGACCGGCTCGTAGGGCACATTGCCGGGTTCGCCGGCGTCCCAGGTATAGGCTTCCTGGGCGGTCACTTCCTTCACGTAATCGCTCCCGACCAATCCCTCCCATTCGCGGGCTCTGCGGATGGCTTCTTCATCTCCGATGCCCTCGGTGCTCAGACAGGCTTTCATGGCACCGGAGACCCGGAGTTTCTTGGTGATCGTCCGGGTGTCGACTCTCTCGATGCCGGGAATCCCGTTGCGCTCAAGGTAGTCGCCAAGGGAACTGCGGCCCCGCCAGTTGCTCATGGTCGGACTGAGTTCGCGGACGACAAAGCCGAAGACCTTGGGTCCGGAAGACTCCTCGTCCGCATCATTGACCCCGTAATTGCCGATCTGGGGGGCGGTCATGGTCACAATCTGGCCGTAGTAGGAGGGGTCCGTCAGGATTTCCTGATAACCGGTCATGCTGGTATTGAAGACCGCCTCTCCCGTCACGGTGGCGCAACCGCCCCAGGCGGGACCACGGAAAATGCTGCCGTCTTCGAGAGCAAGAACACCGGAGTTGGATTGGTTCATCGGGCCTGCAGGTAAAATGATCGAAAGCGCCGTGCCAAACGAATTCGCGAGGTTTTCCGGAAGATGAAACCACCCGCCGGTTTGACAGGCGGGAATGGACACGGATAGTCGTGTCTTTACCAAACGACATGGATTATCAGGAGAACCGCGGTGAATGGTTTGACGGGCAGGGCCTTTGGGAGCACGTGCCGAAGGAAACCTGGAATGATTGGGGATGGCAGCTGAAGAATCGGCTGACCCGGGTCGAACAGCTCGAGGCCGTCATGACGCTGACTCCGGAAGAGAGGGAAGGTTGCCTCTTTGCCAACCGAAAGCTGGCCCTCGCGATCACTCCTTATTTCTTCAATCTGATCGACCGCGAGGACCCGGACTGTCCGGTCCGGCGTCAGGTCATCCCACGGGTCAACGAGATGACCACCGCGCCGGAGGAACTGCTCGATCCGGTCGGGGAGGATGGCCACTCACCGGTCCCGGGGATTGTCCACCGCTATCCGGACCGGGTGCTTTTTCTGGTGACCGACCGATGCGCCGCCTACTGCCGCTACTGCACCCGGAGCCGGCTGGTCAGCAACGCGCAGGACTACAATTTCCATCCGGAATACGAGCAGGGCCTGCGCTATATCGAGAGCCATCCCGAGGTCCGCGACGTTCTTCTGAGCGGAGGAGACCCCTTGCTGCTGGCCGATCGGAAGCTGGACCACCTGCTCGGACGCCTCCGGGCCATTCCGCATGTCGAGTTCATCCGGATCGGCTCGCGCATTCCGGTCTTTCTTCCGCAGCGCATCACGCCGGAGCTTTGCGAGATCTTCCGCAAACACGGTCCGGTCTGGATGAGCATCCACGTCAACCATCCGAAGGAATGCACCCGTGCCCTGATGGAAGCCTGCGAGCGCCTCTCCTTCGCGGGGGTGCCCCTCGGAAACCAGTCGGTGCTGCTCAAAGGGATCAATGACAGTCTGTCGACGATGAAGGCACTCGTTCATCGCCTGTTGCGCATGCGGGTTCGTCCCTACTATATCTACCAGTGCGACCTCATTACGGGAAGTGCCCACCTTCGGGCCGATGTCCGAAAGGGTCTCGAGATCATCCGCGGCCTGCGTGGGCACACCACCGGCTACGCGGTGCCGCAATTCGTCATCGATGCTCCTGGCGGGGGCGGCAAAGTGCCGATCAATCCCGATTACGTGGAATCGATCAGTGATGAGGAGATCGTCTTCCGCAACTATGAGGGCCACCTTTACCGCTACCCGGTGACAGCCGGAGTGGCGGTTCCGGAGTTGCGGGAGTAGCGCTTCCGGGGTGCCTCCCCGGAGGTTTGAACTGTTATTCCCGGGATTTCCTCGCGTCCTCGATCGGATCGTCGGGGTGAAGGTCGTGCCAATTCTTGGCGAGAATGATGTCGCCCTTGAGGGCCGCGACAAGGGGCTTGAGCGGACCGAGGGGATCGGTGTCTTCCGGATTCTCCAGGGCCAGGCCGATGAAGCACAGGGCCGAATTGGCCGAGGCCCGGGCGATCATTTCAAGAGCGGGGCCATCGCCGACCACGATATCGACTTCGGCGTCGAAACGGGTCTCTTTGATCATGCGGGTCAATCCGGCGGTGGCGTCTTCCTTGCCGGCCAGACCCGCGATAATCCGGCGGACCCGGATCCGGCAATTGCGCCAGCGACCGGGGGCACCTTCGCGAAGCAGATGAGCCAGCGTCAGCATGAATCCTCCGTTGATCCGGGCGCGCCACCAGATGTCGATGACCGGCTCGAGTTCATCGAAGGGCAGTTCCGCTTCCGCGAAAATGAGCAGGCTTCGCTGGAGCTCCAATATCCGACGCACGGCCCGGATGAACTGATCCTGGTTGAGGGCGTCCTCGCTCCACCCCATCAGGACAGTGTTGGGCTCGAGCGCGCCGACGCCGGCCACCTGGAGCAGGGTGGAGACGCCGTGCTCGAAATCCTCCGCCATGATCGTCTTGCCGACGGCCGATAGCCGGTTGTCGCGGATGAACTCCTCGAGGCTCTTCTGGAGGGGAGCCTGTCTTGGAACCAGGGTCTGCCAGTCGCCGGTGATGATCTGGGAGAGGAAAAGCAGTCCGCGACGTGCCTCGAGGCGATTGGCCAGTTCGACCATGGGGAGTCGCGATTTGGGGTTGCCGACAAGGACGAGGAGGATCGGGCGCCAGTTGCGGACATGCTGGCGGGAAGCAGCCAGTTTCAGAAGGCCGAGCCGGGTGACGGCGAACCAGAGGCCGCTGCGTTCGTCGCCCCAGGCCGTCTTGTACTGCTTGCGCTTGAGAAAACTGTAGAGGCCGAAAATCAGGAGGACCGCAACGACCGTGGCCACGGCGTTGAGCAGAAACATGGCGAAAAGACACCCGGCCGCCCCCAGCAGGCTGAAGAGCCAGTGGGCCCGAAAGGTCGGTCGATAGCTGGGATTGGCCACCAGGGCGCTTAAGCCCGAAACCAGGTTGACCGTTCCGTAGGTGGTCAGGAAGAACATCGAAATGATCGGGGCGATCAGGTCGAGTTGGCCGGCGAGAATGCAGAGTCCCGCCACCACGGTGGTCAGAATCAGGGCCAGTTTGGGCTCCTTGCGTGGCCCGGACCCACGACCGATCCACAACGGGACCACCCGGTCGCGGGCGAGGGCCTGGAGGGTCCGAGGGGCGGCCAGGAGGCTGGCGAGGGCGGAAGAAAGGGTGGCGGCCCAGAGCCCCACGAAAATGAGCGACGGCACCAGGGCGATGCGCTGCATGACCAGTTTGTCGTTGATCAGTTCCGACCGGCTGGCGTTGAGCGAGAGCCAACCCATCTGGATGGCGTAGATGATGAACGTGATGATGACGGCGAGAATCGTCCCCCGGGGAATGCTTCGGGAGGGATCCTTGAGGTCGCCGGACATGCTCAGGCCCGACATCACTCCGGTGACAGCGGGGAAGAAAATGGCAAAGACGAGCCAGAAATTCTGTCCGGATTCGTAGGCCGGCTGCAGGTTGTTTCGCCAGTCGGTCTGTGGAGACCATCCGATGAAGAAGGACAGAAGGGAAACGACCAGAGCGGCGAGAATGAGGTACTGGGTCTTGACCGCCAGGTCCGCTCCGATCCAGGCGACCACGAAAATGACTCCGAGGACCCCGAGGCTGACCAGCCGGGTATTGATCTCGGGGAGGAGAAACTGAAGCGACTCGGTGAATCCGATCAGATAAAAGGCGACCGAGACGGCCTGGGCCATGAAGAGCGGCAGCCCGATGCTTCCCCCGATCTCCAATCCGAGGCTGCGGGAGATCAGGAAATAGGCGCCGCCGCCACCGACCCGAAGGTTGGTGGCGATGGAGGAGAGCGACAGGCTGGTTAGCAGGGTGATCGAATTGGCGATCAGGAGGATGATGAGGGCGCCCTTCAACCCGGCCTGCCCGACCACCCAGCCGGTTCGCAGGAACAGGATCACTCCGAGAATGGTCAGGAGGTTGGGTACGAAGACGCCGCCAAAGGTCCCGAACTTGCCGTCGCCAGCCTGCTTGTCGTGTGCGCTCATCAGAGAGGTGGAGCCGCGGATATTGGGATGGCCGGAAATCGGAAACGAGCGAATTCTTCAGAGGGGATGACCGCGCATCCAGTCTTGATCGCTTCCTGGGGATGGAACACGCTCGGCATGAATCCGCTCAACCATGCGTCGACGAAGGACCAGGCAGATGGAAGTGATTGAGTCGGTCCTTCGGGGCGCCGGCCGGCCCCTGGCCATCCCCGAACTCCATGCCGCCGCCGTGGTCGAACTGCCGCGCCTGGGGATTGCCACGGTCTACCGTGCAGTCCGTGAACTGGCCGCCGCCGGGAGTATCGTGAGTGTCACCTACGCGGGACAGCCCTCACGGTTCGAATGGGCGGTATCCCGCCATCATTCCCACTTCATCTGTCATGACTGTGCCCGGGTTTTTGACATCGATGCGCCGGCCGAGGTCCCCCTTCCGGATAAGCGTCCCGCCGGCTTTCTCTTTCAGGGTGACGAGGTCATCTATTACGGGCTCTGCCGCGAGTGCCGGAAGCACCAAGGATAACAGCCGATGGAAGGCTTTCAAAAAGGTGTCCGCTTCTCGGTCCTCTCGATCGGGGTCAACCTGGTCCTGGCCGTGACCAAGATCGTCTCGGGAGTCATCGGCACATCCTACGCTCTTGTGGCCGACGGGATTGAGTCCTCAGCCGATATCGTCAGCTCATTCATCGTCTGGCGCGGGTTGCGCATCTCGGTCCTGCCGGCGGACGACAAGCACCCCTATGGCCATGGGAAGGCGGAATCGCTGGCCGGATTCTTCGTCGCCCTGGCCCTGCTCGGTGCGGTCATCCTGATTGCGGTGCAAAGTATCCGGGAGATCATTACGCCGCACCATGCCCCGGCGCCTTTCACCCTCTTGGTCCTGCTGGCGGTGGTCGGCATCAAGGAGGTGATGTTCCGCCTGGTCAGCCGGGCCGGTCAGTCGGTTGACAGCCTGGCCCTGCGGGGTGATGCCTGGCATCATCGGTCCGACGCCCTGACCTCACTGGCGGCCTTTGTCGGCATCTCGATTGCCCTGATCGGGGGTCCCGGTTATGAAAGTGCCGATGACTGGGCGGCCCTGGCGGCCTGCCTGGTCATTGCCTGGAACGGGTTCAATCTGCTCCGGCCGGCTCTTGATGAGATGATGGATGCGGCGGTCCCGGAATCGACCGAAAGGGAGATCCGCCGGATCGCCCTCGAGGTCGACGATGTCCGGTCGATCGACAAGTGCCGGGGGCGAAAAAGCGGACTTGGGCTCCTCATGGACATTCATGTCATGGTCGACGGCGGGCTCTCCGTCCGTCGGGGCCACGAGATCGCTCACCAGGTGACCGACCGCCTGCGCGAATCCCATCTCCCCATCCACGATGTCGTCGTCCACGTGGAACCGGCGAGGGAGGAAGATTTGGAATCTCGGGTTTGAAATCGGAAGTGAGGATCCGGCTCCACTTCAACAGGCCTCGTTTTCACTTTGCTTCTTCCGGTGGGCCGCCGAAACGACGACATACTTTTCGGCCCATTTGCGGAGGCCGGCCTGTTGGGCGACACTGAGGGTCTTGACCACCTTGGCGGGGGCACCAAGGGCCATGGAGCCGGGGGGAACATGCGTACCTTGGGTGACGAGGGCATTGGCGCCGATGATGGAATGATGTCCGATGACCGCGCCGTCGAGAATGGTGGCTCCCATCCCGATCAGACATTCGTCCTCGATCACACAGGCGTGAATGATGGCCGCGTGGCCGATGGTGACATGCCGGCCGATGATGACCGGAAAGTCATCGGCCAGGTGGACAATGGTTCCGTCCTGGACATTGGAACCTTCGCCGATCTCGATATAGTTGATATCGCCGCGGGCGACCGCACTCGGCCAGATGCTGGACCGCGGGCCCATCCGGACGTCTCCGATCACCGTGGCCCCGGGTGCGACATAGGCCGTGGGGTCGATGCTCGGATCTTTGCCAAGAAAGGTGTCGAGGCGTTCCTCAGGTGTCATGTCCGGAAGATAGGCTACAATCGGCGGGCAGGCGAGTTTGGAATGCAGGGCAGGGCCCGGGCACGATGTCATCTCAGGGGAGTCGATGAGCTGAAGCCGCGGCACCGGCGTCGGGCCGGCCGGACCAGACCCTTGCCGCCGGCTCGCATGGGAACGCCCCGGGAGACTGGGCGGCCACACACGGTGATCGGCTTCCTGGCTTCGATCAGGAGGAGTAGCAATCCGGTTGCCGGTCGCGGAGCAGGGGAACGCGTCGGCGAAACCGGGCGACAGCGGCCGGATCGATATCGGCGATGACCAATTGTTCGGCCCCGGGATCTCCCCGGCCGATGACGGTGCCGTGGGGATCGACGATCAGGCTTGAGCCGAGGAATGATTCACCCTGAAGGGCGGAAGCGGCCACATAGATGCCGTTGTCCATGGCCCGCGACCGAACGGCCAGTTCCCATTCGTCAACCGGGCCGAGCCATGCGGTGGGCAGAAGCATGAGCTGGGCACCGGCCAGGGCGAGGCTTCGGGCGCCTTCGGGAAAGCGGACGTCGTAGCAGATATTGGCGCCGAGGTGGAGGTCGCCCAGGAGATGAACGGGAAATCCATCACCGCCCCGAGCCCATGACTTTTCGGTGTCCCATAGGTGGACTTTGCGGTAGTGCAGGAGAGCTCGTCCTTCAGCGTCGACCAGGAATAGCGTGTTGAAACAGGCGTCACCGGACCCGGATCTCTCCGGCAGACCGACGGCCAGGGCAATCCGGTGGTGGGTGGCCATCCGCGTGATTTCGCCCGAAACCGGACCGGGAATCCGCTCGGCCAATGGGGCCACCACCTCCGGGGAGGCATAGCCGGTGGTCATCAGCTCAGGAAACACCACCAAGGCAGCTCCGGCCGCCGATGCCTCTCCCGCGAGCCGGTCGATCTGCCGGAGGTTGGCGGGAACATCGCCCGGAAAACAGCCGGTCTGGGTGCAGGCGACGCGCATGTATGGTATCTTCACCCCGGTTGGGGGTGACGTCGAGCGCCCTTTTGGATCGAACTCGTCCATCAGCTCGCCCGAACGTTGCTTATTAGCATTTCTAGGGTTGTTGTTCTATCCAGAATTAGCCAAGCTTCCGCCGTTCTCCATTCCAATGACTCAAAATCCCGTAATCTTCAACAATACGGTATTGCGTGACGGGCATCAGTCCCTCGCCGCAACCCGTATGCGAACGGAGCAGATGCTTCCGGTCCTGGCCGCCCTTGATGCCATCGGATTCGGAGCTCTTGAGACCTGGGGGGGCGCGACGATCGACGCGGGCCTGAGATTTCTGGGCGAGTTCCCGTTTGACCGTCTCGACGCCCTCAAGCGGGGTGCGCCCAAGACCCCTCATATGATGCTCCTGAGAGGGCAGAATATCGTTCAGTACGCCAATTTCCCCGACGATGTGGTGGAGGCGTTTGTCCTGATGTCGGCCAAGCACGGGATGGACATCTTCCGGATATTCGACGCCCTCAACGACACCCGCAACATGCGGACCGCGGTGACCGCCGCCAAGAAGGCCGGCAAACACGCGCAGGGAACCATCTGCTACACCTCGAGTCCGGTCCACACGGTGGAGAAATTCCTCGAGATGGGGCGGGAGATCGAGGCGATGGGATGCGATTCGGTCTGCGTCAAGGACATGGCGGGATTGATCCCCCCTTATGTGGCCGGCCAGATCATCGGCGGCCTCAAGCGGGAACTCGGCATCCCGGTCGTCCTCCACACCCATGAGACGGCCGGGCTGGGTGCGGCCACCTACCTGGCCGGGATCGAAGCGGGGGTCGATTCGATCGACACGTCGATCGTCCCCTTCGCCAACGGAACCGGCCAGCCCGACACCATGCGGATGCTTTCCCTGCTCGAGGACCATCCGCGCTGCCCGTCCTACGACCGGGACGCGCTCAAGCGGCTGCAGGATCATTTCCAGGTGGTTTACGATGCCTTGTCCGACTTCACCAGTTTTCGTAATGAACGAGTGGATACGGACGCCCTGATCTACCAGGTGCCCGGCGGGATGCTCAGCAATTTCCGCAATCAGCTCAAGGAACAGAAGATGGAGGACCGCTTCGACGAGGTCTTCGCGGAGATTCCCGTCGTGCGCCAGGCGCTGGGCTGGATCCCGCTGGTCACTCCGACTTCCCAGATCGTCGGGGTCCAGGCCATGCTCAACGTCAAGTTCGGGCGCTGGAAGAATTTCTCTCCCCAGGCCATGCAGATCGCCCTCGGCTATTACGGGCAGACGCCGGCCCCGGTCGACCCGGAGGTCCGGGAGCTGGCGGCGAAGAACACCGGGCAGGAACCGATCGAGTGCCGTCCGGCCGATCTGCTCTCGCCGAACATGGAGAACCTGCGCAAGGAACTGGCGAACAAGGGATACCCGACGGATGACGAGCATTGCGTCATCCATGCCATGTTTCCGCAGGAGCTCGACAAGTACCTTCAGGCGAAGAAGGCGGCCGCGTCGGCACCCCCGCCGCCGGCGCCTGCGCCCGCCGAGCCGGTAGCGGTGGCCCCGCCGGCCCGTCCCGCGGTGAAGGCCGTTACCGGGCCGCAGCCGGGACGCCACTTTGCGGTGACGGTCAATGGCCGGCGCCAGGAGGTCCTGGTCGAGGACATCGGCTGACTCCTGAGTCATGTCCATCGCCACCCGGACCGGAGATCTCGGCACGACCGCGCTCATGTACGGGCGGCGGGTTCCCAAGAGCCACCCGCGGGTCGAGGCCTACGGGACGGTGGATGAGCTGAACGCCGCTCTCGGTTTCGTCCGGGCCACCGCCGATGACCCCTGGGTCCGGGAACTGATCGAGGCGACCCAGCATGAGCTGATCGGCCTGATGGGCGAACTGGCGGTGGCGGACGAGGATCGTCAGCGGTATGAGGATTCCAAATACGAGAGGACGCGTCCGGGTCATCTTGATCGGCTGGATGCGCTGGTCGTCCGGCTGGAGGGTGAGAATATCCGCTTTGAGGGTTGGGCCACTCCTGGCGCCAGCCTGCACGCGGCCGCCCTTGATCTGGCCCGGACCACCTGCCGGCGGTCCGAACGGCGGATCTGGGGGCTCGAGGAATCCGGCAGCCCGGTCAATCCGCTCGCCCTGAAGTACCTCAACCGACTGTCCGATGTCCTCTGGCTGCTGGCCCGGCGGGATGAGAGCCGGGGCAAAGGCGCTTCGTAGGAGCGCCTTTGCCATGGGCGATCTCGGGTTGTCCTCAGCGCCCGGCGGCTTCCGGGGTCCCTTCGGGTTGCTTCTGCCGGGCTGACGAGATCATCCTGAAGAAGAGGTTCCGCAGGTCGTCGAGGCAACTGTAGAAGAGGGGGACGATGACGAGGGTGAGGAAGGTGGCGCAGAGCAGGCCGCCGATCATGGTCCGGCCGAGGGGCGAATAGGGCATGCCAATCATTTTGGAGTTGCCCAGCGCCATCGGAATCAGGCCGCAGACCGTGGTGAAGGTGGTCATGAGGATCGGGCGGAAGCGGTGGCGCCCCGCTTCCATGAGCGCCTGGGTGCGTTCCATGCCTTCGTGGCGGTGCCGGTTGGTCAGGTCGACCAGTACGATGGCGTTGTTGACCACCACGCCGATCAGGATGACCGTGCCGATCATCGACATGATGTCGAGCGGCGTGCCGGTAAGGAAGAGAGTCCAGTAGACGCCGAGGAAGGAGAAGGGGATGGCGATGATGACGGCCAGAGGCAGAATGAACGATTCGAAGAGCACGCCCATCAGCAGAAAGACGAAGCAGATCGACATGATCATCGCGAATTTCTGGGACTTGTCGGAATCCTCCATGCGAACATAGCGGGATCCCTTGTCCCATCGATAGCCGCGGGGCATCTCGAACCCCTGCATGGCCTGGTCGACTTTGGCGAAGAGGCTCTTGGCGTCGGATTTGGACGCCTTGGCCACCACATTGAGGGCGGTCTCCCGGTTTTCCCTCCGGATGCCGCCGAGCGACGGTTGGACAAAGAGCGAAGCCAGCGACTCGAGAGGGACGGGGGTCCCGTCCCGGGAGGTGAAGGTCAGGTTCTTCAGGTCGTCCATATTCTGGTTCCTGGCGTCCTTGAGTTGGACCTGAATATCCACCTCGCGGCCGGTGGGGGTGTAGTATTTGCTGATCTCGAAACCCCGCAGGGTGTAGGCGATGGTTCCGGAGATGGCCCGGGTGTCGACGCCGAGACGGCCGGCCTGGTCGCGGTCGAGGCGGACCTGGAGTTCCGTCGTGCCGGTGTCCATATCGGTCTCGACGGAGTTGAGACCTTCGATGGTGTTCAGGCGACGCTCCACCTCCCGGGCGAGGTGCTCTAGTGTCTCCGTATCCTCGCCGTAGAGGGTGATGGAGACGGAGGCGTCGTCACTGCGGTCCCTCCAGTTGGTCCTCAGGGTGTAACCGGGCGGGACGTCGGCGTGTTCCTTGATGTGTTCTTCAACTTCCTCCTTGGTCATGACGGGCTCCCGCAGGCCGAGCTTCTCGAGCAGCGAGGTCCAGGCATAAGCGTACCATTCGGTATTGGAATCCTCTTTCAGGACGACCTGCATCCGGCCGAAATTGGATCTGAATCGCGTCTCCACACTCTTGATATGATAGAGGTCGGAGTATTCCAGGATGGAGTTTTCGACCCGGGTGAAGAAAGCGTCCGCCCGCTCAAGGGTCTGTCCGGAAGGCATGTCGAAGAAGAGCCAGACATTATTGTTGTCGCCGCCGCCGTTGTTGTCGGTCTTCTTCAGGTTCTTGGCCGGAATGACAATGGTGGCCATGGTCAGGAGGACGAGGAGGGTGGCCTCGACCCGATGGTGGAGGGCCCACTGGAGGACCCTCAGGTAGCGCTTCCGGAGCCAGCCCAGGAGGACGGGTTCGGTATGGTGTTTGCCGCTGGAGAGGCGGAGGGCGGCCAGGGGAACAAAGACCAGGGCGATGAAGAGCGAGGCCAGCAGGGCGACGATAACAGGGGTCCCGATCCGGAGCATCCAGAACGAGAATTCCTCCTCATCGCTCATCAGGATGAGGGGCAGAAAGACGACCACGGTGGTCAGGGTGGCGGTGGTCACGGCCAGTCCGACTTCGCCGGCTCCGCGGATCGAGGCCTGCCGGCCCGGCAATCCCGCCTGTCGGTAGCGGTAGATATTCTCGACGATGACGATCGAGTTGTCGATGACCAGGCCGATGCAAAGCAGCAGACCCATCATGGTGGCCATGTTGAGGGACCAGCCGATGAAGTACATGACAACCACGGTGGTGAGGATCGAGAGTGGAATGGCCAGGGTCAGAATCACCGTCATGCGGATGGCCCGCATGAAGAGAAAGAGGACGATCGAAGCGAAGAGACCGCCCCAGAGCCCCGAGGAGGTCAGGTTGTGAATCGACTCCTTGACGTGGGTGCCCTGGTCCCAGAAAACCTCGAACTCGACTCCTTTCAATTGGGGAAGTTCGGTGATGGTATCGAGGACCTGGCGAACGCCGTCTGAAATCTGGGCGATATTGCCGTTGGCGGCCCGGACGATCTCGATGCCCAGGGCCGGGGTCTGGTCGATCCGGTAAACCCATTCCCGTTCGGGTCGCTTCAGGTTGACGTCTGCAATATCGCCTAGGGTCAGGTTGTGTTCGGCGTCGATCACATAGCCCCGGATGGCTTCGATCGTCTCAAAGCGCGCGAGTGACCGGACATAGATCTTTTTGCCGGACTCGTAGACATACCCTCCGGGCAGGTTGAAATTTTCCCGCCTCAGGCGATTGGTCAGTTCGTAAACATCGATCCCGTGACTCTGGACCCGCTCCTGGTCCAGTTCGATCATAACGTCGTTGCCCTCAAGTCCGAAGATCTCCACATTGCCGACGCCCTCGATGCGCTGGAGCGCGGGTCTCAGGAACTGGTCCGCCGGGTAGTAGGGGTCGCCGAAGGCTTCATCGAACTTGGCGACGAGGAACATGATGGGGATGTCGTTCTCGTCCCAGCGGCGTACCCAGACCCGTTCGACATCATCGGGCAATTCAGGCATGACCCGGTCCATCCGGTCGCGGAGGTCGGCATAGGCGGTGGCCAGGTCGGTCTGGGGCTGGAAACTGATCCGGGCAAACATGACGCCGGGGTAGCACCGGGTGCTGATCTTCCTGACGTTGCTGATCGTGCCGATGATTTCCTCAACCGGCTGGGCGATCTTCTCCTCAATGTCCTTCGGGGTGGCGTTCGGATAGGGAATATAAACCCCGAGGGAGTTCTCTTCGTAGCCTTCGGGGAAGAGCGCGATCGGGATCCGCTGGTAGGCGATCAACCCCACGACCAGGAGGGCCAGAAGGATCATGATCACGGTGACCGGCCGGTCCACCGAGAAGCGGGGAAGCGGGTAGGACGGTTCAGGTTTCATGGTTGTCAGGTGGCCGGGGCGATTGTCTTGCGGCGGTCGACGATGAGGTAGACCGTGGGAATGACGACGAGGGTCAGGATGGTCGAGCTGAGCAGGCCCGCGATGACCGTGATGGCCATCGGGGTGCGGATTTCGGCTCCTTCCCCGAGGCCCATGGCCATCGGGATGAGGCCGAGGACGGTGGTGGCGGTCGTCATGAGGATCGGCCGAAGACGGACGGTGCCGGCCTGGATGATGGCCTCGGTCTTCTCCATCCCGGTCTTGCGCAGGTGATTGATGTAGTCGACCAGGACGATGGCGTTGTTGACCACGATGCCGGCGAGCATGATCAGCCCGATGAATACGGTGATGGAGAGGGAGAGGCCGAGCAGCCAGAGGGCGATCCCGCTGCCGATCAGGGCGAGCGGGACCGTGAACATGATGACCAGGGGGTGGACCAGCGATTCAAACTGGCTCGCCATCACGATATAAACAAGGAAGAGGGCCAGGCACATCGCCAGGATGAGGCTGTTGGTCGAGGTCTGCATTTCGGCGTTCTGACCGCTGATCAGGTAGCCGAAGCCTTCGGGGAACTCCATCGATCCAAGAATGAGGGCGATCCCCGAGGAAACCGAAGCGAGGTCAACCCCGCTGACGTTGGCGGTGAGCAGGGCGGCCCGCTCCTGGTCGATCCGCCGGATCTCGCTCGGCCCTTCGTTGATCCGGATGTCGGCGACTGAGGAAAGCGGGATGGGAATCGGTTCGCCCGGATTGATGATCAGTCGCTCGATTTCATCGACGCCGAGGCGATCCTTTTCGTTGAGCCGGACGAGGATATCAATTTGCCGTTCTTCCCTGCGGAACTCCGTGGCCACCTGACCCTGGACCTTGTTGCGGACGAGTTCGGCGACCTGGCGAAGTTCGAGCCCATACTCGGCCAGGCGATCGCGTTTGTACGATATCTGGAGCTCGGGATTGCCCCGCTGGAACGACGATTTGACGTCGACGAGACCCGCAACGTTCGCGAGTTCGATCTCCGCCTGGCGGCTGACCGTGCGGAGTTGCTCGAGATCCCATCCCCTGATCTCGACTTCGATCGGGCTCTTGAAGCTGAAGAGAGCGGGGTAGGACACTTCGATATTGGTCTCTGGAAGGTCGCGAAGGTTGTTCCGGATGCGGCTGATCAATGCATCTTCCTCCCGGGCACCGAGACCGTCCTTCATCCGGACCATGACGGCACCGGTATGTTCGCCTTCCTCGGACGAACTGGTGGCGGTGTTTTCCGAACCGACCTCGGTGGCGATCCGTTCGACCTCCTTATGGCGCAGGACTTCGTCCTCCACCTGCATGGCGACTTCGGCGGTCCGTTCCAGGGGCGTTCCGACGGGCAGGGTGATGTCGAGGTTGAATTCCCCCTGATGGACCTGTGGGATCAACTCCCGGCCGAGACGGGGCAGGATGCCGCCGATGACCGCGATGAAAAGCAGCACGCAGATCCCCAGGACCGCCGTGGGATTCTTCAGCGACCACCCGAGAACACGAGGGTAGAGGTCCTGAAGGAAATTGAACCCTTTTTCAAACCCGGTGAGGACGGGCGCGAGCAGGGGCGCGCCGACGCAATTGGCGGTCGTCCAGATGGCGATGGCGGTCAGGATGAGGCTGACCAGGACGAGGTGCAGCAACGACCCGATGGTCCGGAGGATGAGTCCAAAATAGAACGTGAGGAGCACGAGCGGCAGCACGAGCAGGGCGGCAAATGTGCGGGCGACCCTCCTGAAAAGAGAGGGTCCGGCGGTCACCCACCCGGAGAACCGGCGGATGTGGTCAAGCAGCCGGCGGGCTGCTTCATTCCGGATGATTCCCGGCCAGACCTGGTCGTATTCCGCCCAGGCCAACCCGGGAATGACCACCGGGAAGCGCGCCAGAAGTGCGGGGAAGCGGGGGCTTCGGCGGCGGACGATCGCCTCGAACAGACCGGCGAGCACCGCGGCCAGAGGAAACAGGACCAGCCCGATTGCACGTATCACCAGAATGACGACGGCTGAAACCAGGAGGAGCAGGCGGACACCCCAGACCGGGGGGATGAACAGGGCGGACCGGAAGCGCGCCCAAGCGTCCATTCCCTCGGTATTGGCGGAAAACCTGAAGAAGCGGGAGGCGACCGGACTGGCGGATCCGACCTGGGCGGCGTCGGTGATTCTGCGCGAAGCCAGCATCGGGATGAAGAAGAGGGCCACGGCCAGCGAAGCCAGAAGCGAGAAGACGACCGTCAGGGCCATGTCGCCGAAAACCTGTCCGGCCACGCCTTCAACAAAGACGATGGGAAAGAACACGGCAACCGTGGTCAGGGTCGAGGCGATGACGGCGCTGCCGACCTCAGTCACGCCACGGACGGTGGCGTTGCCGACGGAGTCTCCTTCCTCCCGGCACCGGAAGATGCTCTCGAGAACGACGATGGAGTTGTCGACGAGGATGCCCACCCCGAGGGCAAGACCGCCGAGCGAGATGATGTTGAGCGACACATCAAAGATGTACATCGGGGCAAAGGTGGCCACGATGGAGACGGGTATGGTGATGCCGACGATCAGGGTGTGGACAAAGTTGCGCAGGAAGACAAAGAGCACGATGACTGCCATGAGGCCGCCGAGAATGGCGTTGCTCTTCACCTCCCGAATCGAATTGCGGATGAAAATCGACTGATCGGAGAGCACCTCGATGCCGGATTTTTCGGGAAGGCGGTACTCGATGAAATCGGTCATGCGGAGCCGGTTCATCGTCTCCATGGCGGCCTGGCGCTTTTTGGCCTCGAGATTGCCCTTGCCGTCACCGGGCTTGCCCTTGCCGTCGCCCTTGGCTGCCTTGTCCTCTTCTTTCTTGGGAGGTTCGGGCTTTTTCTCCGCCTCGGCTTTCATTTTCTCCACAAAGGCCCGTTGCTCCGGCCTGCCCTTGAGGCGGTCTTTGACCTGCTGCGCCACCGCGACCACGTTGGCGTCGGCTTCCTTGTAGATCTCGATCTCGATGCTTTCCTGTCCCTTGACCCGGGTTATGATTTCACGGTCCTTGTGGGAGCGGTAGACCTCCCCGATGTCCTTGATGCGGACGTCCACGCCGCCCTGGCGCGCGACGATCAGGTCGGCGATCTCGTCGATCGATTGAAACTCATTGAGAGTACGGATCAGGTATTCGGTCTGTCCCTCGCGCAGGTTGCCTCCGGGGATGTTGACATTGTTCTGGGCCAACCGGTTGTTCACCTGATTGATATCGAGGCCCATCAGGGATATCTTCTCCTCATCGAGCGAGACGTGATACTGCTCCTCGAGACCGCCCTTCACCTTGACGGCGGCGACCCCGGGCAGGGACTCCAGTTCCCGCTTGATCTCGTTCTCGGCGAGATAGCGCAATTCGTAGAGAGACTGTGGGCCGTAGAGCCCCATCCGCATGATCGGGTCGAGCGAGGGATCGTAATGCAGGAGAAGGGGACGGCGGGCCTCGTCGGGCAGGCGGACCCGGTCGACCTTCTCGCGGATCTCCTGGGAGATGCCCTTCATGTCGGTATCCCAGGCGAACTCGAGGATCACATCGGACTGACCGGCTTTGGAAATGGAGCTGATGCTGACCAGGTTGGGGATGATGCCGAGTTCCTGTTCCAGCCGGCGCGAGATCAGGTTTTCCACTTCCTCCGGTGCGGTGCCCGGGTATTCCGTCCTGACCGTCAGCGCCGGGTAACTGATGTCGGGCATCAGCGTGAGGGCCAGCCTCTTGTAGGAGACCATGCCGAAGACACAAACGGCCATCACCACCATGAGGATGGCAACCGGTCTCTCGGTCGTGATCGAGAAACGGGATTGAAATGGAACGCCGCTCTTCTTGTCCGGATTCATCAGGCGTCACCCGGCTCTTGCTGGGGTGATTCGATCCCGGTCACGGCTGAAGTCTTTGGCATGACCACGCGGACCGGGGTCCCGTCCTTCAGGCCATTCTGGCCAAGGACGATGATCTGGGTGCCTTTCTCGATCCCGGCCACGGCTTCGACCGAAGTGGTATTGTCGTAACCGCCCTCGAGCTTCTGTTTTTGGGCGATGCCTTCCTTGACGGAGAAAACGAAACGTTCACCGCCCTCGTAAACGACGGCTTCTTTGGGCACCAGGACCGCGTCGAGGTGGGTGTCTGTGATGATCTTGACGGCGACAAAAAGGCCGGGCGGGGCCTGGTCGGCGAGGGCCTTCACTCCGATGGTCACCTTGAAGGTTCCACTTCGGGGATCAACGACCGGGCTTATCCGCTTGATCCAGCCTTCAAATTTCACATCGGGCAGGAAGTCCGACGAAAGCTCGGCTGTCTGGCCGACCTGGACCGAAGTGAGGTGGCGTCCGGGAACGTAGACCCGGGCGATCATCTCGTCGAGCCGCATCATGCCGAAGAGCATCGTCGCCGGGGCCACCCGCGCCCCGATCTGGACGGCCCGTTCGGTGATCACGCCGGCGACCGGTGCGCGGATGATCGTCTGGTCGAGACGCAATTGGGCGGACTCGAGGCGGAGCCGGGCCTGGGCCAGGTCGAAACGGGCGGATTCAAAATCCTGTTCATTGATCATCCCGCGCTCCGAGAGATCCTGGGTCCGCTTGAAGGTGGACTCGAGACGCTCGAGAGTGACCTCCGCTTCCTTGGCCGCCACCCGGAGTTCGTCGTCGTCGAGCCGCAGAAGAACATCACCAGCGTCCACCCGGTCGCCTTCCTCGACCAGGAGCTCCCGGATGAGGCCGGAGATCTGCGGATAAATCTCGACCGCGCCCTCGGTTTCAAGGGTTGAGTTGTAGAGGAGATAGGAAGAGATGTCTCCGATCCGGGCTTCGGCGACTTCAACCGGGACCGCCTCCTTTTTCTCGTCGGTCTTTTCTCCGTTCCCGGGACCGTCACCCTCCTTGCCCTCGGCGGGCTTCCCTTCGGTCTTGGCGGTGGCATCTGTTGCACTGTCGGCCTTGCGGCAGCCGGTCGCGCCAACGAGAAGCAGGACCAGGAGAAAAGTGATGATGCGTGCGGTCATGGAGTGGAATGTGTGTGGTCGGGAAGACAGGCGGACCTCAATCGTGAGGCAGGTGCTCCCGGACGGAGCGTCATTGGCGGAAAGCAGACTCAATCAAGCGTGGACGGGCGACTCAAGGAAAGACCGACAAGGTCAGGTTGTGAAGAGGATGCGTGAACGGGTAAAGGTGGAATCTGGCATGCCACAGGATGATCCGCAAACGGTCGGCAGTGGTTTGACTTTCAGGAATACTCCCGGCCGCAGTCAAAAGTTGCGGGAATCGTTCAGTCAGATGCCGTTTCGTCTATCCGGCCGGGCCCGGATTTGCATCGGCCGCAAGATTGAGGGCATGCCGAATGCAGATTACGGCGGCCCGCCTCAGAACCGGTGCAGGGAGTCCGCCTTCGGTCTCATAGTGAGGAAGGTGGACAAACCCGGCGGTAAAGGAGGCCCCCATCCGTGCGCGGGCCTGCATCAGGGTGTAGAAGACCTTGTTGCAGAGAAACCCTCCGGCATCCTTCGACTCCACCGCGGGCAGACCGTCCTCCCGCAGGGAGGCGACCAATCGCGGGTAGTCAAATCCGGTGAACCAGGCGGGCACACCGGCTTCGTCGAGGAGATCGGAGTCGGCCAGGTTTCCTTTGGCGTCGGGCAGGGACCGGTCGGCGAGGTTGACCGCGAGACGTTCGGGCCGGATCCGGTCGCCCCCGCACATGCCGAAGCAGACCACGGCGCCGATGGAGGCGTCGAGCCGGTCAAGGAGGATCCGGGGCCCACGGTCCCATTCCACGGGCAGGCATTCCCGGAGGACAGTCCAGCCGGCCGGCAACTCCGGTGTCAGGTCCCGGATTGTCTCCCAGGATGTATTGTAGCGTTCCTCACCCCAGAGACCGAATCCGGTCAGTAGAAGAGTCTGACGCGTCATCTCAGGAGGGCGTTTGTCGGTTGGCATCGGTGGGTGGTGGCGCCGGGGCTTTCATGGACCCGACAGTTCCCTGTTTTCCGGATTCTTCCATTCCTAAATCGCCGAATTTGCTTTCGGATGACTCCGCAGCCCCCAATCCTCTCCCAGCATGCATATCTCCGTCCTCACCACCGGTGGAACCATCGACAAGATCTATTTCGACGCCCTGAGTGAGTTTCAGGTGGGCGACCCGCAGATCGCCGAGGTGCTCAAGCACATCCATGCGGGATTCACCTACGACGTCCGCGTGGTGCTCAGGAAAGACAGTCTGGAGTTCAGCGAAGGGGACCGGAAGACCATCCGGATGGCCGCCGAGGAAGCGGCCTCCGAACATATTCTCGTCACCCACGGTACCGACACGATGTGTGAAACGGGCCGGGTTCTCCAGGGGATTGACGGGAAGACGATCGTTCTGACCGGCGCGCTGACTCCGGCCCGGTTTCGGGAGACCGACGCGGTCTTCAATATCGGGTTTGCGCTGGCCTGTGTGCAGATCCTGCCCCCCGGGGTCTATATCGCCATGAATGGCCGGATTTTCGACCCGGCGACCACCCGGAAGAACCGGGAAAAGAACCTCTTTGAGGCGATCACCGATTGAGAGGGCGCGTCAGGGAAATCCCGATCCACTTATCGTGTCGGTTCTTCGCTTGCCTGTCCGGTGCAAGTTGCTAGACATGAGAATCTTCTCGACCATGAAATGTCTCCCCTTGTTTCCGGTCGGATCGCTTGTTCTGGGTCTGCTCTTGTCGCAGGCCCATGCCCAGGACGACCGGACCGCTCAAACGGTCAGCCGTCCTCCGGCGACCGCCTTGGAAGAAGGCGGTGCGCCCGTCGCCGCGGAGACCGCCGAACCGGTCGAATCCGAGGAGACACTTTTTGCGCAGGCCGACCTCAACCTGGACGGGTGGCTCTCGGGAATCGAAGTGGGACCTTACCGGGGTTACGATGCCGACCGGGATGGCGAGATCACCGAACTGGAATTCATGGCGGGACGAGCCCGCGACCGCCTGCGGATCGAGGAGGGGCACCTGACCCAGGCCGATATTGAGCTCTTTGCCGGGTACGATTCGACCTTCTCCGGGTATCTTTCCGGGACCGACATCAGCCGGGCCGGCGCGGGTGCCTACGATCTCGATTTTGACGGACGGGTGACCCGTGATGAGTTTTTCGCCGGCCGGGAGCGGGACCGGCGGGAGGCCGCCGAACGCGAGGCGCGCCTGGCGGAAGAACGCAGGCGGGAGAATGATCGCCGACGTGCGGCGGGAGAAGCGATCGAGGCTCCGACCTGGGGGAAGCCACTGGTGCCGCGCAAGGGATTCATGATTGGCTGGGTCACTTCGGCGGACGGTGAGCCGTTGCCGGAATTCACGATTGAAGTGCTGGCCTACGATGTCGGCACCGAATCGCTGGTGGTCAAGCTGGAGGGCGAACCCCAGATGGTCGGTCGCTTCAAAGCCAAGGACGGCTACTATGAAGTGAGATTGCCCGACGGAAGTTTCGGCTTTGTCGCCAGTGTCATCCTCGACGGGCCGCAGGGACCGATGAAATACCCGCTCCGGGCGGAGGGGCCGGTCGAGAGCCAGCTCGATTACGTGGAAATCAACCGCTCAAGCGAAGGGGTGGTCAAGAACCTGGTCTGGGACCACTCGCTCGACGACCTGCCCTGAGAGGTGCGGGAGCCGCGCGCTGAAACAAAACGTAGTGGACTAGAATGGCGCCTAGTTAGCGAAAGAGTCGGATCGGCCAACGAGGTGTTGACTGCTCTTCGACGGCGGGTCCGGAGGCCCTCGCCCTACCAACCGAAATCAGAGCATCCGTGGTAGGGCTGGACGTCCCCGGCCAGCCGCAACGGTTGTTCGAGACAAAACAACGACAAGCACCCTTAACTAAGCGCCATTCTAGTGGACTACGGTTTGTTTTTTGGGTCAAAACACTACGTAGTAGGCTACGTTTTGTCTGCACGCGGCCTGCCCCCCCATGACCCCGTTTCGTCCGGGTTGCAGGGACCATCCGTTTACGGTCGGATCCGGAAAAAGTCCTCGAGGCGCACGAAGACGTCGTGGCCGGCCTCGTGCTCGCGGACGCTGAGGACATCGACCAGCTTTTCGATCTGCCGCATGATCTGATCGAGGCGTTCGTCTTCCTGGAGGCGCAACCAGATACGGCTGGTTGCGCGGTCGGGATCGGGCAGGCAGAGAATGCCGTCGACATTGTAGGCCCGGCGGGCGAAGAGCCCGCAGACATGGGACATGACGCCGGGATGGTTCTTGACCGTGATCTCGAGGATCCGGGCCGGAGTGATCTCAGTTGTGGGCGAGGGCATGGCTTTCGTTCTCAATGGTGTCCTTGTTGGCGCCGCCTGGAGGAACCATCGGGAAGACGCGGTTCTCAATATTCATCGGCACGTGGATCAGGCAGGGACCCGGAGTCAGGAATTCCTCCGCAATCCGGTCCCACGGATCGGGGGTTGTGGCCAGATCGAGGGCCCGGACTCCGAAGGCCCGGGCGAGGGCGGGAAAGTCGACTCTGTTCTGGAAAAGGGAGGCCTGGAAGCGGCGTCCGTAGAAGAGGTGTTGCTGCTGGTGGACAAGCCCGAGTCCCTGGTTGTTGAAAAGGACGATTTTGACCGGGAGATTCCACTCGGCCGCGGTGGCGAGTTCCTGGTTGTTCATGAGAAAGCTGCCGTCTCCGCTGAAGCAGATGACGGGGCGCCCGGGCTCGGCCAGGGCGGCCCCGATGGCCGCAGGCAACCCGAAGCCCATCGTTCCGAGCCCGCCCGAGGTCAGCCAGCGGCGCGGCTGGCGGAAGGGATAGGCCTGCGCCACCCACATCTGGTGCTGACCCACATCGGTCGTGACAACCGTTTCATCATCGGTCAGGGCCGCGACGGAGCGGATCAAGGCATAGGGCGACCCGGGGTCGAGATCGTCGAATTGCCAGGCCGGGGGACTCGATGCCTTCATCCCGGCGATCGACTGTCGCCAGTCCGGACGGGTCGTGACCGGAAGGAGGTCGGCAATCGCTTCGAGGACAAGGCCGACATCGCCCTCGATCGCCACTTCGGCTCGGCGGAGTTTGTGGATCTCGCTCGGGTCGATGTCGATGTGGATGACCTTGGCTCGGGGGCAAAAGGTGGCCAGGCGACCAGTCGCCCGGTCATCGAAGCGGGCTCCAGCCGCGATCAGGAGATCGCATTCCTCGAGGGCGAGGTGGGTGAAGCGGGCCGCATGCATGCCGAGCATGCCGAGCGAAAGCGGGTGATCGTGGGGGAAGGCACCGAGAGCCATCAGGGTCTGGGTCACCGGCAGGTCTGCCTTTTCGGCCAGGCGTCGGGCCGCGCCGGCCGCGTTCGAATGGATGATGCCGCCGCCCAGGTAGAGAATGGGGGTTCGGGATTCGGCGATCAGCCGGGCGGCCTCAATGATCGCATCGGTTGTCGGCGCCCCGGGCGATACCCTCTGCCCGGGTTCGGGCCACGCGGACACTTCGATCGACTCGAGCTGAACATCCTTGGGCACGTCGATCAGGACCGGACCCGGACGGCCTGAGGCAGCCAGTCGAAACGCTTCGGGAATGACCTCTAGCAATTCCCGGGCGGAGCGAACGAGGTAGTTGTGCTTGGTGGCCGGGAGGCTCATCCCATAGGTGTCGATTTCCTGGAAGGCGTCCGTGCCGATCAGAGACGTGGGCACCTGGCCGGTGATGCAGACGATTGGAATGGAATCGAGTTTGGCATCCGCCAGGGCGGTCATGATATTGGTCGCACCCGGCCCGGAGGTGGCGAAACAGACGGCGGTCTCGCCGCTGGCCCGCGCCATGCCCTGGGCGATAAAGCCGGCCCCCTGTTCATGGCGGGCGAGCACATGGCGGATCTGCCCGCTCCGTCCGAGGGCGTCGTAGAGAGGCAGATTCGCTCCCCCGGGAAGGCCCGCGATGGTGTGAATCCCTTGTCTCTCGAGAAGGGTGATGACGATTTCTGCTCCGGTCGTTTTCATAAAAAGAAAAAACCCCCGTCGGTCTGGCCGACGGGGGTTTGGAAAATTGGTTCGTGGAATAACCTCTTTACACCCGCGGCGGCTCCCTGAGCCCGACGACGACGACGACGGCTACGACCACCACGAGAAGGTCGGATAGCGTGCGGGCGCGGGTGTGATTGAAAGTCATCGGGAGAATCGGCGGTGGGTTTCTGACCGGGTTTAAATCGGCAGGGCAGGGTGGAAGTCAAGCGGGAAAGTTCTGAAGGGTCTCGGGATTCTTTCTCGCTCCACCGGAGATTCTTCGATCTGTCCTCCTCTGTGGCAAAATAGCTTAATTCCAAAACGAAGAGTCACCTCGACCCGGGTCGGGAAGTCCGTCATGATCGCACGGTGGTCGTCCAGCAAATCCCTCCCCAATCAAGGTTGTCCATGAAACTCAAAATCGAAGGCCCCGCCATCCGCAATATGCCTTGGGAGGACCGCCCTTCCGGCAACGAAGACCTGCTCTGGCGTTACAGCGCCAATCCTGTCGTCGGCCGCCGTCCCCTCCCGCGCGTGACCGGCATCTACAACAGTGCGGTCGTCACATTTGAGGGTGCCTTCGCCGGCGTTTTCCGGACGGAGGGGATGGACCGGATGCCGCATCTGCACGCCGGGCGCAGCCCGGACGGGTTGAAATGGACCTTCGAGCCCAAGCCGATTGATTTCCAATGTGCCGACCCCGAGGTGAAGCGTCACGAGTATGGGTATGATCCGCGGGTCACCCTGATCGAGGATTGGTACTATGTGACCTGGTGCAACGGCTACCACGGGCCGACCATCGGCATGGCCCGGACCCGGGACTTCGTGACCTTCGAGCAATTGGAGAATGCCTTCCTTCCCTACAATCGGAACGGGGTTCTCTTCCCACGGAAGATCGGGGGAAAATACCTCATGATGAGCCGGCCCAGCGATACCGGTCACACCCCGTTCGGTGATATCTTCGTCAGCGAGAGTCCCGACATGGTCTACTGGGGTCGGCACCGGCACATGATGAGCCGGGGTCCCCGCTGGTGGGATTCGACCAAGATCGGGGCGGGCCCGTCGCCGGTTGAAACGAGCGAAGGCTGGCTCCTCTTTTACCATGGAGTCACCGGCACCTGCAACGGATTCAGCTATTCGATCGGCGCAGCCCTGCTCGACCTGGAGCAACCCTGGAAGGTGCGGGCCCGTCTCAACCAGGCGCTGCTCACCCCTGAGGCCGCCTATGAACTGCAGGGTTTCGTGGCCAGTGTGTGTTTCCCGGTCGGTTGTCTCTGTGACGCCCCGAGCGGACGGATCGCCATCTACTACGGGGCCGCGGACACCTTCACCGCTCTCTGCTTCGGGAAGGCGGACGAATTGGTTGACTTCATTCTGGCCCATCCGGTCTGAGCCCGATCGGCAGATTCGGCCTGAATTCCATGTGTGACACTCGAGATCCGGTTGGAGCGGCCACAGCCGCCCCGGCCCACGGCGGCGACGGGCCGGCGCTGTTCCCCAGTCCGATCATGGGGATCCCAATTGCCTTCATCCTCGTCAGGCGATACCCGTTGGCCCATGGTCGCATGGTGGAAATACGCGGGCAGCCTGAGGGCATCCGCGGAAAGGTCTGAGGGGGGAAGGGAGATGCCATGATTCGCCCCCGGATTCTCTGTGTTTTCATGACCCGGTTCGAGGAATGCGGCCCGATGCTGGACGGCGTATCCAAGTATTCCCGATCGCATGTGCATTGGGATATCTTCCTCGATGACCAGGGTCGGGCCGAATCGGACATGGACTGGCTCAAGGATCAGCCTTGGGACGGCGTGATCAGCCGGCACACCACTTCGAAGCTGGCTGGAGCCTGCCGGGACCTCGGCCTTCCTCTGGTGGATCTCAACGATATCCCCCGGTTCCCGGGCGTGCCGAAGATCCGGCCCGACAATCGGACCATCGGCCACCTGGGAGGAGAGCATTTTCTCGAACGGGGCTACCAGCGAATGGGATTCTGCGGATTTGGCAACGAAGGGTGGTCCTGCGAGCGGCGGGACGGTTTTGTCGAGGCCGTCCGGCTCGGCGGACTGGAGCCGCTTGACTTTGAGACCGATTGGCCGGGGCAGACGACACCGGCCTGGGATCACGGAGAGAATCTTCGCCTGGTTGAATGGTTGCGGGGGATTCGTCACCCACTGGCAGTCATGGCCTGCAACGATCTGCGCGCCCAGCAGGTCGTGAACGCGGTGCAGGCAGCGGATCTGCTCATTCCAGAGGAGGTGGCCGTTCTCGGGGCCAACAACGAGACCCACCGGTGCGAATTGCCTTATCCGCCCCTTTCCAGCGTGGCCACCCACCCCTTCCACTCGGGTTATCGGGCGGCGGAAGTGATGGCTGCGATTCTTTCAGGTGCGGATCTGACTGATCTCGACGAGCGGATCGAGCCGGTCGGCATCGTGACGAGGCAATCGACGGACGTGCTGGCCATCGACGACCGCAATGTGGCCAAGGCGCTCAGCTACATCCGCGAGCGCGCCTGCCTCGGCCTGAGCGTCGACGAGGTGGTGGCGCATGCGGCGGCTTCGCGGAGCCAGCTCGAGAAGCGCTTCCGGCGTTATATCGGGCGTTCCCCCCAGGCGGAAATCCGCCGGGTCCAGGTGGCGCGGATGAAGCAGCTTCTGTTCGAGACGGATTTCCCGCTGAAGCGGATTGCCGACCTGACCGGCTTCGAGCACATCGAGTACATGTCGGTTGTCTTCAAGCGCCTGGTCGGCGTATCGCCGGGCGCCTACCGAATCCGGATGAAATCGGGAGATTGAATGACGATCATGATGCGTCCGACTATCCTTTTTTCGACTCTGGTTGCGGTTTGGGGCTCGGCGTTCGCCGCCGTTCCGGTCACCGGTCAACCGCCCGATGATGACGAGGGAACGTTCCGCTTCGCCATCCTCGCTGATCGAAACGGCGGAATGCGGCCGGGCGTTTTCGAAGATGCCGTCGATAAGGTGAACTGCCTGCAACCGGACTTTGTTCTGTCGGTCGGTGATCTCATCGACGGCTATACCCAGGAGCCGGGGGTCTGGAACGAGCAATGGGAGGAATTCGAAGCCATCGTGAACCGGCTCGGGATGCCTTTCTATTTTGTTCCGGGAAATCACGATATCAGCAATGGAGAGCTTCTTTCTGCCTGGAAGGAGAGGCGCGGCGATCCCTACTACTGTTTTGTCCACGAGAACGTCCTTTTTCTCATCCTCCATACCGAGGATCTTTCCGGCGGCGGAATCGGGCCCGAACAGATCCGGTTTGCCGTTGAGGCCCTGGCCGCCCATCCCGATGTGCGGTGGACACTTCTCTTCTTCCACCGTCCTCTCTGGCTCTATGAGGATCAAGCTGGCTACGGACCGATCGAAGAGGCATTGGCTGGGCGTTCCTACACCGTTTTCACCGGTCACCACCACAATTACCTCAAGGCGGAGCGCCATGGGATGACGCATTATGTTCTCGCGACGACCGGAGGAGGCAGCGCCTTGAGGGGACCGGAGTTCGGGGAATTCGACCATGTCACCTGGGTCACGATGAAACCGGATGGTCCGGTCGTGACCCTTCTGGCGCTCGATGGAATTCTTTCGGATGGAATTGTGGACGAAACAACCCGTGGACCGGTCGATTCGCTGCGGGAGGGCCTTTGGATGCGGGTCGACCCGGTCCTTCATGAAGACGAAGCTTTCGATCGTCTTCCTCTGGTCATCCATCTGAGCAATCCGCAGGCTTATCCCCTGGAGGTTTCGGGACATCTGGCCGCCCCTTCGGGCCTGCGCTTTGAGCCCGAAGATGTGGCAATCCAGGTTCCGCCCGCCGGTTGGCTCGATTTCAAAGTGGATCTTCTGGCGGTGCCGGCCATCCCGATTCATGATCTGAACGAAGCGGGTTTGGAACTGGAGCTGACGGGAGCCTACGCCATCGGTGAACGCCGTTTGACGCTTCCCGCACGCAAGAGGGTCCTTCTCGATTGGGTCGGTTCGGTCGAGATGATCACCGGTGCGATCCGAATCGACGGCGATCTCTCCGACTGGAAGGGTCAGGACTTTACCGAGGTCAGTCATCCCTCTTTCATTTATGAGGATTGGGATTGGCATGGACCCGAGGACGGTCGATTTCGCTTTGCGGTCGCTCGGGACGCAGATCGACTCTTGATCGCGGTGCAGACTTTCGATGATCGCGTCCTTGTTTCGGCCCGACGCGGTGTCCTTCAGGATCGGCTCTATCTGGATATCGAGACCGCCTCGGGTCGGATCAGGATCGAGGGTGTGGCCGGAACGGAGGAGGCCGATATCGCGGTTCGTGCGACAGCCGGGGGTCTGGTCGGGGAATTCGCTTTTCCTTTGCCGGTGGGCGAGGAGATGATCCGCCTCAATGTCGGTTGGATGGATCACGATCGACCGGAAAACACCAAACCGTCCGTTCTCTGGTGGAGGGATCTTTCGGTGCCGGGATTCGGATCATTGAGAGTCGATCAGAAATGAACGGACCCCTGCGCTTTTGCCTCCATTGGGCACTCCTTTGGGTGTGCCTGTCGCAGGCCAAGGCCCTTGATGCGCCGGTCTCACCGGATGCGATACCCGAAGTGGGCGCGCTCCTCGATTTCCTCGAGTCCGTCCGGGGGAAATACGTTCTTTCCGGCCAGCAGGAAACGGTCGACTGGTTCGGGACGGGCAACAATCCGGAGTTCCCCTACATTCTGGACAAGACCGGCCAGGTCCCGGCCGTTCGCGGGTTCGACTTCATGTTCATGAGCGACGATCGCAACACCACCCAGCGGGTGGGCGAACGTGCCATCGAGTGGTCGGAGGCCGGCGGGATCGTCACCATCTGCTTTCACTGGTTTGCCGGCCGTCCCCGGGAGGCATTTTATACGAACAGCACGGATTTCAATCTGATCGAGGCGCTCAAGGCGGGTACTCGCGACAATGAGGAATTCATCCGGGAGATGGACGAAGTCGCCGAGGAACTGAAGAAGCTCAGGGACGCGGGAGTGCCGGTCCTCTGGCGTCCCTTTCACGAGTGCAACGGCGGCTGGTTCTGGTGGGGGGCCAAAGGGCCCGAGGCATTCAAGCAGGCCTGGGTCTTCATGTTTGATCGGTTCGTAGAGGTGCACGGGTTGACCAATCTGGTCTGGTGCTACAACCCGACCGCCCAGAGCGGAGCGCTCGAGGCATGGTATCCGGGCGATGATTACGTCGATATCATCAGTCTGGATACCTACCCGCCGACCGGGACCCACGCGCCCTTCGCCGCGGAGTATCAGCGGTTTCGTGACTTTCGGGATGGCCGCAAGATCGTGGGCATGTCGGAGAACGGCTCGATTCCGGATCCCGACGAGATGTTCCGGACGGGTGCGTACTGGGCCTGGTTCTGCACCTGGAACGGCGATTTCACGACGGACGGTATTGTCAATCCCGTGGATTTTCTTTCCCGAGTCTACCATCACCCGCGGGTCCTGACGCGTGATGAGTTGCAAACGATCCGCCCGCGCCTGGACCTGCCGCCGTCCATCGTGATGCCGCCGGTTGCGGCGGCGGTCTCCCCCGGGGATGCGGTCAGCTTTGGAGTGGTCGCTTCCGGATCGCCGCCGCTGGCCTACCAATGGTTTCGGGACGGAGTCGAAATGTTCGGTCAATCCGCGCCGAACCTGTCATTGGGTCCGGCCTCGGTCGAGGACGCAGTCACCTATCGGGTCAGGGTATCGAACGCGAACGGCAGCATGATGAGTGATGCGGTTGCCCTGAGCGTGGGTGGCGAGCCCCTTCCGGAATCAAGACTGGTCAATCTCTCGACCCGCGCCTTTGCCGGCACCCGGGGTGACGCGATGATCGCCGGCCTGGTGGTCGGGGGCGCCGGGGCCAAGCAATTGCTCATCCGGGCGGTGGGACCGGGATTGCCTTTCAGTGTAGCCGGAGTGGTCGAGGATCCCGTGCTTCGCCTGACCACCCCCGGGGGAACCCTGCTGGCCTCAAACGATGACTGGTCGAGCGATCCCGACGAAACGGTCCGGTTGCAGGAGGCCTTTGCCGAATCGGGCGCTTTTCCGCTGGAACTTGGAAGCCGGGATGCGGCGGTCCTCACCCAGGTGCCGCCGGGCCCCTACACGATCATCGTCCGGGGCGTGGCCGAAACCGTGGGAAAAGTCCTGATCGAGGTTTACGACATGGAGACCGGCTCGGGCGCCCGGTTGGTCAACCTGTCGACCCGTGCCCGGGTCGGATCAGGCGAAGGTGTGGTCATCCTGGGCTATGTGGTCCAGGGCGGGACGGCGACTGATGTTCTCATCCGTGCGGTGGGACCGACTCTGGGGGAGCCGCCCTTTGCACTGGCCGGCACCCTGGCGGATCCCCTTCTGAGACTCAGGAGGCTGGATGGGACAATTCTGGCCTCCAATGCGCCGTGGGATGACGATCCTGTCGCGGCTGATCGTGTCAACGAAGCCGGTGCCCAGGTGAGTGCGTTTCCCCTGCTCCCGGGAAAGGAGGACGCGGCGCTCGTCTTCCCGAACGCCTCCGGTGTCCTGACCGCAGTTGCCAACAGTCCCGGTGACGGTACGGGCATCACATTGGTCGAGGTCTACGAAGTGCCTTGAAACGCCAACGCCGTTTACGGACTCTGATTCACGAACCGGTTTCGGCCAATCCGAGGTGGCGGCGAATCCAGGCCTCACTGACCGCCGCCTGTTCCGGGGTGTATTCGTGACCGAGTTCGAGGGTCAGTCCGAGTTCCTTTTGCGCGGTGATCTGGTTGTAGGCGGCGTAACAGGTGGTCGGCGGGCAGGTCACATCGTTGTATCCCCAGGAGTAGTACCCGGGAACCTTTATCCGGCGGGCGAAGTTGACCGTGTCGTAGTAGGCGGTGGTGGCGATTTTCTCCGGTGTGGCCTGGTCGGACGGCACGCCGGGAGTCCACTGGCGGAACATGAAGGGGAACCCGTCGGCCCGGCCATGGAGGGCCCCGGTCACATCGCAATAGGCCGGATGGATGGAGGACAGGCCGGTCACCCGCGGGTCGAGCGCGGCCGTGACGATGGCGAGTTGACCGCCCTGGCTGCCGCCCGCCACCACGAGATGCTCACCGTCCCAGTTGTCCCTGCCGGTCAGGAAATCATTGGCTCGGAGGCAGCTCAGGAAGACCCGCCGGTAGTAATAGCGGTCGCGGTTGTCCAGGTTCGCGGTGGCATAGCCGTTGAGGGCTCCGCTTCCAAGCGCATCGTAGACTTCCTGGGGCAGATTGACCGGAAGCCCATGGATGCCAATGGTCAGGGTAAGGGCTCCGGCCGCGGCGGTGGCGGTATCGCCGCCATAGGGCCGGACTCCGGCCCCGGGAACCCGGAGGACGGCCGGGTAGAGACCGGGTTTCTTCGGCTCGCAATAGATGCCGAAGACGTAGGCCGGCGGCCCCCAGCCTGGGTCGATCGTCCGGATGCGGACATGGAAGACGTTGACGTTGTCGGTGCACGCCTCCGGCAGCAGGGTCAGGCGCGGCTCGATCGGCGCCTTCGCGAGGGCGGCCTTCCCCGCTTCCCAGAAGGCGTCGAAATCTTCCGGCTCGGTCTGGGTCGGCTCGATCAGTTCGGGAGAGAACGCGGCCGTGGCCAGGCCTTTGTAGGTCCGGCCGGCCACTTCAGTCGACACTTCGCAGCGAAGGAATCCGGGCTCTCCCATCGTGCCCGCTTCGACGGTGAGTCCTTCAATCGGGAGATCGACGGTTTCCTCAAGGGTTGGGGCCATGATCTCGGGTCCGATCTTGTAGTGAACGACAACGTTGTCGATCGGGGTCCCGTCGGCCACCACTGAGATTGAGAACCGGACCGGTTCGCCGACCCGGTAGGTCCAATCGCGATGGTCGGGAACCACCCGGACATCCACCGTGGCGATGCGAACGGTGGCCTGGGGCGGAAGCGGGGAAATCGGCGCGGCGCCGTCGTTACCGGCGAGAACGGATCCGGTGATGAGGAGAAACGGAAGAAGGGTGTTGGGTTTCATGGACATGAGGTTTTGGGTCAGCTCGTCCATCTATGATGAAACCTGAGAACTTCATCCAGCTTTCATGCATGAACATTGACGATCTGTCAGCGCTCCCTGGGCTTCTTGAGGGCAGGGCAGGGCGAGAGCCCTTACTGGATTCCATCCGTATTCGATTGAAGCAGAAGCGCATCTCTGTCAGTTCAAAGGACTCTCATGCGAAGTCCCAAACTGGTCATCCAATCCGCAGTCCTTCTCCCGGGCCTGTTCGGGTTCCTCCTCTTTTCCACATCCGGATGCCGGAAAGCGCCTCCAACTCCCGAAGTCACGGTTTCCGCCCGGGTGAAGGCGGCGGAAAGGCTGGACTATCTGACCCGGGAGGCGGTCGGTCAGCCGATTGGGGAACCACCCTGGATCGCCCATGTCAACGCGGTCGATCTCGACCAGGACGGGCGGATGGATATCCTCGCCTGTGAGGCCCGCGAGAACACGGTTGTCTGGCTTCGTCAGACTGAGACCGGCGGCTTTGTGGAGAGCGTTGTCGGTACGGATATGAGTGCTCCGGTCCATGTCGAGGCTTCCGATCTCGATAAGGATGGAGACCTTGATCTCATCGTATCGAGCATGGGTTTTGTTTTTCCCAACAACGACCGGATCGGAACCCTCTTCGTTCTCGAGAACGACGGCTCGGAACAGTTCACGCCGCACAAGCTGCTGGAGAACGTGGCACGGGTGACCGATGCGCGGGCCGCGGATTTCAACGGCGATGGGCAGCTTGACCTGGTGGTCGGTCAGTTCGGTTACGACCAGGGGGAGATCCGCTGGATGGAACGGATCGGCCCATGGGAGTTCGTCAGCCATGGCCTGCTCGATCTCTCGGGAACGATCAACGTCTGCCCGGCCGATTTCAACGCTGACGGCCGGCCCGATATCGTGGCGCTGGTATCCCAACAGTGGGAGGAGATCTACTATTTTGAAAACCTGGGGGGAGGTCAGTTCGGTCGCAAGGTCATCTTCGGATCGACCAACCAGGACTATGGGAGCAGCGGGATCAGCCTCTCGGATCTCGACCGGGACGGGGATATGGATGTGGTCTACAGCAACGGTGACGGATTCGGCCCGGCTGCCCTGCCCGGACCGCGGCCCTGGCATGGGGTCCAGTGGCTGGAAAATGAAGGAAGAGGGCAATTCCGCTATCACCGGATTGGGTATCTTCCGGGCGCCTACAGTCCGGTGGGGACCGATCTGGACGGCGACGGCGATGTGGACGTGGTCGCGACCAGCGCCTATTCCGACTGGAACAAGAAGGATCCCAAGGTTGTTTCACTGATGTGGTTCCGCAACGACGGCCGGATGGCCTTCGAGCCCCAGATCCTCGCCTATGCGCCCAAGGATCTGATCTCGGCGGTGGCCGCGGACTTTGATGGATCCGGCCGACCGTCCCTTGTGACGGGCGGCTTTCCGGTTTATGCGCCCTTTGAGCGGATGGGACGAATCACCCTCTGGCATCCGTCGGAACCATGAGTATGGCGAAGCGTTTTGGATGGGTGGCGGGGTTCGGGGCAGTCCTTCTGCTGGTGTTGTCCGGCTGGTGGTGGTGGCGCGGCATTGCTGAGGAGAACGGGGTGATTGCGGCGAGCATCCCCGAGCAGCCGGATCTGGCGGCGTGGCCATCGCTGTTTGTGAAACGCCTCAGCACGAGTGAGGAGCGGGCGCGCAGCGGGCCGGACCGGCTTCGGGGACTGGCCGAGCTGAGTCGGCTCTATCATGCCAACGGGTTCTATGAGGAAGCGGTCGCCTGCTATACGGGATTGCTCCGGGTCGATCCCGGCAATGCGGTCTGGCCGCATCGGCTGGCCTTCCTCCTTGCGGAATCCGGACGGCTGGAGGAGGCGCTCGCACTCTGGCGGATGACGGTGGCGATCGCCCCGGATTTCCCGCCGGCCCGGATTCGGCTGGGTGATGCCTTGCTGAAGATGAACCGATGGGCCGAAGCGGCCGAGGTCTATCAGGCAGCCCTGGATCGGGACGAGACTCAGGCCCACGCGCAGCTCGGTCTGGCCCGGGTGGATTTTGAGCATGGGGATTGGGAGGCAGCGAGGATACGGCTGGAAGAGGCTGGACGTTTGAGCGGGCAGCGGATTGGCCGCGACCTTTTGCCCACGGTTCTTGAGGCCTTGGGGGACGAGGATGAGGCGGCGGCGATCCGTGGTGAAGCCAAGGCGTTCGGAGCCTACAGTGATATCCGTGATCCGTGGCTGGAGGAACTCTTTGAGGACTGTTACGACACGTATCGTCTGGCCGTGGCGGCCGGCGATGCCGGGCATGCCGGCGATAATCCAATGGCCATCCACCGGTTGGAGCGCGCGTTGCGGCTCGATCCCGAGAATTACCAGCTCCAGTATCAGCTGGGCATGCTTTATGTGGCGATGGGAGACCTCAACCGGGCCCGGGGACTCTTTGAGAGCTGCACGGTCATCGCGCCGGAATTCCCCGACGGATGGGCGCAGCTGGAAGTTCTGCAGCGCAAGGCGGGGCAGAATGCCGCAGCGGACCTGACGTTGACCCGCGGATTGCAGCATTGCCCGGATTCTCCGGGTCTGCATCTGGCGAACGGTCGGCGCCTGGTCGAACTCGGTCGCAAGGATGAGGCCATCGGCGAGTTGCAGGAGTCGATCCGACTCCGACCCCAGGAAGCCAACGCCTATTTCGACCTGGCCCGAATCCATTTTGAACGTGAGGAGGTTGAAGCGGGGATGGAGCTGATCCGGGCGGCGCTGGTGGCCGAGCCGGATTTCCCGGTGGGCCTGGTCCTGATGGTCAACTACAGCATCAATAACGGGGACGAGGCGGCGGCGCGGGATTGGCTGGCGAGGGCTCGCCACCAATCGAGGATCACTCCGGAGGAACTGGAGGGCATGCGGTCGGCCTACGCGACCCGATTCGGCCGTCAGCCCTGGTAGGAAGATCCGAGGAGATCGAGAAGACCCTGAGATCATGCGGACTCTTCGTTTCTGGTGGCGGCTTTGCTTCCAGTGGGCGTTGGTGTCGGGTGCCGGAATCGACCCGGAGAACCCGGTTCCCCTCCGCTGCGACGAAGTTCCTTGCGTCTTGGTCGGGAATCCAGGCCTGATCGAAAGGAGCTTTCCGGATCGGTCGATCGTGACGATGGATGGCCCCGGTCCGGGGAACTTCCGGGTCGGACGCTTTGAGGTCGGGGCGGGCCGGGGGCGCTGCGGGTCCGGATCGATGAAGCGGTGGTCAAGGATCTTAATTGGCCCGCCATCACCAGTTTCCGGAATCGCCTTTCCGGCCCACGAGATTTGAGATCGATGTCAAACCCGGGGAATCAATTTCGTAGAATGAAATGTCAGCGTTCGGGAACGAATCGCTCAATGAGAATTGACACGGGTGTCAGAATTCGGGCGGCGGCCGGAGCAGGAAAGTGATCTCCCGACCTCCTGGCGCTCAACCCTGGGGCATCCCACGCCGGTTCATCCGCGATCCTTCCCCGTAAGGCATACTGATCGATGATGTTCCGGGCGGTTCAAATGCGGGTTGTCCCGAGGTAACCGGAGGGTGGGGGGGCTGGAGCGGGACGGGGTGAGTCATCCCGGGGGCCCTATCCGACCATCGTCTCCGGACGTCACCCGACATGCTGCGGTCATTCTGAGGAGAGATCCCTTTCCCTGAAGCGGGACGAGGGTGCCGCGCCGTCTGTTTCTGCAGTCCGGGTGTGATCAAATCAGCCGCAAAGAACCTTAAGGAGTGAACAATCCTTCTCATGGTAAGGGGAACGGATTGTGCCTATTCTCGACGCGTTCCGGTCTTGGGTACCCCCCGCCGGAAGCCCCTGAACTGTTAGACTGAACTCCTATGAAAAAATCCCTATTGCAGAAGAGTATTCCAGCGATGACTTTCCTCGCTGTTTTTGCCCTTGCGCTTCCAGCAAGGATGGCCGCCCAGGCGGTGGCGACTCCACCACCGGCTGCCGCGACCGAAGACGATGAAGAAATTGTCGAGTTGTCGCCCTTTGTCATCGATGCCGACGAAGACGCCGACAGCTATGCGGCCACGGCCTCGCTTGCCGGAACCCGCCTTCGAACCGATCTGAAGGACGTGGGATCCGCCATCCAGGTGGTGACCCAGAAATTCCTCACGGACACCAATTCGAAGAATTCCGCCGACCTCCTCGTGTATACAACCAACACGGAAGTGGCCGGGCAGGGTGGTAATTTCTCCGGCCTGGGTGACGGCGCGGTCCTGGCAGACGGCGGATATGTCGAGCCGGTTCCGAACACACGCATCCGCGGATTGGCTGCGGCGGACAATGTCCGTGACTTCTTCCTCACCGATATTCCCTGGGATGCCTACAATGTCGGACGCGTTGATCTGCAGCGCGGTCCGAACTCGATTCTTTTCGGTATCGGTTCACCGGCCGGCATCATCAACAGCAGCATCAATACGGCCAGCTTCAAGGATCTGAACAAGGTCGAGCTCCAGATCGGCAGTTTTGGATCCTACCGGGGTTCGTTTGACGTGGACAAGGTCTTCCTCGAGGACGAACTGGCGGTTCGCGTGGCGGGATTGTGGGATGCGACCCAGTACAAGCAGGACCCGGCCTATAAGGACGATCACCGGCTCTACGGTGCCGTGCGCTGGGAGCCGAAGGCCCTGGCCAAGAACGGCATGAAGACCTCCTTGCGCGCCAATTATGAGAACGGATCGATTGAGGGGATCAGCCCTCGCCTGACTCCGCCGCAGGATGCGATCAGCCCCTGGTTCCAGGGAATGGGCAAGGCGACCTATCCTTGGCAGGACGCCAATCAGCTGACCGATCGGGCCAACGCCCGCTACTCCCCGTATGTCGGCGCGGCCGGACAGCGTATCTGGGACGGCCAGGTCGTGGCTTTTGAAGCCGACAGTACGTCGCAGAGCCTGATGTTTGCGGCCAGTGCCTACAATTGGCCGACTCAGCCAACGACCGAGTTCGACAATACAACCAACGGCTCCTACAAGGGGATTCAGACCTACAATCAGATCGGGACGAATCTCCGGAAGCCGGGCTGGACGATCAGTCCCTACAAGTCCAAATCGATCACGGATCCCGAGATCTTCGATTTCTACAACAACCTGATCGATGGTGAGAACAGGGGCAATTGGAACGATTTTGACGCCTACAACATCAATCTCAGTCAGACGTTCATGGACAACAAGATCGGCATTGAGCTGGCTTACGATCATCAGGATTCCGACTGGGGCTACAAGAACTTCCTCGCCTGGGATGCGGCGGCCATCACCGTCGACATCATGGAGACGCTGATCGACGGTTCTCCCAATCCGAATGTCGGTCGACCGATGGTGATCGCGGGCGGTGGTTCGGCCGGAAGCGGCAAGACCAACCGCGTGCGGGATTCCTACCGCGGGACGGCCTTTGCCGAGGTGAACTTCCAGGATATCATGAATTCGGATACGGGCATGGCCAAACTCCTGGGTCGACACATCTTCACGGCGAGTCTTGCCCAGCAGGCCAACGAGACGGTCTCCACCAACTGGAACAACTGGTTTGTTGGAACGGGGTATGGACCGACCGCCAATTCTTCTGTCGGCCAGGCCTCCCGGGATGCCGTCACGGTCTCCTATCTGGGCGACAGAATCCCATCGAATGCCGCCAGCGCGAGCGGTCTCCATCTGCCGCGGATCACCGCGATTCAGGAGCCGGTCAGCGCGAATATCATGCAGTGGAATACGGATGCTGCGGATTTCATCAGCTACAGTGTACCGATTGTAAATCCCAACGACCCGAGCTACAACGACGACACCCGTCCCTACACCCAGGCCCGCAAGTACAAGGATGAGATCGATTCCACCACCCTGGTCTGGCAGGGTTGGTTCTTTGACGGATCGATCGTCCCGATGGTGGGCTGGCGCAAGGACAAGGCCAAGAGTTACGATGCCGGCTCGCCGAACAAGGTGGGTGGACTGGTGACGAATTTCGCCGACCCGAGCTTCCAGATTCCGAGTGAACCGAACAATACGGTGGAGGGTGACACGACGACCTGGAGCGTGGTGGGCCGTTTGCCCCGCGCGATGGTCGCCGATCTGCCCTACGGGCTCGACTTCAGTGTCTTCTACAGCGAGTCGTCGAACTTCCAGCCGGATGCGTCCCGCAAGGACATTGTCGGTCAGCCGGTTCCCTCGCCCAGTGGTGAGACTCAGGACTACGGTTTCACGGTTTCCGCCCTGCAGAACAGGGTTTCCCTCAAGGTCAACTGGTACAAGACCTCGGTGACCAATGCCACCCTTTCGGGTGAGCTGGGGAATTCCTACCTGATCGGTGCGGGTGAGGCCTGGAGCAACGTTCATGCGCAGCGCATCAACCGTGATATCAACGGACAAGGCTACGATTCGTGGGAGAACTTCGGCACCACGACGGATGGCAAGATCCTGCGCTGGGAGCCGGCCAACGCCGACCGGGTCGACCCGAGCCGGGGCTTTAATGGCGATCCCAACTCCCCGGACTATAATCCCTACACTCAGGCGGCAATCGACGCTCAGTACGCGGTGATGGTGGCTTCGGTAAAAGACTTCCTTGCCAAGGCCCCGTCTGCCGATTTCAAGCAGGCCTGGGGCATGACGGACTGGGATACAGGCGGTGGCAGCTGGAGCATGAATACGGTCGCCGTGACCGGTGACACCGTGTCCGAGGGCGTGGAATTCGAACTCACCGCCCAGCCGGTCAATGGCCTTCAGATCTCCATCAATGCCTCCAAGACCGATGCCAAGCGGGTGAAGATCGGCAAGGCCTATTCGGACTGGATCGAGCAGCGCTATCAGGACTACCAGGGTCCGATGGGCGACATGCGAATGTGGGGTGGTGGCAACTGGGCCCTCGACGTGGGTTCGGGCGGCACGCTCCTCGACAAGTTCAACAATGAGACCTATCCGGCCTACAAGCTGGCTCTGGCTCTGAACGACAGCAGTGTTCCGGAACTGCGGCCGTGGCGTTTCAACCTGGTCACCAACTACGGCTTCCAGGAAGGGCCTCTCAAGGGTGCCAATATCGGTCTCGGCTACCGCTGGGTGGATAAGAATGTCACCGGCTTCCCGCTCAATTCGACGGACGACGGGTATGATGTGAACAATCCCTATTACGGAAGTCCGGAAGACGCGTTCGATCTCTGGGCCGGTTATGGGTTCAACATCTTCTCCGACAAGGTGAAGATGAGGGTTCAGTTCAATGTCCGCAATGTGACCGGGGACGACAGTCTCGTTCCGGTGACGGTCCAGCCCGATGGGAGTCCGGCCGCCTACCGGATTGCCGAACCGCGGACCTTTACGCTGAACACCACGTTCGAGTTCTAGGGGAGATTCAGGAAACAGCCCGGGAGTGGTTACCCCGGGCGACAATCAATCCCTAAAGTTCAAGCCCGACGGCCGAAAGGTCGTCGGGCTTTCTTTGTGAGTGACGTGTGGATACGAATGAAGGGATGCTTGTCTGGCGGCGCTCCATCCGTAGAGGCTCTACGCCTCGATCAACAGCAGGATCGAGGCGTAAAGCCTCTCCTACAGGTTGCGAGAAACAGGTTTCTCTGGGTCCTCCTGCTGGTAGAGCCTACCCTGCATGGCGACTCGGTTGCCGGCCCCCCTGCTACAACCTCTCCCGCAGGTCCGGCGGGACCATGGACCGAGCCTTCGCGCCCAGATCCGGGTCGGGGATTTCCAGGTTGAACATCCTGCAGAGCAGAAGAAAGCGGAAGAGTGAACTCGGAGTGAGTGAGCGCAGATTGGCCTCGGTTGTCCGCTTCAGGCAGGCCTCGACCTGCTCCCGTGCCAGTTCCCGCTGCTTTCCCTGGGTCAGGACGATGGCCAGGCTTACCCGTCGGTCCCACGGCATGGAACGGGCGGCCCCGCCTTCGGTGTAGGGAACGGCCAGGTCCATGACGGATGAAAACGCGGCGGTGTCGCCCTTTGCCATGGCGATTTGGCCAAGGGCGGCGATGGCCCCGAGGCTGGCCGGGAAATTGCCGAGCTCAGTGCGGTAAGCGGTGGCCCGTTCGATCTCCCCCATCTCGATGAAATACTCGGCGAGCCGGCTGAGCGCATCGGCCGGATCCTGCTCCTCGACCACCTCGAAAACGGTGACGGCCTGGCCTTCCCATCCCGGAATGCGTGGCATCGGATACACCACGGGGCGTATGGTGGGTGGCAGTTCCCATCGATTGAGAAGGGCGACAAAGGTGCCGCTGGGCACCCCTGACCCGATCCGCGCATAATCGGTCAGGCCCGAATCCCAGGACGGGATGATGACGTGGGTCACGCCACGCTTCTCCAGGAGTGCCTGTGATTCCATGTTGGAGGTCGAACTGGCGATGCGAATCGCTGCGGCCACCCCGTCGTTGTTTTCCGGATGGAGGGTTCCCAAGCCTCTGAGGCTTCCGTAGTAGGCAAGTGACGCAGTGAGCTGGGGCGCCGCCAGCACGGTGACGCCCTCCGGTCCGGCTCGTCGTGCCAACCAGTGGGCGAGATTGCGTTCGACCACGAATTCCGCCTCGGTCTGATTCAATTCCTTGGGATTTGCGTAGCCTGTGCGGACATGAAGGAGAAGCAGACCCGGGGCGAACAGCAGCGCCGCGAGAAACGACATTGAGATCGACCATTTTCCCGTCGGAATCCTGTCCCGACCTCGTGCGGGCGTGACGACCACGATCAGGACGACGAGAAGCATGGCGTCCACTGCATTCCACACTCGCAGCTGGAGGCTGGCCAGGGCGATCAACAGGACCAACGGCCCCATGAGCAGCACCAGGACGAGGCGCCGATTGTCCGAGGATCGATCCCGCGGGATTATCCAGAGAGCGGGAATGAGGATGAGGAGAGGAACCAGGGTCGCCCGCAGCATCGCAGAGAAGCCGTTGCGATGAAGCCAGCTTTGAAAGCTGTCGGCAACTGGACTGCCCGGAAGCGACGTCATCCGCCAGGAAGAAAGACCGCCCACAAACGGTTCGATTCCCGGCCGATAAGCCAGCAGAAGGAGGGTTCCGGCAAGGATTGCCGCAGCTGCCGTGGTCAACCCGATACCGCGCGGCTCCCGGGGCCATTGTCCAGCCCGACCCCAGTCGTCCGCCCGCTTGAGAAGCTCTCCCAGTGCGAGCCAACCCAGGG